>NZ_JARUND010000002.1:1806079-2107092 GCF_036898825.1 Streptomyces sp. B21-083 | reverse complement strand
CTCGGTGACGCCGACCACCTCGCCACGGACGGTCATGTCGAGGTGTACGAGGATGTACACCGGGGGCTGCGCGACACGCTCACCGCGCTCGACGCCCGCCCGGGACCTCCGGCGCCCCCATCGACGTACGGCAATAGGAGCTGAACCGAACGTGGCAGGAGTGGCACGCCACCGCCTTGACGCCGAGCTGGTGCGTCGGAAGCTCGCCCGCTCGCGCGAGCACGCGAGCCAGCTGATCGCCGCCGGGCGGGTCACCGTCGGCAAGACCGTCGCGACGAAGCCCGCCACCCAGGTGGAGACCGCCGCCGCGATCGTCGTCGTGACCGACGACGACGATCCCGAGTACGTCTCCCGGGGCGGCCACAAGCTCGCCGGCGCCCTGGAGGTCTTCGTCCCGCAGGGACTGAAGGTCGGCGGCCGGCGGGCGCTGGACGCGGGCGCGTCCACCGGCGGATTCACCGACGTGCTCCTGCGCGCCGGTGCGGCGCACGTCGTCGCCGTCGACGTGGGGTACGGCCAACTCGCGTGGTCTCTCCAAAGCGATGAACGCGTCACCGTCAAGGACCGTACGAACGTACGCGAGTTGACGCTCGAAGCGATCGATGGGGAACCAGTGGATCTTGTCGTGGGGGATCTGTCCTTCATCCCGCTCGGTCTCGTGCTGCCCGCCCTTGCGCGGTGCGCGGCACCTGATGCCGACCTGGTGATGATGGTCAAACCACAGTTCGAAGTGGGGAAGGAACGGCTGGGCAGTGGAGGAGTCGTACGCAGTCCCGAACTGCGTGCCGAGGCGGTACGCGGAGTCGCCACCCGCGCAGGGCAGTTGGGGCTCGGGGTGCGGGGCGTGACCGCCAGCCCGCTGCCCGGGCCGAAGGGGAACGTCGAGTACTTTCTGTGGCTGCGGGCCGGCGCACCCGAACTCGACCCGGCCGATGTCGACCGTGCAGTGGCGGAGGGGCCTCGTTGACTCAGACCCGAGATCGTACTGTTTTCCTGCTCGCCCACACCGGGCGGCCGGCCGCGATCAGAAGCGCCGAACTCGTGGTCGAGGGCTTGGTGCGCTCCGGACTCGGAGTGCGGGTCCTCGCGGCCGAGGCGGCCGACCTGCCGCTGCCGCCCGAGGTGGAGCTGATCGAGGAGGCCACCGCACAGTGCCTCGACGGCTGCGAGCTGCTCATCGTGCTGGGCGGCGACGGCACGCTGCTGCGCGGCGCCGAGTTCGCCCGGGCGTCCGGGGTGCCGATGCTCGGCGTCAACCTCGGTAGCGTCGGCTTCCTCGCCGAGGCCGAGCGCGACGACCTCGACAAAGTGGTCGACCGGGTGGTGACAAAGGCGTACGAGGTCGAGGAACGGATGACCATCGACGTCGTCGTGAGCCAGAACAGCAACATCGTGCACACCGACTGGGCGCTGAACGAGGCGGCCGTGCAGAAGGTGTCCGCGGAGAAGCTTCTCGAGGTCGTCCTGGAGATCGACGGTCGGCCGGTGACCGGGTTCGGGTGTGACGGCATCTGCCTGTCGACGCCCACCGGGTCGACCGCGTATGCCTTCTCCGCGGGTGGGCCTGTGGTGTGGCCCGAGGTGGAGGCACTGCTGATGGTGCCGATCAGTGCGCACGCGCTGTTCGCGAAGCCGTTGGTGACGTCGCCGGATTCTGTGCTGGCTGTGGAGGTTCTGCCTCATATTCCGCCGGGTGTGCTGTGGTGTGACGGGCGGCGGACTGTCGAGTTGCCGCCCGGGGCGCGGGTGGAGGTTCGGCGGGGGGCTGTGCCGGTTCGGTTGGCCCGGCTGCATCATGCTTCGTTCACCGATCGGCTGGTCGCCAAGTTCGCGTTGCCTGTTTCCGGGTGGCGGGGGGCGCCTCACTGACGCGGTTTGTGGGGGGTGGAACGGGTTCGTCGGCGGGTGCGGGTGCGCTGTGGTCGTTCGCGCAGTTCCCCGCGCCCCTGTCGGGGCCGTGCCACTCCCCTGGGTGACATGTGGAGGCCGATAGTCATTCGTTACCTGCGGGTTCTCTCATTCGAGGTGGGGGGCGTCGCACATTGAGCGGCTGACCTCGTATGGTCGTGTTCGTGTTGGAGGAGATGCGGATACGGTCGCTCGGCGTGATCGACGACGCGGTCGTCGAGTTGTCGCCCGGCTTTACCGCCGTGACCGGTGAGACCGGTGCGGGAAAGACCATGGTCGTGACCAGCCTGGGGCTTTTGCTCGGTGGGCGGGCTGACGCGGCGTTGGTGCGGATCGGGGCCAAGAACGCGGTCGTGGAGGGGCGGATCACCGTGCCCCCGGGCGGGGCGGCCGTCGTACGGGCCGAGGAGGCCGGTGCCGAGCTGGACGACGGGGCGCTGCTCATCAGCCGTACCGTTTCCGCCGAGGGGCGCTCCCGGGCGCATCTGGGCGGCCGGTCGGTGCCCGTGGGGGTGCTGGCCGAGCTGGCCGACGAGCTGGTGGCCGTGCACGGGCAGACCGACCAGCAGGGGCTGCTCAAGCTGTCCCGGCAGCGGGCGGCGCTCGACCGGTACGCGGGGGACGCGGTCGCCGCGCCACTCGCCAAGTACGGGGAGGCCTACCGGCGGCTGCGGGCCGTCGCCAACGAGCTGGACGAGATCACCACGCGCGCGCGTGAGCGGGCCCAGGAAGCCGACATGCTGCGGTACGGGCTCGACGAGATCGCCGCCGTGGAGCCACGGGCCGGTGAGGACGCCGAACTCTCCGAGGAAGCGGAGCGGCTCGGGCACGCGGAGGCGCTGGCCTCGGCCGCGACCGTCGCCCACGCCGGCCTCGCCGGCAACCCCGAGGACCCCGAGGGCATCGACGCCGCCACGCTTGTCGCGGGCGCCCACCGGGCCCTGGAGGCCGTACGGTCGCACGACTCGGCCCTGGCCGCGCTCGCCGACCGGATCGGCGAGGTCGGCATCCTCCTCGGGGACGTCGCCGGGGAGCTGGCGGGGTACGCCGACGACCTGGACGCCGATCCGCTGCGGCTGGCGGCCGTCGAGGAACGGCGGGCCGCGCTCACCGCGCTCACGCGGAAGTACGGCTCCGATGTCGCCGGTGTGCTGGCGTGGGCCGAGGAGGGCTCCGCGCGGCTGCTCGAACTCGACGGCGACGACGAGCGGATCGGTGAGCTGACCGTCGAGCGGGACGTGCTGCGCGGCGAACTGGGCGGGATGGCACAGGCGTTGACGGACGCGCGGACGGAGGCGGCCGCACGGTTCGCCGCCGCCGTGACCGCCGAGCTGGCCTCGCTGGCCATGCCCCACGCGCGCGTGTCGTTCGACATCCGGCAGACGGAGGACCCCGAGGGCGTCGAGGTCGACGGCCGCACGGTCGCCTACGGGCCGTCCGGCGCTGACGAGGTCGAGCTGCTCCTCGCACCCCATCCCGGGGCTCCCGCCCGGCCCATCGCCAAGGGAGCGTCCGGAGGTGAGCTGTCGCGCGTGATGCTGGCCGTTGAGGTCGTGTTCGCGGGGACCGACCCGGTGCCCACCTATCTGTTCGACGAGGTGGACGCCGGGGTGGGCGGCAAGGCGGCCGTGGAGATCGGGCGTCGCCTGGCCAAGCTGGCGAAGAGCGCGCAGGTCGTCGTCGTGACGCATCTGCCGCAGGTCGCCGCGTTCGCCGACCGGCAGCTGCTGGTGGAGAAGACCAACGACGGATCGGTGACCCGGTCCGGCGTGAAGGTGCTGGAGGGCGAGGACCGGGTACGGGAGCTGTCGCGGATGCTGGCAGGGCAGGAGGACTCGGAGACGGCGCGGGCGCATGCGGAGGAATTGCTGGCGGCGGCCCGGGCGGACGGCTGACGTTCGAACAGCTGACGTTTAGTGGGGTCTCTCTCACCCGAGTGAGTGACCCGCCCCACCCCTCCTTGGTCCGGAACACCCGTACGTACTGGCATCCTTGAAGGAGTACGGATACCCCCGTACACGGAGAAAGCAGCGCGGTACACCCCTTCCGCCCAAACCTTCTGTACGTTTCTCCGTGTCCTTTCTTCGTGACCGCCCGACGCCGAACCAGGAGCCCCCGGCCACGTGAGCCTCGCGAGCAGCCACTCACCGCACGGTCAGTCGCCGCTGCGCACCGTTCAGGTGCTCGGCGGCGGCAACGCCGGCAGCAGCGCGCACGTGCGTTCGCTGGCGGCGGGGCTCGTCGCGAGAGGCGTGCGGGTCATCGTGTGCGCCCCCTCCGACGCCGACAGCGCCTACGACTTCACGGGCGCCGGCGCGGAACACGTGCCCATCCCGCGCAGCAGCGATCCCGGCTCGGTGGCGGCGCTGCGCGCGGCCTGTTCGAACGCCGACCTGGTGCACGCGCACGGGCTGCACGCCTCCTTCCGGGCCGCCCTCGCGCTCAGCGGGCGGCGCACTCCGCTCGTCGTCACCTGGCACAACCGGGCGTACGCCGAGGGGCCGCGCGCCCAACTGCTGAGGGTGCTGGAGCGGCGGGTCGTGAAGACCGCCGCCGTCGTCCTGGGAACCTCCTCCGACCTCGTCGACCGGGCCCGGCGGCGCGGGGCCCGGGATGTCCGGCTGTCCGCCGTGGCGCTGTCCGCCCCGCGTGGGGCCGTCGGGCGGGACGAGTCCGACCGGTCCAAGACACGGGCCGAACTCGGCGCCACGGACCGTCCGTTGCTCATGTCCGTCGGCTCCCTCGACCGGCACCGGGGGTACGACGTCCTGCTGGACGCCGTACACGCGTGGCGTGGTCTCGATCCGGCGCCGCTCCTCGTGATCGCGGGGGAGGGGCCGCTGCGGGCCGAGTTGCAGGGCCGCATCGAGAACGAGGGGCTGCCCGTCCGGCTCATCGGGCGGCGCGACGACGTGAGCGAACTGCTGTTCGCCGCCGACCTCGCCCTGCTGCCCAGCCGTTGGGAGTCGCGCTCCGTTCTCGCACAGCAGGCTCTCCACGCGCGCGTGCCGCTGATCGCGACGGCCGTGGGAGGCGTTCCGGAGCTCGTCGGGGACGCGGCCGAACTCGTCCCCTACGGCGACGCGGTGGCGCTCGGCAGGGCTGTCGTACGGCTTCTCGGTGACCCTGAGCGCCGGGATCTCCTCCGGGAGCGGGGCGTCCGGCAGATCGCCACCTGGCCCACCGAGGACGAGACCGTCGCCCAAGTGCTCAGTGTCTACGACGAGTTCACGCAGCCCCGGCCGCTGCCCTGAGGGATCGGGCGCAAGCCCGGGGTCAGGGCAGGTGTCTGCGGGCCCGTAGCGCCAAACTCAACGCCAGTACGGTCTGCGGGTCGTCCAGGTCGGTGCCCAGCAACTCCCCGATCCGTGCGAGGCGGTTGTAGAGGGTCTGGCGGTTGAGGTGGAGTTCTCGGGCCGTCTCCGCCTTGCGGCCCGCATGGGCGAGATACGTCTCCAGGGTGGGCAGCAACGGCGGCTTGGAGCGGTGGTCGTGGGTGCGCAGCGGACCGATCGCGCGCTCCACGAAGGCCGCCAGGTCCGGGTGGTCGCGCAGCCGCCACAGCAACAGGTCGATGTCCAGGCGGCGGGCGTCGTACCACGGGCGGTCCGGCAGCCCCTGGGCCGCCGTCGCCGTCTCCGCCGCGTGGCGCAGCCCCGCCGAGGCCGCCGCCCAGCCGCCGGCGACCCCGACCACGACGACCGGCGGCTGGGCGCCAGGCCGCTGCATCCCCGCGCGTTCCACACCCGCCCGCAGCGCCGTCGCGACCCGGTCGGCGACCGCCGGGCGCTCCGACTCCGCGCGCAGGCCCACCAGCAGCGGCACCCGGCCCTCCACCGGCCGTACGCCCAGCAGTACCGGCACACCGACCGACGCCAGCTCCTCGGTGACCGCGCGGGCCAGCACCGCCCAGCCCCCGCCCGGGGTGAGTGTGTCGCCGAGCCGCATCACCATGGGCAGCAACGGCCCGGCGCCGGGCCGGAAGCCGAGAACGCGGGCCTGCGCGGGCGCGGCCTCCGCGTCGACACGGCCCTCGGCGAGGTCGGTGAGGAAGTCGCCGCGGCCACGCGCCGCCAGCTCCTCCTCCTGGCGGGCCTGCATCAGGACGACGGCCAGGATGCCCGCGGCCCGTTCGGCGGCCATACGGTGCACGAGGGCAAGGGGTTCGAGGACGGGAAGCAGGACCAGCCGTGCGCGGACCGACCCGGTGCCGGGGCCGCCCCCGGGGACGTCGACGAGAGCGGAACCGGCGGGCGGCGGCGCGTCCTTGGGCTGGGTGCGCAGGCCCTCCCACACCTGGAGCGGGTCGGCGCCCTCGGGGCCGGCTCCGGCGGCGTACAGGAGCTGGCCGTCGGCCGTCTCCAGGAACACCGGGTTGCCGCTGAAGTCCGCCAGGATGCCGAGGACCTGTGGGACACCGCCGCCGCCGAGCAGGGCCTCCGTGCAGCGCCGGTGGATCTCCTCGGCCCGCTGGAGCAGTGCGTAGTGGCCGTTGACGATCTCGGTGTGGATCTCCTCGGTGACGGCCACGAACGCCACCTCGCGGTGCAGCTGGACCAGCGGGAGACCGGTCGCGCGGGCCGTCTCCACGAGGGCCGCGGGCAGCCGGGTGAAGCGCGGGCCCAGCTCCACGACGAGCGCCGCGATGTCCCGCTCGGCGAGCGTACGGACGAACGCGCGCTGCTCGGCCGGACGGGTGCCGAGCCCGTAGCCGGTCGTCAGGAGCAGTTCGCCGCCCTTGAGCAGCGAGGCGATGTGCGGGACCTCGCCCGCGTGCACCCACCGGACGGTCCGCCGCAGCCGGTCGGCGCCCGCCAGGACCTCCGGCAGCCCGCTGCGCAGCCCCGGCAGTTCGAGCGCCCGCTGCACGGTGATGCCGGCGCCCCGGGTCGCGAAACGGCTGTCCGTACGGCTGTCCATGCAGCGGACGCTACCCGCACCTACGCAGCACTGACGATCCGCGCGTCAACGGCACGCGCGGCCCGGCTACGCCGGAACGATGTTGTGGTTGAAGCGGAACACGTTGTCCGGGTCGTACTGGCGCTTCACCGACGCCAGCCGGCGCGTGTTCTCGGCGCCCAGGCCCGCGATCACGCGCTCCGCGCCCTCGTCGCCGATGAAGTTGAGATAGACCGCGCCGGTGCTCCACGGGCGGACGCGGCTACGGACGTCGTGGACCCACTGGACGCAGCGCTCGTCGTCCGCCGGATCCTCCCAGCAGCCGAAGGGGTGCACGGCCCACTGGGCGTCCCGGTAGGGGACCGGGTACTCGGACGGGCCGTCGGCGATGGCCCCGCCGAGCGGGAACAGCGCGCTCTGCGTGCCGGTCGGCACGGGAACGGCGTCCCCGAGAGCGCAGAAGGCGTCCACGAACTCGTCGGGCGCGCCCGTCAGGTACTCGGCCGACCAGTAGTTCCGCATGTCGGGCGGGTCGTCGAGCATGCACTGGAAGTCGGCGTACGGGATCGCGGTGACGATCTCCACCTCGTGCGGCAGCGAGAGCAGCGGCTCTGCGAGCTTGCGCATGTCGTCCTCGGCACCCGTGTACGTCAGCAGTGCGCCGCACAGCAGATGTCCGACCAGATGCGGTGGGACGAACTCCTCGGGCGGGGCGGTGAGATAAATGGCCCCGCCGCTCGCCTCGACCGGGCCGGCCTCGATCACGTCGCGGTAGGTGCGGATGACCTCGGGGCCGAACTCGGGGAGGTAGAGCAGCAGCGCGACGGAGAAGGCGGGCATCTCGTGCAGTCTCAGGGTGAGCGAGGTGGCGACCCCGAAGTTTCCGCCGCCACCGTGCAGCGCCCAGAACAACTCCGGGTTCTGCTCGGCGCTCGCGTGGACCGCGGTGCCGTCGGCGGTGACCAGGTCGACCCCGATGAGGTTGTCGACGGCGAGGCCGTACGTCCGGTCGAGCCAGCCGCTGCCGCCGCCGAGCACGAAGCCGGCGACGCCGGTCGTGGAGACCCGGCCGCCGGTGGTCGACAGCCCGTACGGCTGGGTCGCCCGGTCCAGGTGGCTCATCAGCGCCCCGCCCTGGACCCGTACCGACTGCGCCGCGCGGTAGACGGTCACCTCGTCCATCCGGCGCAGGTCGATCACCAGACCCGCGTCGTTCAGGCCCATGCCCGCCACACTGTGGCCGCCGCCGCGCACCGCGATCGGCAGGTCCAGATCGCGGGCGAAGCGCACGGAACGGGTCACGTCGGCCTCGTCCACGCACTGCGCGATCACTGCGGGGCGTTTGTCGATCATGGCGTTGAAGACGGTGCGGGCGTCGTCGTATCCGGGGTCGCCCGGGGCGAGTACGTCGCCGGTGAGGTCTTCGCGGAGCGCGGAGAGGGCTGTGCCCGCCTTTGAGGGGGAAGCCATGGCGGCCCCCTTCCGATAGGGGGCATTTATGTGCTTCCAGGGTAGGCGCTTGGTTACGATTGCGCCGCTTTGAGGTGCGGCGCCCTCGTGGCTGATCGCGCAGTTCCCCGCGCCCCTGAAAACCGGGGCGCGGTTTGCCGGGCGTGAGTTTCTAGCCGCCGTACGCCCCCGAAGCCGTCAGCCTCAGGGCCGTGTCGATCAGCGGGACGTGGCTGAAGGCCTGGGGGAAGTTGCCCACCTGGCGCTTGAGTCGCGGGTCCCACTCCTCGGCCAGCAGGCCCAGGTCGTTGCGGAGGTCGAGGAGCTTCTCGAAGAGCTTGCGGGCCTCGTCGACGCGGCCGATCATCGCCAGGTCGTCCGCCATCCAGAACGAGCAGGCCAGGAACGCGCCCTCGTCGCCGGGGAGGCCGTCGAGGTTCTCCTCGCCGCCCGAGGTCGGGTAGCGCAGGATGAAGCCGTCCGAGGTGGACAGCTCGCGCTGGATCGCCTCGATGGTGCCGATGACGCGCTTGTCGTCGGGAGGCAGGAAGCCCATCTGCGGGATCAGCAGCAGGGAGGCGTCCAGTTCCTTCGAGCCGTACGACTGTGTGAAGGTGTTGCGCTCCTTGTCGTAACCCTTCTCACACACGTCCCGGTGGATGTCGTCGCGCAGCTCGCGCCACTTCTCCAGCGGGCCGTCCGCGTCGCCGGACTCGATGAGCTTGATCGTCCGGTCCACCGCGACCCAGGCCATGACCTTGGAGTGCACGAAGTGGCGGCGCGGACCGCGCACCTCCCAGATGCCCTCGTCGGGCTCGTCCCAGTGCTGCTCCAGATAGCGGATCAGCTTCAGCTGGAGCAGGGAGGCGTAGTCGTTGCGGGCCAGACCCGTCATATGGGCCAGGTGCAGGGCCTCGGTGACCTCGCCGTACACGTCCAGCTGGAGCTGGTGCGCGGCGCCGTTGCCGACCCGGACGGGGCCCGAGTTCTCGTAGCCGGGAAGCCAGTCCAACTCGGCCTCGCCCAGCTCTCGTTCGCCCGCGATCCCGTACATGATCTGCAGGTTCTCCGGGTCGCCGGCGACCGCGCGCAGCAGCCACTCGCGCCAGGCGCGGGCCTCGTCGCGGTAGCCGGTGCGCAGGAGGGAGGAGAGGGTGATGGCCGCGTCGCGCAGCCAGGTGTAGCGGTAGTCCCAGTTGCGTACGCCGCCGATGTCCTCCGGGAGGGAGGTGGTCGGCGCGGCCACGATGCCGCCGGTCGGCGCGTACGTCAGCGCCTTCAGCGTGATGAGCGAGCGGACGACGGCCTCCCGGTAGGGGCCGTGGTACGTGCACTGCTCGACCCACTCGCGCCAGAAATCCTCGGTGGCGTCGAGGGACTGCTCGGGCTCGGGCAGCGCGGGCGGCTGCTTGTGCGAGGGCTCCCAGGAGATGGTGAACGCGATCCGGTCACCCGGCGCCACCGTGAAGTCGGCGTACGTCGTCAGCGACTTGCCGTAGGTCTCCGCGGTGGTGTCGAACCACACCGAGTCGGGGCCCGCGACGGCGACCGTCCGCCCCTCGTGCTTGTGCACCCACGGCACGACACGACCGTACGAGAACCGCATGCGCAGGGCCGAACGCATCGGCACCCGGCCGCTGACGCCCTCCACGATGCGGATCAGCTGCGGGGCGCCGTCGCGAGGGGGCATGAAATCGGTCACTCTGACCGTGCCACGTGGGGTGTCCCACTCGGATTCGAGGATCAGCGAGTCGCCCCGGTAACGGCGACGGGCCGCCACGGGGGGTTTCGCGTCCGCCGCGTGCGCGGGACCGAGGCGCCAGAAGCCATGCTCCTCGGTGCCGAGCAGTCCCGCGAAGACGGCATGGGAGTCGAAGCGGGGCAGGCACAGCCAGTCGACTGTGCCGTCCCGGCAGACCAGCGCGGCAGTCTGCATGTCCCCGATGAGTGCGTAGTCTTCGATGAGCCCGGCCACGTGCAACTCCAGTCGAACGGCCACGTCGCCCCCAAAAGGAAAACGGGGGTCTCGATCTTGCGGTCAAGGGTTCGTTGTCCAGCATCGTTGAGCGGTGAAGCAAACACCAATCTTTGCTCAACGGACTGACGAGCGCTCGTTGTTCCGGTGTCACGGGCGGGGGTGGTGCCGTGTTGTCGGAAGGGCTCGGCAGCGAGTGTCCGAGGAGCATACGACGCACTCAGACGGTCCGCGTGCCGCTCCGGAGAACCCGGGTCCGCTGAACGAGTGAAGCTCTGGTGAGCGGGCACTGTTTCGGGTGAGCGCCGGACAGGGTGATGGTGACTCGTGTACGGGATGCGTGTCCGCGTGTGCGCGGAGCGTGGCCGGAAGCCATCTCCTCGGGTCGCTGATACCCTGGTAGCCCGTGGACCGGTGGGCACGAAACCCCCGAACCGCAGCGACGGATCCTCCCCTGAAAACCCGGAAAGCTCCGGGCCGGGCGGCCGTACCGCACCCCAGACCGCGACCACGGGAGCCCCGCCTTGGCCATGACACCCGCTTCGTTTCGAAATGGCACAGCTCGAAACAGCACCGCCACGACGACCAAGCACATCTTCGTCACCGGGGGTGTCGCCTCCTCACTCGGCAAGGGTCTGACGGCCTCCAGCCTCGGCATGCTCCTCAAGGCGCGCGGCCTGCGTGTCGTGATGCAGAAGCTCGACCCTTACCTCAATGTCGACCCCGGCACGATGAACCCCTTCCAGCACGGCGAGGTGTTCGTCACTCACGACGGCGCCGAGACCGACCTGGACATCGGCCACTACGAGCGCTTCCTCGACCGCGACCTCGACGGCTCGGCCAACGTCACCACCGGCCAGATCTACTCGACGGTGATCGCGAAGGAGCGGCGCGGCGAGTACCTGGGCGACACCGTCCAGGTCATCCCGCACATCACCAACGAGATCAAGCACCGCATCCGCCGTATGGCCACCGACGAGGTCGACGTCGTCATCACCGAGGTCGGCGGCACGGTCGGCGACATCGAGTCGCTGCCCTTCCTGGAGACCGTGCGTCAGGTCCGCCACGAGGTCGGCCGCGACAACGTGTTCGTCGTGCACATCTCGCTGCTGCCCTACATCGGCCCCTCCGGCGAGCTGAAGACCAAGCCGACCCAGCACAGCGTGGCGGCCCTGCGGAACATCGGTATCCAGCCGGACGCGATCGTGCTGCGCTGCGACCGCGAGGTCCCCACCGCGATCAAGCGCAAGATCTCCCTGATGTGCGACGTCGACGAGGCCGCGGTCGTCGCCTGTCCCGACGCCCGTTCGATCTACGACATCCCGAAGACCGTGCACCGCGAGGGCCTGGACGCCTATGTGGTCCGCAAGCTGGACCTGCCCTTCCGGGACGTGGACTGGACGACGTGGGACGACCTCCTGGACCGCGTCCACAACCCCGCCCACGAGATCAACCTCGCTCTGGTCGGCAAGTACATCGACCTGCCCGACGCCTATCTCTCGGTCACCGAGGCCCTCCGCGCGGGCGGGTTCGCGAACCACGCGCGCGTGAAGATCAAGTGGGTCACCTCGGACGACTGCAAGACCCCGGCGGGCGCCAAGAAGCAGCTGGAGGACGTGGACGCGATCTGCATCCCGGGCGGCTTCGGCGACCGTGGTGTGTCCGGCAAGGTCGGCGCGATCCAGTACGCCCGCGAGCACAAGATCCCGCTGCTGGGGCTGTGCCTGGGCCTGCAGTGCATCGTCATCGAGGCGGCCCGCAACCTGGCCGGCATCGAGGACGCCAACTCCACCGAGTTCGACGCCGCCACCGCCCACCCGGTCATCTCGACCATGGCCGAGCAGCTCGACATCGTCGCGGGCGACGGCGACATGGGCGGAACGATGCGCCTGGGCATGTACCCGGCCAAACTCGCCGAGGGCTCCATCGTGCGCGAGGTGTACGACGGCAAGGAGTACGTCGAGGAGCGCCACCGCCACCGCTACGAGGTCAACAACAGCTACCGCGCCGAACTGGAGAAGCGGGCCGGTCTCCAGTTCTCCGGCACCTCCCCGGACGGCAAGCTGGTGGAGTACGTCGAGTACCCGCGCGACGTCCACCCCTACCTGGTGGCCACCCAGGCCCACCCGGAGCTGCGTTCCCGCCCCACCCGCCCCCACCCGCTCTTCGCCGGCCTCGTCAAGGCCGCCGTCCGGCGCAAGACGGGCAAGTAACGCCAGGCTGTACGGTGACCGGGGTGCGCGCCTTTGGGGGTGCGTGCCCCGGTTTTCTGTGCCGGCTTCCGGGGCCGGTTTCTTGTGTACGGGGCGGGACGCGGGATGCGGGAGGACGAGTCGACATGACCACCATCAAGGACACTCCGGAGGAGTGGGAGATCCGGGCGACGGAGACCCCCTTCGTGGGCAACAAGACCTCCGTGCGCACCGACGAGGTGGTCATGCCCGACGGCTCGGTCGTGGGCCGGGACTACCAGGTCCACCCAGGATCCGTGGGCGTCCTCGCCCTCGACGCGGAAGGCAGGGTCCTGCTGATCCGGCAGTACCGCCACCCCGTGCGCCAACGGATGTGGGAGATCCCGGCCGGCCTGCTCGACGTACCTGGCGAGAACCCGCTGCACGCCGCCCAGCGCGAGCTGTACGAGGAGGCGCACGTCAAGGCCGAGGACTGGCGGGTGCTGACCGACGTCTACCCCACGGCGGGCGGCTGCGACGAGGCCGTACGGATCTTCCTGGCCCGGAATCTGTCCGAGGCCGAGGGGGAGCGCTTCGAGGTCGAGGACGAGGAGGCCGACATGGAGTACGCGCGCGTGTCCGTCGAGGAACTGGTCCGGGGTGTCCTCGCCGGCGAAGTGCACAGCAACTGCCTGGTCGTGGGCGTCCTTTCGCTGGTGGCGGCCGAGAAGGGCGACGGACTCGACTCGCTGCGCCCGGCCGACGCGGCGTGGCCGGCCCGGCCCTTCGAGGCCTGAGGCGCCCGTAGGGGCCAGCTGCCGCGCCCGGTGTGACCATCGGCTGATCCGATCGGGCGACCTGCCCGCCGCGCTCCGCACAGATCGTCGCAGAGCGTGAACTAGGCTCTGGAAACGCCCGAACCGGAGTCCCGGCGGGCTTGCGCGTGCAGGTGGACGGGAGTGTGGCCCGTGACGGATCAGGCGGTGGACGCAGACGGCACGAAGCTGTCCGGAAACGATCGGTCGCCCGTTCCTACGGACAGTCAGTTCCTCGGCCGGACAAGAGAGTTGAAGGAACTGCGCGCCGACATCGAGCGCGCCGGACTCGACACTCTCGCGGGTCGGAAGGCTCCCCGCGCGCGCGTGCTCCTCATCGCCGGCAAGCCCGGATCGGGCCGCAGCGCGCTCGCCGAGGAACTGGTCCGCCAGGTCGCGGACAGTTACCCGGACGGTGTGCTGCGCGCCCGGCTCACCGAGCCCGACGGCACGCGCGTGCCCACCGAACGCACCGCCCGCGAGCTGCTGACCGCCCTGGAGCTGCCCACCCCGCCCGGCGCCGACGAGGACGAACTGTCCGAGGCGCTGCGCGACGCGCTCGCCGACCGCCGGATGCTGCTCCTGCTCGACGACGCGGCCGACGCCGAGCAGGTCGACGCGCTCCTGCCGGACAACCCGGACTGTCTTGCCGTCGCCGTCTCCGGGGGCCCGCTGACCGGGATCTCCGACGTCCGGCCGTGCACGCTGGGCGGCCTCGACACCAAGTCCGCCGTGGAACTGCTCGAACGCTTCACCGGGTCGGTGCGCGTCACCGTGGACCCGCGCTCCGCCGAAGCCCTCGCCGAGGTGTGCCAGGGGCAGCCCGCCGCACTGATGCTGGCCGGCGGCTGGCTGGAGGCCCGGCCCAAGGCGGCCGTCTCCGACCTCGCCAAGCAGCTGCACGCCGAGGGCGACGAGGGCACCGCCCTCAGCCGCGTGTTCCGCCTCGTGTACGCGTCGCTGCCCACCCCGGCCGCCCGGACACTGCGACTGCTCGCCCTCGCCCCCGGCGGCCTGGTCGACCCGCAGACGGCCTCCGCGCTGGCCGGCTGCTCGGTCGGCGGCGCCCGCGCCACCCTGGACGACTTCGTCGCCCTGAGCCTTCTGACGGCCGTGGACTCGCCGCTGCCGCAGTACGAGGTCCCCGGCTGCCTGATGCCCCTCCTACGCCCTCTCGCGGTGTCCCAGGACCGCCCGGCCGAGCTCCAGCTGGCCCGGGCCCGGATGCTGGAGCGGACGGTACGGCTGCTGGTGTCCTGCCGGGCGATCACCGAGACCGACAGCCCACTGGCCCGCGAGAAGCTTCTCGGCATGCCCAGCGCGCTGCGCTTCCCGAACCCGAGGGCGGCGGCGGACTGGCTCACCATCCGAAGGCCCGCCCTGCTCGCCGCGGCCCGCCTCGCCGTGGCCGACGGGGAGCTGGACACCCTGGCCAGACGCCTGATGTCCGCCCTGGTCAAGGCCATGGTCGCGCACGTCGGAACCCAGGCCGCCGCGCCCGACCTGTACGGCGTCCACCGTCTCGTCCTCGACGTCGCCGAGCGCCGCGAACTGCCCCGCGAGCGGGCCGCCGCCCTGCTGAACCTCGCCGACCTGGACGCGCGGACCGGCCGAACGGGCGATGCGCTGATCCGCTACCGGGCGGCTCTGGACGCCGGACGCGAGGCGAACGACCCGTACGCGACCGGGCGCGCGATGGAATCCGTAGGGGGCGCACACCAGGAGCTCGGGGACTACGACCGCGCCGCCGACTGGTACGGGCGTGCGCTCGCCCAGCGACTGGCACGCGACGAGCGCGAGGACGCCGCCCGGCTGTACGGCCGTATCGCCACCGCGCACACCTACGCGGGCCGTTACGGCGAGGCGCTGCGCAACTGGCGTGCCGCGGTGGCAGGTCACCGCAAGAACGGTGATGTGGGCGCGCAGGCACGGGCGTTGAGCGAGCTGGCGCGGGTCCAGGAGTACGCGGGGCGGCCCGAGGAGTCGCTGCGTACCTGCCAGGAGGCGGTGGATTGGGCCCGCCGCGCCGACGACGTACGGCTGCAGGGAGCGCTTCAGCTGCGGCTGGCGGACACGCTGGAGCACCTCGGGGATCCGGTGGCGGCGCGACTGCACCGGAGCGCCGCCGAGCGGCTGCTGGGCGACGAGCCGGACCCTCAGGAGAGCGGGCCGGAGATCCTCGAAGGCGAACCTGACCTGGAACACGACGCTAACACCTACGAAATCCGTAGCGCATCAGTCGAAGATTGATGCATTGAAAGGCTAGACACCGAGAACGCCTTCATTAGACTGGCTCTACCGCGCCTTCTCCTGCGGTCTCCTGGTGTGCCCCCGCACGTCCGGGTATGTATTGCTATGCCCCCGCATCCTCTGAGCCAAGGACCGTGATCGACGTGAAGGTCGGCATCCCCCGCGAGGTCAAGAACAACGAGTTCCGCGTCGCCATCACCCCGGCCGGCGTGCACGAGCTGGTGCGCCACGGCCACCAGGTCGTCATCGAGCGGAACGCCGGTGTCGGCTCCTCGATCACGGACGACGAGTTCGTGGCCGCCGGTGCGCGCATCCTGCCCACGGCCGACGAGGTGTGGGCCACCGCCGACCTGCTGCTGAAGGTCAAGGAGCCCATCGCCGAGGAGTACCACCGCCTCCGCAAGGACCAGACGCTCTTCACCTACCTGCACCTGGCCGCGTCCAAGGAGTGCACCGACGCGCTCGTCGCGTCCGGCACCACGGCGATCGCCTACGAGACCGTCGAGCTGCCCGGCCGCGCCCTGCCACTGCTCGCCCCGATGTCGGAGGTCGCCGGCCGGCTGGCCCCGCAGGTCGGCGCCTACCACCTGATGCGCTCGGTCGGCGGACGTGGCGTGCTCCCCGGCGGCGTCCCCGGCACGCAGCCCGCGCGGGCTGTCGTCATCGGCGGCGGTGTCTCCGGCTGGAACGCCACGCAGATCGCCGTCGGCATGGGCTTCCACGTCACGTTGCTCGACCGCGACATCAACAAGCTGCGCGAGGCCGACAAGGTCTTCGGTACCAAGGTCCGGGCCATCATGTCCAACTCCTTCGAGCTGGAGAAGGCCGTCCTGGACGCCGACCTCGTCATCGGCGCGGTGCTCATCCCCGGCGCCAAGGCCCCGAAGCTGGTCACCAACGAGCTGGTGTCGCGGATGAAGCCGGGGAGTGTTCTCGTCGACATCGCGATCGACCAGGGCGGCTGCTTCGAGGACTCGCGCCCCACGACCCACGCCGAACCGACCTTCCCGGTCCACGGATCGGTCTTCTACTGCGTCGCCAACATGCCCGGCGCGGTGCCCAACACCTCGACCTACGCGCTCACCAACGCCACGCTGCCGTACATCGTGGAACTCGCCGACCGTGGCTGGGTGGCGGCGCTGCGTCGCGATCCCGCCCTCGCCCGGGGCCTCAACACCCATGACGGCAAGGTCGTTTACCGGGAGGTCGCAGAGGCGCACGGGCTGGAGCACGCGGAGTTGGAGACACTGCTCGGCTGACGTTCAGGGCCGCCCCGCCGGGGCTCCCGGTCGACTAAACGACCAAGTCATCAACGGGTAAAAGGCGATACGTCAACAGGGGTCGTCAACGCCCCGCACCCCGCCGGACCTTGCCCGACAAGGTTCGGCCGGATGTGTGTATGGTCACTTTGCGACACTCGTTCAACTCGCCTCGAACGTAACGCTTCAACCGATTCGCGCACCGGTGAACCCTGCCGTGCGACGGCCGTACGCCCTTGACAGAGGGATGTTTCATTGCCGACACATCGGGCCGGGTACGGCGGATTGTGTTGCTGCGAACGGCCGACACGCCATAGAGTCGCCAACCGTCGGCATGGTGCCACGCTGACCTATCGAGAAGTTTCCTGGTCACCAAGGAGGTAAGACGACTTGTGAATGAGTCGACATTTACTCCCGGGGGTGGTCAACCAGGAATGCCGGCGCGGGGATCGGGCCCCACGGGGCTCGCGGCTGTCGGCTCCGTCGCGGTCCGCACCTTCGCAGCCCACCAAGGTCACCAGATGTCCCAGGTGACTCGGCCAGGACACATGAGCATGGATGGTCATCACGTGAACGCCAGGGCCGGCGACGGTAGTGGCGGGGTCCACAACCACTTCGCCGACTACGACGAACTGCCCGACGGGCACTTCTACGACCCCGACGCCGAGTACGAGCCCGATCCGGAGTACGCGGCCACGCTCGCGCCCGACGCGGCCCGTCAGCGCCGTGAGCGCATCGGCCCCACCGGACGCCCGCTGCCCTACTTCCCGATCCCGGGTCCGCTGACCAGTCACGGCCCCGCGACGATCATCGCGATGTGCAACCAGAAGGGCGGCGTGGGCAAGACCACGTCGACCATCAACCTGGGTGCGGCGCTCGCGGAGTACGGACGCCGGGTCCTGCTGGTCGACTTCGACCCGCAGGGCGCCCTCTCGGTGGGCCTCGGTGTGAACCCGATGGAACTCGACCTGACGGTCTACAACCTGCTCATGGAGCGGGGGATGTCCGTGGACGAGATCCTGCTGAAGACCGCGGTCCCGAACATGGACCTGCTGCCGAGCAACATCGACCTGTCGGCGGCCGAGGTGCAGCTGGTGTCGGAGGTCGCGCGCGAGTCGACGCTCCAGCGCGCCCTGAAGCCGCTCATGGCCGACTACGACTACATCGTGATCGACTGTCAGCCCTCGCTAGGCCTGCTCACCGTGAACGCCCTCACGGCCGCCCACCGGGTGATAGTGCCGCTGGAGTGCGAGTTCTTCGCACTGCGCGGTGTCGCGCTGCTGACGGAGACCATCGAGAAGGTCCAGGAGCGGCTGAACCCGGAACTTGAGCTCGACGGCATCCTCGCCACGATGTACGACTCGCGCACGGTGCACAGCCGTGAGGTGCTCGCACGTGTCGTCGAGGCCTTCGACGACCACGTCTACCACACGGTCATCGGACGCACGGTCCGCTTCCCGGAGACCACGGTCGCCGGTGAGCCGATCACCACGTACGCCTCGAACTCCGTCGGTGCCGCCGCCTATCGCCAGCTCGCCAGGGAGGTGCTCGCCCGGTGTCACGCCGAGTGAGTCTGCCGGGGGCCGACGAACTGTTCCGTACCACCGGGGGCATGGCGCTCCAGTCGTCCACTCCCAGGCGCCAGGCCAACGGCGAGGCCCGGGTTCCGGGTCCCGCCGGGGAGAGCGACGGGGCCGCCGCCTCGGAGGACGCGCCGCACTCGGTGCCCGTCCAGGGTGGCGACGGCGACGGTGACGAGCATGTCGCCGCCGGCGTCGACCCGGCCGGGGAGTCGTCGCGCAGCCGAGGGGCCGCCGCGGAGCGTTCGATGCGGCGCCAGGGCGAGCAGGAAGGTTCTGCCTCCGGACAGCAGGGGCCGTCGCCGCAGTCGGTGTCGGCGTCCCGCAAGCGCGGCCGGGCCCCCTCGCGGCGGCCCAGCGGGCGCGAGCGGCACGACGAGAAGATCACGGTGTACGTCTCCGCCGAGGAGCTGATGGACCTGGAGCACGCGCGTCTCGTGCTGCGGGGCGAGCACGGACTCGCGGTCGACCGCGGGCGGATCGTGCGCGAGGCGGTCGCGGTGGTGCTCGCGGATCTCGAATCCCGTGGGGACGCGAGCATCCTCGTACGACGGTTGCGCGGCCGCTAGCGGTAGCCTGCGTGGGCCATGACCTCGAACGACGCCCCTGCCCCCGGCTCCGCCGGTCGTCGGCGTGTGCTGGGGCGGGGCCCGGGGGGCTCGCCGCCGGTGGCGGCCCCGGCGGTCGCCGACGAAGTACCGGAGTCCCCGGTGCCGTCGGTGGAGGCGGAATCCGAGCGGGAACCGTCTGCCGAGGCGGTGGAGTCGGCGGCGTCGGCCGAAGCCGATGACGGGGTCTTCAAGGTCCGGCTGGCCAACTTCGAGGGGCCCTTCGATCTCCTCCTCCAGCTGATCTCGAAGCACAAGCTCGACGTCACCGAGGTCGCCCTCTCCAAGGTGACCGACGAGTTCATCACACACATCAGGGCGATGGGCCCCGACTGGGATCTCGACCAGACGACCGAGTTCCTGGTCGTCGCGGCCACTCTGCTGGACCTGAAGGCCGCGCGGCTGCTGCCCGCCGCCGAGGTCGAGGACGAGGCCGACCTGGCCCTGCTGGAGGCGCGCGACCTGCTGTTCGCGCGGCTGCTCCAGTACCGCGCGTACAAAAAGGTCGCCGACATCTTCAGCCGCCGCCTCGACGACGAGGCCCGCCGCTATCCCCGTACCGTCGGACTGGAACCGCACCACGCCGAACTGCTGCCCGAGGTCGTCATCAGCATCGGGGCCGAGGGGTTCGCGAAGCTCGCCGTGAAGGCGATGCAGCCCAGGCCGAGGCCGCAGGTGTACGTCGACCACATCCACGCACCCCTGGTGAGCGTGCAGGAGCAGGCCCAGATCGTCGTCGCGCGGCTGCGGGAGCTGGGTGAGGCCACCTTCCAGGACCTCGTCGAGGACACCGACGACACACTGACCGTCGTGGCGCGCTTCCTGGCCCTTCTGGAGCTGTACCGGGAGAAGGTCGTCGTCCTGGACCAGGAGACCGCGCTCGGGGAGCTGGTGGTGCGCTGGACGGGCGGGGAGGGCGATCGGGAGCCGACGGTCACCGACGAGTTCGACCGGCCGCCGGAGCCGGCGAAGGAGGAGAAGAAGGCGTGAGCGAGGAGACCACAGAGGTGCCGGCCGGGCCGCGGACCGTCGCCGATCTCGATCTCAGGCCCGCCCTGGAGGCCGTCCTCATGGTCGTGGACGAACCCGCGACCGAGGAGCACCTCGCGAAGATCCTGCAGCGGCCTCCGCGGCAGATCGCGGACGCCCTGCGCGCGCTGGCCGACGAGTACACCGTTCAGGGGCGCGGTTTCGAGCTGCGGCTCATCGCCGGCGGCTGGCGTTTCTACTCCCGGCCCGAGTACGCGGCGGCCGTCGAGGGCTTCGTGCTGGACGGGCAGCAGGCCCGGCTCACCCAGGCGGCGCTGGAGACGCTCGCGGTCGTCGCGTACCGGCAGCCGGTCAGCCGTAGCCGGGTCTCGGCCGTCCGCGGAGTCAACTGTGACGGGGTCATGCGGACCCTGTTGCAGCGCGGTCTGGTCCAGGAGGCGGGCACGGAACCCGAAACAGGTGCGATCCTGTACACGACGACGAACTACTTCCTGGAGCGGATGGGCCTGCGAGGCCTGGACGAACTCCCGGAGCTCGCACCCTTCCTTCCGGAGGCGGACGCGATCGAGGCCGAGACGCAGGAAGGTGTTCCGTCGTTCGATCCGGATGCTCCCGATGCTCCGGGTGCAGACGACGCAGACGACCAGACGGAATTTTGATGCGAAGCAGTAGCGGCAGCGGTAGCGGTGGCGGCAAGAGCGGTGGCGGGCGCGGTAACTCTCGCGGCGCCGGCAGCGGCGGGGGCGACAGGCGCGGCCAGGGCCAGGGCCAAGGTCAAGGTCAAGGGCGCGGTCAGAGCCAGGGGCGAGGCCAGGGTCCGAGTCAGGGGCGCGGTCAGGGTCCGAGTCAGGGGCGAGGTCAGGCTCAGGGGCGCGGTCAGGGACAGGGCCCAGGCCAGAAGCAGGGCCCGGGTCAGGGTCAGGAGCAGGGGCGGCCCAGTAAGCCGCGCCCCGAGGAGCGCCGCTACGACGTGGGACCGGGTGCCACTCCGGACGGCCCGAAGTCCGGGCGCGGTGCCTCCGCGCGTGGCGGTGCCAAGGGAGGGCCCAGGCAGGGCCACAACAGCACCGGACGCGGGCGCTGGGTTCCGGCGACCTCTCGCGAGTACGACGCGCGGGCCGAGGAGCGCAACCGGGAGCGGTACGCCGACAAGAAGGACGTCCAGCTGCCCAAGACGTTCCCGGGCGCCGAGCAGGAGGGCGAGCGGCTCCAGAAGGTCCTGGCACGCGCGGGCTACGGTTCCCGGCGGACCTGCGAGGAGCTGATCGAGCACGCGCGCGTGGAGGTCAACGGCGAGATCGTGGTGGAGCAGGGGCTGCGCGTCGACCCCGAGCACGACGAGATCAAGGTCGACGGGCTGACGGTGGCCACGCAGTCGTACCAGTTCTTCTCGCTGAACAAGCCCGCGGGCGTCGTCTCCACGATGGAGGACAACGAGGGCCGGCAGTGCCTCGGCGACTACGTGACGAACCGCGAGACGCGGCTCTTCCACGTCGGACGTCTCGACACCGAGACCGAGGGCGTCATCCTGCTCACCAACCACGGTGAGCTGGCGCACCGGCTGACCCACCCCAAGTACGGCGTGAAGAAGGTCTACCTCGCGCACATCGTGGGCCCGATCCCGCGGGACCTCGGCAAGCAGCTCAAGGACGGCATCCAGCTGGAGGACGGATACGCCCGCGCGGACCACTTCCGCGTCGTCGAGCAGACCGGCAAGAACTATCTCGTGGAGGTCACCCTTCACGAGGGCCGCAAGCACATCGTGCGCCGCATGCTCGCGGAGGCCGGCTTCCCGGTCGACAAGCTGGTGCGCGTCTCCTTCGGTCCGATCACCCTCGGCGACCAGAAGTCGGGCTGGCTGCGTCGGCTGTCCAACACCGAGGTCGGCATGCTGATGCAGGAAGTCGATCTGTAGGCGAGTGGATGTGCTCGCACCGAACGGCCGGTCCCGGAGCTGCTCCGGGACCGGCCGTTTTCGTACGCCGGAAAGGCCGTCGACGCGCGACTGCGGGCACAGGAGAGCCTTGGACGCCTCCGTGGCCCTTCCAGGCCCTCCCGGGCGTCTGAGGGGTCACTGAGGGCCGCTCAGGGGCTTTTTGGGCGTATGGGAGTCGTCAAGAAGGGTTGTGGGGTCCGCTCGCGCTCTTTATAGTCGGTATGACTATTGGTCATGGTGACCATAAAGAGTCACCGCAGGGGGGTGGGTGGGCATGACCGCACCTGTGAACGGAGCGGCTCGGGGCCAGGCCCCGGAGGGGTACGACAAGTACGCCTTCGAACCCTTCGCCGTCACCGTCGATCTGGCGGTACTCACCCTGCGCGCGGGCGCGCTGCACGTGCTGCTCGTCGAGCGCGGTCACGAACCGTACGCGGGCCGCTGGGCGCTGCCCGGCGGGTTCGTCCTGCCCGACGAGTCCGCGGAGACGGCGGCCCGGCGTGAACTCGCCGAGGAGACCGGCCTGTCGGACGTGTCCGGGCTGCACCTGGAGCAGCTGCGCACCTACAGCGAGCCCGACCGCGACCCGAGAATGCGGGTCGTGTCGGTGGCCTTCGCCGCGCTGCTGCCGCACGCGCCCGAACCGCACGGCGGCGGCGACGCGGCACAGGCCCAATGGCTGCGGTACAACGCGCTCGAGCCGCTCGCCTTCGACCACGACCGCATCCTGGCCGACGCCCACGACCGGGTCGGCGCCAAGCTGGAGTACTCCTGCATCGCGACCGCCTTCTGCCCGCCCGAGTTCACCCTCGGCGAGCTGCGGCAGGTCTACGAGACCGTGTGGGGCACCGCGCTCGACCCACCCAACTTCCGCCGCAAGGTGCTCGCCACCCCGGGCTTCGTCGAGCCCGTGCCGGGCGCCGCGCGCCTCACCGGCGGCCGGGGCAAACCCGCCGCGCTGTACCGCGCGGGCACGGCGGCCACCCTGCACCCGCCGCTGCTGCGCCCGACCACGTCGGCGTCGCCGGCCCCGCCGCCGTTCTCACCGTCCCCCTCCTCGCCGTCCCCTTCGTCACCGTCTCCCACGTCACCGGAAGGACGCCCCGCATGACCACCACGACCGTCAGGAAGCGCGCCGCTAGCGGGGCGTTGATCGGGCTCGCGCTCGGTGACGCCCTGGGCTTCCCGACCGAGTTCAACGACATCCCGTCCATCCTCGCCAAGTGCGGGCCGTGGCGGCGCATGGAGCTGCCCACGCCCGCGTTCGTCACTGACGACACCCAGATGACGCTGGCGCTCGCCCACGGGCTGCGCGCGGCGATGGACCGGGGGCTGCTCGCCCCGGCGGGGATGGAACGGCCGGTGCGCGAGGAGTTCGTGAAGTGGTACCGGTCACCGGACAACAACCGGGCGCCGGGCCACACCTGCCTGGTCGCCTGCGACCTGCTGGAGAACGAGCGGCTGCCCTGGCAGGAGGCCAGCCAGATCGGCTCGAAGGGCTGTGGCGCCAACATGCGCGTCGCGCCCCTCGGCCTGATCGCGACCCTCAGCGACGAACAGCGCGCGGGCGCCGCCCAGTTGCAGGCCGCGCTCACCCACGGCCACCCGACGGCGCTGGCCGCGTCCGACCTCACCGCACACGCCGTACGGCTGCTCGCCCAGGGCGCCGAACCGGCCGGGCTGGTGACCCTGCTGCGTACCTACGCGCACGAGAGCCGGAGCCACTACTACCACCGCTGGCTGGGCGACCTGTGGACGCACAGCCACGATCCGAGCCCCGAGCACTTCATCGCCCGCGGCTGGGACGAGTGCCTGGCGATCCTGGACAAGCTCCAGCTCGCCGTCCGTACGGCCTCGCCCGAGGACGACCCCTGCCTCGCCACCGGCGCCGGCTGGACAGCCGAAGAGGCCCTCGCCACCGGCCTGCTGTGCTTCCTGCTCTTCCCGGGCGAGCCCCTCACAGCCCTGCGCCGGGCGGCCTGCACCTCCGGCGACTCGGACTCGATCGCCTGCCTGACCGGAGCCTTCGCCGGCGCCCACCACGGCACCGACGCCTGGCCGACTCCCTGGGCGGACCGCATCGAGTACGGGGGTGACCTGCAGACACTGGGCGCGCTCTGGGACGCTTGACGGATGCGCGACGCCCTGGATCTCACAGACCTCGACCTGACGTCCGTGGTCGCCGAGCAGCCCGACCCGGTGCTTTTCGCCACCGTGTCGGGCGCCCACCTCTACGGCTTCCCGTCCCGCGACTCGGATGTGGACCTCCGGGGCGTCCATCTCCTGCCGACCGCCGACCTGGTCGGTCTCCGCGAGCCGGAGGAGACCCGCTCGCGGATGTGGGAGCGGGACGGCGTCGAACTGGACCTGGTCACCCACGATCTGCGCAAGTTCGTACGGCTGCTGCTGCGCCGCAACGGTTATGTGCTGGAGCAGCTGCTGTCCCCGCTGGTCGTGCACACGTCCGACACGCACCGGGAACTCGCCGCGCTCGCCCCCGGTGTCCTCACCGGCCACCACGCGCACCACTACAGAGGCTTCGCGGTGACGCAGTGGCGGCTCTTCGAGAAGACCGGCGAACTCAAGCCACTGCTCTACACGTTCCGCGTGCTGCTCACCGGCGTCCATCTGATGCGCAGTGGCGAGGTGCGGGCCCATCTGCCCACGCTCGTCGGGGAGATCGGCGAGGCCCCCGTGTATCTGCCCGAACTCGTCGCGGCCAAGGCCGAGCAGGAACACGGGGCGGCCGATGTAGGCCACGCGCGCGTGGCGGCCGATGTGGAGCGGCTGCACCGCCTACTGGACGACGCGCAGGCCGCCTCAGGGCTGCCGGATGCCCCTACCGCGTACGACGCCCTGGACGACCTCGTCGTACGGGCCCGGGTGGTGGGCTGAGGTTCGGCGGGTGCGGATCAGGAAGTCCTCGACGCGGGGGCGGTCCGGTTCCTCGGGGAGCGGGCTGGTGCGCGAGGCCAGTTCGGCTTCCTCCGCCAGGCGGTTCATTCGGGACTCGATCTCCGGCCAGCCCACCTCGCCCCGTTTCACCGCCAGCAGCGGGCCGCGCTCGTCGCCGACGTCGATCGTCAGTGTGCCCGTGCGCAGCAGGTCGCGGCAGCTCATCAGGAGGCGCAGCAGGTGCATCGCGTGTTTCCAGCGCGGGACGCCGTGGACGCGGACGTGGGCCTCCAGCTTCTTGCGCTGACCGAGCGCGTAGCGCGCGAACGTCTCGTGCGCCTGGCGGGAGAGGAACGCCTCGCGCAGGGCGAGGAGTTCACGGCCGGTGTCGTCGGCGTACTCCACGAGAGGCGAGTGGAGGCACTCCAGGATGTTCGGGTTGGCCCGCAGAGCCAGAGTGCAGAAGCGTTCCAGCTCCCAGCTGAACTGCTCCTCCGCCGGGCCCTCCACATGCGTGGGCGGCTTCTCGAAGCGCCAGAACAGGGGAGTGGGAGCGAGGAAGACCCCGCGCCTGTCCGTGTCGCTGCCGTCCGTGGCCAGGCCGAAGGCGCGCGAGCCCATCACACAGGCGTAGATCGTGTGGTCGCGCACCAGGGTCTCGGGGATCTCGGAGCTCTGGGTGCCGGAACGCGGGCTCATTCCGGGAGCGTACGGGGGAAGGTCACGCCAGGTGGATCGAATTTCCCGTCACCGTGATCTTCTTCTCCGCCAGGGGCCGCGTCGCAGGCGGGTTGGCCACCGAACCGTCCGTGATGTTGAACTTGCTGCCGTGGCAGGTGCAGTTGATGGTGCCGCCCTTGACGCTGGCCACGGGGCACTGCTGATGCGTGCAGATGGAGGTGAAGGCCTTGAACTCGCCCTCCTTCGGCTGCGTCACCACGACCTGCTCGTCCTCGAAGATCTTGCCGCCGCCGACCGGGATGTCGGCCGTCGTGGCCAGCTCCTGACCGGGGGAGCCGGCGGAGACCTTCGACGACCCGGATGTGTCGCCGTACTCGCTGCATCCCACTGTGAGCGCCGCCGCGCCCGTCGCGAGGAGGATCGTGCGCCGCGTCGGGCGTTGCGTCATGTCGTCACTCCGATGTTGCGGAAGAACCAGAGGGCGGACGTGAGCCAGATGATCGTCAGGACGGTGAAGACCAGTCCGCCGACGACCGGCAGCAGCCAGCCGGGCAGGCGATCCCAGCGAAGCAGCAGCATCTTGGCACTGAACACGCCGAAGAAGAAGCATCCCAGGAGGGAGTGCCACATCACGCGTGAATCGTATGTTTGATATCCGAACGCGTACAGACAGTGCACCGCCACCGGAACCGCCACCAGGAACGCGATCCGCCCCGACCAGCGGTGCAGCCTCGCCGACCAGCTCGGGCCCGGCAGCTTCCCGTACACCATGAGCGCCGACACGACCTGGACGAGCGCGAAGCCGAACGCCGTAGTCGCGAGCCAGGACTTCACCGCGCCCGCGCTGCTGAATCCGGCCAGGTCGAAGGCGGTGCCCCGCGGGTCGTGGACCTTGCCGTACACCCCCAGGCCCACGGCCACGGCGGCGGCGACGAGCGCCGGGACGAGATAGCGGGCCGCGCGCGGGCCGCTGGGGGCAGGGGGGCGCGGAGGGAAGCTCTGGGTGGCGGCGTTCGGGTCCACGGTCATGTTCGGCTCCCTGCGAGGAGTGGGAGGAGCGGGGTGTCAGGGTGTCAGGGTGTGACCGGGCGCGCCGTGAGCCGCCGGCCGTCGATCGTGACCGCGCCGGTCTCCGGGTCGATCCGGGGCGCGGGGGAGGGCTTGCCGTCGCGCCTGAGGATGCCGACCTGCTCCCCGGTCGACAGCACGATCCAGCCGCCGTCGATCTTGGCGTCGCGCACGGTCGCGGTCGCCCGGTACAGCCCCGACGGCTTGACCGCCTTGTCCGCGGTGAAGGCGTAGTGCCCGCCCTCGATGTCGACCGTGCCGCGGATGCGGCTGCCCTTGAGGGTGCCGTTCAGTACCGAGCCGCCCTCGCCGGTGAGCTTCATGGAACCGTCGGCCTCGACATCGCCCTTCAGCCACGACTCCTTGTCACGTCCGTCGCAGAAATACGCGATCGCCCTGCCGTCGCGCAGCGAGACCGACACCGCGGAGGAGTCGTCGTCCGTACGGCCCGCGTAGTCCGCGTTCGGTGCTGGGGTCCTGGAGGGCGACTGGGACGGAGACGGGGACGGGGCCACGGGTGGGGAAGACGATGGAGACGCCTTCGTGTTCGGAGCTGCCGGCGACCGTGACACCTTGTAGCCGGGTGAGTCCGTCCGGGGCGTGGACGCCGGCTTCGTCCCTGTAGTCGCGTTGAGCGACAGCATGAACAGGGCCAACAACAGTCCCGCGAGCAGTGTGAAAAGCGGTCCGGTGCGCTTCATCGGGCCTCCCCCGAGGCGAGCTTCCTGCCATGAGAGCGGAGCCGGGCCCCCGCGTCCAGAGCGCACGGGCGTGTTCGCGCTCCAAGTCGCGGAATGGGGCGAATCGGGTGACATTGGCAGAGCCCGGTGTGAGGCGGGGGCGCGTCTCAGCGGGCGGGCGCCGCGGGTCCACTCCACGTGGGCTGGCTAGGCTGGATGCGCCAAGAGCCGATACGTAGATACGAATACGTACATCAGCTCCACCCATGTACATCAGCAAGGAGCATCACCGTGGCGGTACGAGCGGTCCGGGGCGCCGTCCAACTGGACCGGGACGAGGCCGGGCACATGGACGAGCGGGTCAGTGAGCTGCTCGTCGCGGTCCTGGAGCGCAACAGCCTCACCGCGGACGACCTGATCAGCGTCTGGTTCACGGCCACCCCCGACCTGCACAGCGACTTCCCGGCCGCCGCGGCCCGCAAGCTCGGCATCGTCGACGTACCGCTGATCTGCGCCCAGGAGCTGGACATCGAGGGCGCGATGCCCCGAGTGGTGCGGATCCTCGCGCACATCGAGTCGGACCTGCCCCGCGCGGACATCGCACACGTCTACCTCGGTGCCGCGGGGGCCCTGCGCAAGGACATCGCCCAGTGAGGACCGCACTCGTCATCGGCACGGGCCTCATCGGTACGTCAGCCGCGCTCGCCCTCGCCTCGCGCGGCGTCGTCGTCCACCTCGCCGACCACGACCCCGAGCAGGCCCGTACGGCGTCCGCGCTGGGCGCCGGGACGGACGAGGCACCGCAGGGTCCGGTCGACCTCGCGATCATCGCCGCGCCGCCCGCGCACGTGGCCGGCACCCTCGCCGACGCGATGCGCCGGGGTGTCGCGCGCGGCTACCTCGACGTGGCCAGCGTCAAGGGCGGCCCGCGCCGCGAGCTGGAGGCGCTGGGTCTGGATCTCGCGTCCTACATCGGCTCGCATCCCATGTCGGGGCGCGAGAAGTCCGGCCCGCTGGCCGCGACCGGCGACCTCTTCGAGGGCCGTCCCTGGGTGCTGACGCCGACCCGCGACACGGACACGGAGGTGCTGAACCTCGCCCTCGAACTGGTCTCGCACTGCCGTGCGGTCCCCGTCGTCATGGACGCGGACGCCCACGACCGCGCCGTGGCCCTCGTCTCCCACATGCCCCACCTGGTCTCCAGCATGGTCGCCGCGCGGCTGGAGAACGCGGAGGAGGCGGCCGTACGGCTGTGCGGGCAGGGCATCCGGGACGTGACCCGGATCGCCGCGTCCGATCCCGGCATGTGGATCGACATCCTCTCCGCCAACCCCGGCCCGGTCGCCGATCTCCTCACGGACGTCGCCGCGGACCTGGAGGAGACGGTTCAGGCGCTGCGGTCCCTCCAGTCCTCCGACGAGGCGAAGCGGCGCGAGGGTGTGTCCGGGGTCGAGGACATGCTGCGGCGCGGTAACGCGGGGCAGGTGCGAGTGCCCGGCAAGCACGGGTCCGCTCCGCTGGTGTACGAGGTCGTGGCCGTGCTCATCGACGACCAGCCGGGGCAGCTGGCCCGGATCTTCGCCGATGCGGGGCGGGCGGGGGTCAACATCGAGGACGTGCGGATCGAGCATGCGACGGGGCAGCAGGCGGGGCTTGTGCAGTTGATGGTCGAACCCGAGGCGGCGCCTGTGCTTTCGGCTTCGCTGCGGGAGAGAGGGTGGGCGATTCGGCAGTAGTGAGCGGTGTTGGTGCCGGCCTCGCTGGGGGCTGCGCCCCCAGACCCCCGCTGTCGGCCCTGAAGGGGCCTCGTCCTCAATCGCCGGACGGGCTGGGATTGCCGGGGCCGGTGTCGAGAGGTACCGGACGGGCTGAAAATGCCGGGGCCGGTGTCGGGCGGCAGGGGGCGGGCTGTAGGCGTGCGGCCGGATGAGTGACCCGCACCCAGTAACCTTGTCCGGGGCACCCAGCGCCCCCGCCCCACCACCCCGGACCAGGAAAGGTGCCTCCACAGTGGATCGCGCCGCAGTGATTGTCGCCATAGACGGGCCCTCCGGCACCGGCAAGTCGAGCACGTCGAAGGCTGTCGCCGCGCAGCTCGGGCTGAGCTACCTGGACACCGGGGCCCAGTACCGGGCCATCACCTGGTGGATGGTGACCAACGGGATCGACCTCACCGACCCCTCCGCGATCGCCGCCGTGGTGGGCAAGGCAGAGATCGTCTCCGGTACGGACCCGGCGAACCCGACGATCACCGTGGACGGCACCGACGTCGGTGGCCCGATCCGCACCCAGGAGGTCACCTCCAAGGTCAGCGCGGTGAGCGCCGTACCGGAGGTGCGTGCCCTGATCACCGAGCTGCAGCGGTCCATCGCCGCAGGGGCCGAGAAGGGGATCGTCGTCGAGGGGCGGGACATCGGGACGACCGTCCTGCCCGGCGCCGACCTGAAGATCTTCCTCACGGCTTCCCCCGAGGCGCGGGCCGCCCGCCGCAGCGGTGAGCTGAAGGGCGCCGACGTCGACGCCACCCGTGAGGCGCTGCTGAAGCGGGACGCGGCCGACTCCAGCCGTAAGACCTCGCCGCTCGCCAAGGCGGACGACGCGGTGGAGGTCGACACCTCCGAGCTGACTCTGCAGCAGGTCATCGAATGCGTCGTCACCCTTGTCGAGGAGAAGCGGGACGCGAAGTGAGCGGACCGTCGAAGTCGCCGCAGGCGTCGAAGACGGCCGAGGTTCCCACCCAGCGGGGTGCCGAGGTCGGCCGGCGTATAGGTGTCGGCCTGATGTACGGGCTGTGGAAGCCGCGCGTCCTGGGCGCCTGGAAGGTCCCCGCGACCGGTCCGGTGATCCTCGCCGTCAACCACTCGCACAACATCGACGGCCCGATGGTCATCGGCGTGGCGCCCCGAGCGTCACACTTCCTGGTCAAGAAGGAGGCGTTCATCGGGCCGCTCGGGCCCGCCATGCACGCCCTCGGACAGGTCAAGGTGGACCGCTCGACCGCCGACCGCACGGCGATCGCCCAGGCCCTGGCGGTGCTGACGAACGGCGGAGTCCTCGGGATCTTTCCCGAGGGCAGCCGTGGCGAGGGCGACTTCGCCTCGCTGCGCGCCGGGCTGGCCTACTTCGCCGTGCGCAGCGGTGCGCAGGTCGTTCCGGTGGCCGTCCTGGGAAGTACCGACCGGCGCGGACGGTTGATAAAGGGGCTGCCTCCGCTGCGCAGCCGCGTCGACGTGGTTTTCGGAGACCCGTTCGAGGCGGGCGACGGCACCGGGCGGCGTACGCGGGCGGCGCTGGACGAGGCGACCGTACGCATTCAGAAGCAGCTCACCGCGCACCTGGAGAACGCCAGACGGCTCACCGGCCGTCAGGAAAACGCCGGGCGCCCCGCTGAGCACTGAGCGACACTTGAGTACTTGAGCGGTTTCAGTAGTGGATCACCCGATAACGGGGGGTTCCACCGATCACCACGATGAACGAGGTACGGACTTCATGAACGACCACATTCCCTCCGACGGCTCGGGAGAGCACGAGCACGGAGAGCTTGGCGATGCCGAGTACGCGGAGTTCATGGAGCTCGCCGCGGTGGAGGGCTTCGACGTCGAGGATGTCGAGGGCGCGCTCGGCGAGGCGGGACACGGGCCGCTGCCCGTCCTCGCCGTCGTGGGGCGGCCGAACGTCGGCAAGTCGACACTCGTCAACCGCATCATCGGGCGCCGTGAGGCCGTCGTCGAGGACAAGCCCGGCGTCACCCGGGACCGTGTCACCTACGAGGCCGAATGGGCCGGGCGGCGCTTCAAGCTCGTCGACACCGGCGGCTGGGAGCAGGACGTCCTCGGCATCGACGCCTCCGTGGCCGCGCAGGCCGAGTACGCGATCGAGGCGTCCGACGCTGTCGTCTTCGTCGTCGACGCCAAGGTCGGCGCGACCGACACCGACGAGGCTGTCGTCCGGCTGCTGCGCAAGGCCGGCAAGCCGGTCGTCCTGTGCGCCAACAAGGTCGACGGGCTGAGCGGCGAGGCCGACGCCTCGTATCTCTGGGCCCTCGGTCTCGGCGAGCCGCACCCCGTCTCCGCGCTGCACGGCCGTGGCACCGGCGACATGCTGGACGCCGTCCTGGAGGCGCTGCCCGAGGCGCCCGCGCAGACCTTCGGCGCCGGGGTCGGCGGCCCGCGCCGCATCGCCCTCATCGGCCGCCCGAACGTCGGCAAGTCCTCGCTGCTGAACAAGGTGGCGGGCCAGGAGCGCGTCGTCGTCAACGAGATCGCGGGCACCACCCGTGACCCGGTCGACGAGCTGATCGAACTCGGCGGCGTCACCTGGAAGTTCATCGACACGGCGGGCATCCGTAAGCGCGTCCACCTCCAGCAGGGCGCCGACTACTACGCCTCGCTGCGTACTGCCGCCGCAGTGGAGAAGGCAGAGGTCGCCGTCATCCTGATCGACGGCTCCGAGAACATCTCCATCCAGGACCAGCGGATCGTCACCATGGCCGTCGACGCGGGCCGTGCGATCGTCCTCGCGTACAACAAGTGGGACACGCTCGACGAGGAGCGCCGCTACTACCTGGAGCGGGAGATCGAGACCGAGCTCGCCCAGGTGGCGTGGGCGCCCCGCGTCAACGTCTCGGCGCGTACCGGCCGCCACATGGAGAAGCTGGTCCCCGCGATCGAGGCCGCCCTCGCGGGCTGGGAGACCCGGGTTCCGACCGGCCGGCTGAACGCCTTCCTCGGCGAGCTGGTCGCCGCCCACCCGCACCCGATCCGGGGCGGCAAGCAGCCGCGCATCCTGTTCGGCACGCAGGCGGGCGTCAAGCCGCCGCGGTTCGTGCTCTTCGCCTCCGGCTTCATCGAGGCGGGCTACCGGCGCTTCATCGAGCGCCGTCTGCGCGAGGAGTTCAGCTTCGAGGGCACGCCGATCCACATCTCGGTGCGGGTGCGCGAGAAGCGCGGCAGGAAGAAGTAGCGGTCGCGGGTAGCTGTCGTACGTAGTGGTCGTACGTCGTGGTTGTACGTAGTGGTTGTACGTCTCGTACGTGACTGAGGGCGGCTCCGGATGGGAGCCGCCCTCAGTCACGTGCAGGGGGTGGTCACGCGCCCCGGCGCGAGCCCGGTGGCAGCGCCGCCGGGATGTGGGTCATCCCGGTGTAGTGCTGCTGGCGTGCGCCCGTCGGCCACACGGCGGTCGGAGTCGGGGCCGCCGGCTGCTCCTGCTGCGCGTCGAGTTGGCCGACCCGCTGCCACACGGACTGCTGCCCGCCGCCCTGGCCGCCCGTACCGCCGTTGCGAGCGCTGAACGCCCCCGCGCTGTAGGCGCTGTACGAGCCGGAGTTCACGTTCGAGCCGTACGTACGGCCGTACGGGGTGTGGCTGTTCGGATTGGCTCCGAAGGCCGCGAAGTCCAGCTCCTCCTCGCCGCTGCGGTCGCCCGGCAGCGAACGGAAGGACTTGCCGTACTCGGCGTACAGCGCGTCGAAGATCGGCGTGGCCGAGGTGACGCTCGGGTAGTCCTGGGTCGCTCGCGCGGACGGGAGCGACTGATAGGACTGGCGGCGGGGGACGTCGTAGGTGTGCACGTACGTGCAAACGACCCCGCCGCCCAACAGATGCGGTCAGTGCCCCGACTTCGCAGGGCCGCGGAGCGCCCTGCAGGGGCGCGGGGAACTGCGCGACCAGCCCCACTCAACCGTCAGCCGCCAATCTACTGACGCACCCCCGGTCTAAAACGCTCACGTACCCGCCAGAGGCAACGCGCTGGCGACCAGCTTCCCGATGCCCGCCGCCTTGTCCAGCGCGTCGCGCAGCAGGTCCTCGCGGGGCTGGCGGCCGATCGAGCCGACCGGCGCCGCGAACACCAGCACCTGCTGGTGCTTGTTGGCGGCGGCGCGCCAGCTCTCCGTGACCTGGAGCGGCTGGTGCGCCTGCCACCAGGCCACCGCCGAGCCGCCGTTCGGGCCCGGCTGGAGTACGGCGTGCAGCTGGCCGGCCGCGAGCAGCACCGACCAGCCGTGCAGCACGGGCGGTACCTCCGTCAGCTCGGTCAGTGGCATGAACCCCTGCTCGATGAGGAGCGGAAGGAAGTCGTCGCCGGCGCCGGTCGCGCCGGGCCGGACGATCGGGGCGGTCGGTTCGACGACCAGGGCTGGGTGCAACTCGCCCTCGATCAGAACAAGTCCGCTGGTGACGCCCAGTACGGCCTGCTCGGGTGCGGCCATCGGGGCCTCCTCGTCGGCGTTGATGGAGCGGACCGCGCCCTGGAGCTGCTCCTCGGTGACCTGGACGACCTGCGAAGGCAGGCAGCCGGCGTGGGCGAAGGCGAGGACGGCGGTCTCGTCCCCGATGAAGAGGACGGTGCTGGTGCGCTCCTGGGCGGAGTCGCCCGGCGTGCGGCAGGACGTGCAGTCGTAACTGCCCGGGGCGTTGTCGCCGGTGAGCAACCGGTCGGCTTCTTCGTCGCCGATCTCGGCGCGGACCTCGTCGCTGACATCGAGCATGCGCGGCACGGGTGGCTCCCTCGGGATGCGGTGCGTGGCGAGGCCGGGTCGCCCCCGGCCGGTGAGCCCGGACAGTCCGGGCTCATGAAGATGACAACGGGCGACCTGTGGTGGGGGTCACGCTGCACGGCGAACGGAATCGAACCATCCTGCGCGCGCGGTCACAGTAAGTGCGGAATTGGTCACTCCATGTCAAGTAACGGACGGGTTACGGAAGTTGGCTCGGTGAACTGACTCACAGTTTGTTCGAGTGAGTGGTCGACAAATCATGAAATGAGGCCATGAAGTGGGTGGCCGGAACTCGCCGATACCGGCGGTAACGGTGAACTGGCCTGGGACAACAGGGAGTTGGTTGATATCCCCTCGTCGTGGTCCATAGATTCCTCCGCCGAGTGCACCTAGCACCGCTCGGGTACGTCAGTCGGCAGCGCAGAACCAGACATCGCGCAGCACCACCGCCGACGGACGGGGCGCAGCGTGCCGGCCGCGTTCACACGCGGCCGACGCGCCCCGCTCAGGGGGAGCCCGGGTCTGTGGAGAGGGATCTACATGTCCGAATGTGCCGATAGTTACAGCCGCAAGACGCGCAAGACGGCGGTCCTCGCCGGGGCGGCCCTGCTCGCCCCCCTCGGACTGCTGGCCGCGACAGGCAACGCCGCGGCGGCTGACAGCGGGGTGTGGGACCGCATCGCCCAGTGCGAGAGCGGCGGCAACTGGCACATCAACACCGGCAACGGGTACTACGGAGGACTCCAGTTCTCCGCCGGCACCTGGCGCGCCTACGGTGGCACGGCCTACGCGGCCACCGCCGACGGGGCCAGCAGGTCCCAGCAGATCTCCGTCGCCACCAAGGTCCAGGGCGCCCAGGGCTGGGGCGCCTGGCCGACCTGTTCGGCGCGCGCCGGAGCCGCCGGGAGCGCTCCTGCGGCATCTGGGTCCGACTCGGGCTCCGATTCGGGCTCCTCGGCAACCAGCAGGTCGACGAAGAAGTCGACCACCCCGTCCACCGGCCAGTCGGCCAGGAAGGCGACCGGTTCCGGCGAGTCGGCCGCGTCCGAGGCTCCCTCGAAGGCACCCGAGCGTTCACCGGCCCACACCGGCCGCAGCTCGTCCCGCGGCGACTACACCGTCCGCGTGGGCGACACCCTGAGCGGCATCGCCGCCCGGTACACGACCACTTGGCAGCACATCTACGCCGCCAACAAGGCCGTCATCGGCGGCAGTCCCGACCTGATCGTGCCCGGCCAGAGGCTCGACCTCTGAGCTGGTCCCCCTGCTTCGGGCACGGTGCCCCACCCGGTCTCCGGACCGGGTGGGGCACCGGCGTCCCGCGCGGTCGGCCCACCGGCCAGGACCGTTGAGGACAGTGGCTGTCCGCGACCGCTGGCAGACTCGCCCCCATGTTGGAGACCTCGGCACGGCTGCTGCGCCTGCTCTCGCTGCTTCAGGCACACCGGGAATGGTCCGGCCCCGACCTGGCCGACCGTCTCGGTGTGACCCCGCGTACCGTCCGCCGGGACGTGGACCGGCTGCGCGACCTGGGCTATCCCGTGGACGCCAGTCCCGGCACCGGCGGCGGCTACCGGCTCGGCGCCGGGGCCGAGTTGCCGCCGCTGCTGCTGGACGACGACGTGGGGGTCCCCCCGCCCGAGTGGGTTCGAGGGTGGGGGAGGTCGCCGTGGCCGTCGGGCTGCGGACCGCCGCCGGGCAGGGCATCGAGGGCATCGGCGAGACCTCCGTACGGGCGCTGGCCAAGCTCGAACAGGTGTTGCCCGACCGGCTGCGGCGGCGGGTCGGGGCCCTGAACGCCTTCACCGTGCCGATGCTGCGCGGGCCGCAGCCCTCCGCCGTCGATCCGGCCGTCCTCACCGAACTCGCCCATCTCTGCCGGGACACGGAGCGGCTGCGCTTCGAGTACCGGGGCCACGAAGGGACCGCGCCGATGGCCCGCCGTACCGTCGAACCGTATCGACTGGTGTGCACCGAGCGGCGCTGGTACCTGGTCGCCTGGGACGTCGACCGCGCCGACTGGCGTACGTTCCGCGTGGACCGCATCACGCCGAAGCCGCCGCACGGGCCGCGCTTCGCTCCCCGTACGCCTCCTGCCGACGATCTCGCCGCGTACGTCTCCAAAGGCGTGTCCACGCGCGCGTACGCCACGCACGCCGTCGTCCGGCTGCTGGCGCCCCTCGCCGAGGCCGCCGCGCGGATCTCGCCCTCCGCCGGGACGTTGGAGCCGGACGGCGAAGAGGCCTGTCTGTTGCGCACCGGGGCCGCGAGCCTCGACGTGATGGTCATCCACGTCATGCTGATGGGCTTCGAGTTCGAGGTGCTGGAGCCCGCGGAACTCGTCGACGCGATCAGGACCTCCCGGGACCGGTTGTCCCGAGCGATGGAGCGATCACCGCGTATCGAGAGCTAGGGAAGCAGCTCAGGGGTGGTCTCGTGACGATGTAGGGCAGTGGCGTGCGGAGGTTATGTGGGGAAGTCGTGGGTGTTTTATGCGTTCTGTCGCCAGGGGCGGGGACCGAGACGCGTGGCGTCGACACGTATGGCTTGTATAAGAAACGAGTAAGACGCCGTGGTGGAGGTGGCCGGGGCAATTCGCCCCCTCCGCAGTGCCTTCGCGGCGATCTCCAACGGGGTTTATGAGGGGATCGCGGAGAGGTGGCGAATTACGTTCGAATGGCCGCCGGAAGTTTGGGTGACCGGCCTTGTGCGTGTTGTGCGCGTGCTGATTATCGCTTGAAACGAGTGTCGTGATCTTGTGACAGAAGTGTGACCGGGGTCGTACCCGAGTGATGCGCGGTGCCGGGTCCGGGCTTCCCCGGCCGCCGGTGGGCGCCTACCGTGACGGGCATGGCACCGAATCCCAGGCCCGAAGAACCCCAGGACACCCCGGACACCTACGTCGGCCTCGAAGCGGCGGGAGCGGAGCGGCTCGCCCGGGAGCGCGGCTGGTCTGCGGTGAGGTCTCTCCCGCCCGGGGCGATCATCACCATGGAGTACCGGTCCGGGCGGCTCAATTTCGAGGTCACCGGCGGTCGGGTGACGCGCTGCTGGAAGGGCTGAAGCCCGGCCCCGCCGCGCCCCCCTGGCCCTGGGTGGCTCAGCTGTTGCCGGGCAGGGGGCGGGTCGACGGGTTGCCGGTGACGCGCGGGGCGCGGTCCGCGTGCGGCGGGCGGCGGCTGCCGGCAGGTGTGACCGGCGTGCGCTCCGAACGGCTCGCGTGCGGGTGCGGGGCCGGATGCGCGGGGTGCGCGGGTGCCCGTGACAGGTGGGCCGCCGGGACGCTGTTCTCGCGAGCCGTGGCCTCCTGCCCGGCGGTCGCGTGCGGCGTGAGCATCGCCGGCGTGCCGACCCGGGCCGGGACGGGCGCGGGGCTGGTGCCCCGGGCGCGCCTGCGGTCGCGCTGCTCCAGTATCCAGGTCTCGGCGCGAGTGATCATCGGCTCGCACCACGGCAGCGCCAGCAGGACCAGCAGACCCGCGACCCAGCCCAGGACGACATCGCTCAGCCAGTGCGTACCCAGATAGACCGTGGTGAGGCCGACGCCGAGCGACATCAGCGCCGAACTGGCGGACAACCAGCGCCTCGCCCGCGGGGTCGAGGCCAGATAGGCCAGGATGCCCCAGGTCACGACGGCGTTCGCGGTGTGACCGCTGGGGAATATGTCCCCGCCCATACCCATCTCGTTCGAGCCGATGGTGGTCGCGTAGTGCGGTCCGAGGCGGCCCATGCCGATCTTGGCGGCACCGACCGTGATGTTGAGCAGCAGCAGCGCCGCGCCGAACGTGAGCAGCGGACGCAGGGTGTGCTGACGCCAGGCTCGCCAGCCCAGCCAGGCCGAGATCATCACCGCGGTGGGGCCGCGCTGACCGAGCACCACGTAGTAGTCGAGGAACGCGTGGATCTCCGGCCACTGCTGGTAGGGCCGGAAGAACATGACCTGCCAGTCGAGCCGGACCAACCACGAGGTGATCACGACGGCCCACACGGTGGCGAGATAGAAGACCAGGGTCGCGACAAGAAGCGCGATCCTGTGCCTGCTCATCTTCGGCACATCGATGTGGGTCGGCCGACCCGGTTCACGGTCCAGCCTCGCGAACACCCGGTCCAGACGGGCGAGGTTTCCTTCGGTACGCACCCAATCGACGTTACAGCGAGTGAGTGCGGATCTCCGGCCGATCCGCCGGTTTGTAATGACGATGTGATGTGGGATTGCTCTCAAGGTGATGTTTAATTCACCGGAATCCCTATTCGGTGGCCCGTGTTCCCTTCCTTTTCATCGGTCAAGCGGGTGTGGCCAGACGGGCGTGCCGTTTATGGCTCTTTCGAATTGGTTCACCAGTTGGTTGTCCGGAATTCGCCGGACGGTCGCTCAGGGCGGACCCGAGCCGTTCAGCCAGAACGCCCCGTAGACCGCCGAGGCCACCGCGACCACGCCCGTCACCAGCACCGACCTGGACGTACGCAGCCGGGCCAAGGCCACGGCGAGCGGCAGCAGGAGGGGGAAGGCGGGCACCAACAGGCGTGGTTTCGAGCCGAAGTAGCTCGACGCGCACAGGGCGAGCGCGGTGACGACACCGGCGTACACGAGCAACGCCAGTGGCTGGCGCTGCCGTACACAGGTGACGAACAGCCAGATCAGCAGGCCCACACCGAGGATCAGCCCGACCCCGGCCGGCGCCGACGGGAAGGACGTGAACTTGTCGGCGACGAAGCGGGCGAACGCGGCGCCGCCGTCGAAACCGTTGCGCCAGCCGGCCTGGACGTCCAGGTAACCCAGTGGACCCTTGCCGGTGTGATGACCTACCCACAGCACGTAACCGGCGGCGCCGAGCGGCGCGAGCAGCATGCCGAGGGCGCGGCGCCAGGCGGGTGCGCTGTGCGGAGCGGGCGCGCTTCGCTCTCGTACGAAGGAAGTAATGGACGAGGTACTGGACGAGGGGTTGGGCGAGGGGTTGGTCGAGGTACTGGAGGAGTTGCTGGACCACGTACTGAACGAGGCGATGGCGGTCGCCCATATCGCCGCCACCACCGCGAGTCCCACCGGGCGGGTCAGGCCCGCCAGCAGGGCCAGGGTGCCCGCCGTCAGCCAGCGGCCGGTGAGGACCGCGTACAGGGACCAGGCGGCCAGGGCCGTGAACAGTGACTCGCTGTACGCCATCGACTGGACGATCCCGACCGGCAGCACCGCCCACAGCAGCACGGCGTACACCCCGGCCCGACGCCCGTACACATGGTCGGCGACCGCGAACACGCCCCACGCGGCGGCCAGGGAGGCCAGGGCGCTCACCGTGAAGCCCCCGTCGGCGTACGACATCGGGGTCACCGACGCCAGGAGCCGCTCCAGCCAGGGCAGCAGCGGGAAGAAGGCGAGGTTCGAGTGCACGTCACCGTTCGGCAGGCGCACCTCGTAGCCGTAGCCGACTTCGGCGACCCGCGTGTACCAGAGCGAATCCCAGCGGGCGGTGAGCAGTTTGTACGTGCTCTTGTCCCGTGCCGCGCTCCACAGGGCCAGCGTGACCAGGCCCAGCACACGGACGGCCACGTACCCGAGGAGGGCGGGCGCGGCTCGGCGGAGCGTGGGCGGCGCGGGGAGCGGGCGGGTTCCAAGATCGGTCACCGGTCGATTATCGACGGGGGGTGACAGAACGAGGGCGGGCGGGGGAGCGGGCGGGCCGCCGGACGCGTGGTGTACGCCACACGGGCGCCGTGGAGGGGTGAGAGGTCCGCCACTTTTCGCCGGTGCGAACTCGCGTACGCTGTCGGACCACTCGCCTTTCGCCGCGCGGACCGAGGACCACCGCTCCTCCTCGGCCGAGACCCCCGGGGAGTCCCCACCCCGAGGATCGCCGAACGCGAGGGAATCTTGGAGGTACGTACATGTCCGGGACGACCACGGCTGCCGCAGCGCCGCGCGGTCGGACGGCCGGTGCGAGTGCCAATCGCTGGGTCGTCCTCCTTGTCCTCTGCACGAGTCTGCTGCTCGTCGCGGTCGACGCGACCGTGCTGCATGTGGCGGTGCCCGCCGTCAGTGAGGATCTCCGGCCCGGCGCGATAGAGCTGCTCTGGATCGTCGACGTCTACCCGCTGGTCTGTGCCTCGCTGCTGATCCTTTTCGGCACGCTGGGCGACCGTGTCGGCCGCCGACGGATCCTGCTCCTCGGATACGGGCTGTTCGGCGTCGCCTCCGGTCTGGCCGCTTTCGCCGACAGTGCTCTGGTGCTGATCCTGGCGCGGGCGCTGCTGGGCGTCGGCGGCGCGATGATCATGCCGGCGACGCTCTCGATCCTGCGCCAGGTCTTTCCCGACCGGCGCGAACGGGCGATGGCGATCGGTGTCTGGAGTGCGGTGGCGGCGGTGGGCGCGGCGGTCGGACCGCTGCTCGGCGGCTTCCTGCTGGAGCACTTCTGGTGGGGTTCGGTCTTCCTCGTCAACATCCCCCTGATGCTGGTCAGCCTGCCGGTCGGCCGGCTGCTGCTGCCCGAGTCGCGCGGTGAGCGCGGTGCCGGCCCGTGGGACGTGGTCGGCGCGCTGACGGCGGCGGGCGGGCTGTTCGGCGTCGTCCTGGGCGTCAAGCGGCTGGGCGGTGGCGAAGGTGCCGGGAACTTCCTGACGGTCGTGCCGCTGGTGGTGGGCGCGGCGCTGCTGGTCGTCTTCGTACGGAGGCAGCGGCGGCGTACGTATCCGCTGGTCGACCTGCGGATGTTCGCGCGGCCGGCCTTCAGTACGTCCGTCGGGTGCATCGTGCTGGCGATGCTCGCGCTGGTCGGACTTGAGCTGATCGCGGCGCAGTATCTGCAACTGGTACTGGACCTCTCGCCGTTGGAGACCGGGCTACGGCTGCTGCCGCTGACGTTGGCGGCGATGGCGGCCGGGCTCGCGGGCGCGCGGCTGCTGCGGAGGTTCGGGCCGCGGACGACGGTGTGCGCCGGGTTCTGCCTCACCGCGGCGGCGGTCGGACTGCTGACGGCGATGGGCGGCGAGGACAACGCGGGGCTGATGCTGTCCGGGTTCGTGTTGCTGGGCTTCGGTCTGGAGACGACGCTCTTCGGGGCGTACGAGTCGATGCTGAGCGAGGCTCCGGCGGCGCAGGCGGGCGGGGCGGCGGCGATCGGTGAGACGTCGTACCAGCTGGGCGCGGGGATCGGGATCGCGCTCCTGGGAAGCGTGATGAACGCGGCGTACGCGCCGGGGGTGGGGTCGGTGCCGGGGGTTCCGGCGTCGGCGTCGGCCTCGGCGGGGCATTCACTGGGCGAGGCGTACGAGGTTGCCGGGCGGCTCGGGGGGTCGCCGGGTGTGGCCCTGCGGGCGGCGGCTCGGGACGCGTTTGTGCACGGGCTGCATGTGACGTTGCTGGTGAGCGCGGGGTTGTTGGTGCTGGGGGCGGTGATGGCGTTGCGGTTGCCGCGGGTGATGTGTGGCGGCGCCGCTGAGCCGGTTGCCGTGCCTGGTCCTCGGGAGGTCGCGGGGTCCCGTGTCTCGGTGTGACCGCCGAGATCTCCCACCCACGCACCGCCCGTGACGGTCACTTGAGGGGTGAGCCTCTCCTGTGGGGGTGCGGGTGCGTCGGCGGGTGCGGGTGCGGGCCATCGACGGGCGGGGCCCGACCATTGCTGGGGCGGCGGGCGGCGGGCGGAGCGGGGTGGAGTGCGGTGGGATGGTTGACGGCTATGTGCGCGTGCCGACCAGAGGTGTCGGCAGGCGCCCGCCGGGTTGTACGGGGCGATGCGCGGGCGTAGCGTCAGCCGTATCGTAACTAGCGGTGCTAGTTTAAATTGCCGGAGGCTCCTGTGGCTGTGTTCGCGAAGCTGCCCCCTTTCGACCCCGCCGACCCGCTCGGCCTCGACGACCAGCTGGACGCGGAGGACCTGGCCGTCAGGGACACCGTCCGGACCTGGGCGGCGGACCGTGTGCTGCCCCATGTCGCCGGGTGGTTCGAGGAGGGTGAGCTGCCGGACATCAGGGGGCTCGCCCGAGAGCTGGGTGGCATCGGCGCCCTCGGGATGTCCCTCACGGGGTATGGGTGCGCCGGTGCTTCCGCCGTGCAGTACGGGCTCGCCTGCCTGGAGCTGGAGGCCGCCGACTCCGGTATCCGCTCCCTCGTCTCCGTACAGGGATCGCTCGCCATGTACGCCGTCCACGCCTTCGGCAGCGAGGAGCAGAAGCAGCACTGGCTGCCGCAGATGGCCTCCGGCGACGTCATCGGCTGCTTCGGGCTGACCGAGCCCGACCACGGCTCCGACCCCGCCGGCATGCGTACGTACGCCAAGCGCGACGGCGGCAACGGTGACTGGGTGCTCAACGGGCGGAAGATGTGGATCACCAACGGGTCGGTCGCCGGCGTGGCCGTCGTATGGGCGCAGACCGACGACGGCATCCGCGGGTTCGTCGTCCCCACCGACACCCCCGGGTTCTCCGCGCCCGAGATCAAGCACAAGTGGTCCCTGCGCGCCTCCGTCACCAGCGAACTGGTGCTCGACGACGTGAGGCTGCCCGCCGATGCCGTACTGCCTGAGGTCACCGGCCTTCGCGGTCCCCTGAGCTGTCTCTCGCACGCCCGCTACGGGATCGTCTGGGGTGCCATGGGAGCGGCCCGGTCCTGTTTCGAGGCCGCTGTCGACTACGCGAAGACGCGTGAGCAGTTCGGACGGCCCATCGGAGGGTTCCAGCTCACGCAGGCCAAGCTCGCCGACATGGCGGTCGAGCTGCACAAGGGGATTCTGCTCGCCCACCATCTGGGGCGGCGCATGGACGCCGGCCGCCTGCGTCCCGAGCAGGTCAGCTTCGGCAAGCTCAACAACGTTCGAGAGGCCATCGACATCTGTCGTACGGCCCGGACGATCCTCGGCGCCAACGGGATCTCGCTCGAATACCCCGTGATGCGGCACGCGACGAACCTTGAGTCGGTGCTCACGTACGAGGGCACCGTCGAGATGCACCAGCTGGTGCTGGGCAAGGCGCTCACCGGACTTGACGCCTTCCGCTGACCTGAACAACGGACGGCGGTGCCGGTGAGCGGCCTTGCTCAGCTCTGGTTGAAGAAACCGTCCGCCCGGTGCGGCTGCGCCTCCCCGCTGACGATCTCCGTGTCGGCGGGGGTCAGCAGGAACACGCGGTTGGACACCCGCTCGATGGAGCCGCGCAGGCCGAAGATGAGGCCTGCCGCGAAGTCGACGACGCGCTTGGCGTCGGCGGCCTCCATGGCGGTGAGGTTCATGATGACCGGAACGCCGTCCCGGAAGAGCTCGCCGATGGCGCGGGCGTCCCGGAAGCTGTCCGGGGTGACCGTGCCGATCCGGCGGCCCTTCTCCTCGGCCACCTCGCCCGCGACCTTGACCCGGGGGTCCGTGACCCAGGCATCCCCGGGCTGCTCGGTCCCCTCGGAGTAGTCGTCGTCGTAGTAACGCTCGTCATCGTTGTCGTCGACGAGGCCAAGCCAGGCACTCGCCTTGCGTACCGATCCCATGGACGCCTCCTCTCACAGCGGTCTCTCATGCATTCCGCATCCCTATGGTCATCCATGATGCGGACGGCGCGCCAAGTGAATAGACGCCGCGCGGGGGTTTCGTGACGGTACTGGTGCACAACCATTTCGTCGAGAGGCCCGGTGCCGCAAGGGTCCTGCTGTGTCCGACTGCTGACTGAGAGTGAAATATGATTCTTCGTGGCGTATGGGTGAGCGTTGGGACGTATGGGTGAATGGGCGGCCTGCCCGCTTTCCTGACGGATCCTCAGACACGGTCGCGGGAGGTCCAGTCGCGTCCGGGGCGCGTCTGATGCCCAATCAGGCTGGCTGTAGGTCTGCACGATGTACGTGGGCACGATGTACGTCTTCTTGCCCGTGTCCGCGCGAACATGCGCGAACGCGCGCGAAAGGAAACCGGAACCGGAAAGGGAAAAGGGAGGTGCATGAGGGGAGTGGGTGTGCGGTGTGTGAAGGCTCGGGTGAAAGGTGAGGTGCGCGAGAGAACGCGAAAAGGCGCCCGGACGAGCGGGCGCGCAGGGGGTCAGCTCAACAGGAGGAGGACCACACTCGACCGAGGTCGATGTGGGAGCGTTTGACCAGCCACTGCTGTGGATGCATGGGGCAAGTGGAACAGGCATCCGGTGTGGCGTCAACCGACGTGAGACGAAGTGCTCACACTTCGGACACCCTTGACAGTGAGGGGAAACGTCGCCGTAGAGTCGGTGGACGGCCCTGCTGAGGGGCTCGGCCGTATCGCGCGCCCTGTACGTCGTACTGCTGTCATGTGCGCCGTACCGCGCGCCCTGCGACCCCCGTGTGAAGGCGTCACCGTGTTCGACCCATCGCGTCACGGAGCCTTCCCATGTCCTCGCACACCCTGGCCGAGTCGGCCCCACCCCCACCCCCACTCCCATCCGCCTCCGCATACCTGGAACAACCGCACGGCACGCACACGCACAGGTCGGAGCGTGTGCGATGAGGCCTGTGCTCGTCATCGTGGGGGCCGGTCCGCGGGGGACCGGTGTACTGGAGCGGATCGCCGCCAACGCCCCCGAGCTGTACGGGGATTCGGGCCTCGACATCCATCTCGTCGACCCCCATCCGCCGGGCGCCGGCCGTATCTGGCGCCAGGAGCAGTCCCCGCTGCTGTGGATGAACTCGCAGGCCCAGGACGTCACCATGTTCACCGACGAGACGGTGGCCATGGCGGGCCCGGTGCGCCCGGGGCCCACGTTGCACGAGTGGGCGGACATCGACGGCCGCGTCTTCTCGGACCGCCAACGCCTCGGCGCCTACCTGAACTGGGTGTACGAGGACACGGTGGCCGCCCTGCCGCCCGGCATCCGCGTCCAGCACCACGTCGGGCGCGCCCTGCGGGTCGCCGGGCCGCGCGAGGGGCGCCAGCGGGTGTGGCTTGAGGGGCGTGCCCGGCCGTTGCTCGCCGACCTCGTCGTGCTGACGCTCGGCCATCTCGACGCCGAACTCGACGACGAGCAGCGTGAGTTGGCTACGTACGCGCGGGCCAACGGGCTCATCCATCTGCCGCCCGACTTCACCGCCGACAGTGACCTGTCCGCACTACGGGCCGGTGAGCCTGTCCTCGTGCGGGGTTTCGGGCTGGCCTTCGTCGACCTGATGGTGCTGCTCACGGAGGGGCGCGGCGGGCGCTTCGAGGAGAACTCCGGGAGCGATCCCGGCAGCGGCGAGGGGGAGTTGACCTATCTGCCGTCCGGGCGTGAGCCGGTGCTGTACGTCGGCTCTCGGCGCGGGGTGCCGTACCACTCGAAGATCGACTACGAGTGGACCGGTGAACGGCCGCCCCTGCCACGGTTCTTCGGGCCGGGGGAGGTGGACGCCCTGCTCGCGCGGCCGGACGGCTTCGACTTCCGGCGGGACGTGTGGCCGCTGGTGGAGAAGGAGTTGGGATTCGCGCACTACCACCGGCTGTTCACCGTCCACCCGGAGCGCACCGGCGGCACCTGGGCGGACTTCGAGGAGAAGTACGCCGCCGCGGACCCGGCGGAGCGGGAGGTGCTGGTCTCCTCCACCGTGCCCGATCCGGCCGACCGGCTCGACCTCGGCGCCCTCGACCGGCCGCTGGAGGGGGTGCGGTATCCGTCGTACGAAGCGCTTCAAGAGGGGCTGCGGGGTTACATCCGAGACGATCTGACGCGGCGTCATGATCCCTCGTACAGCCCGGATCTGGCTGTCTTTCTCGGGCTGCTCTCCGTCTACGGGCGACTGGTGCGGCTCGGGGACATCGGCGCCTGGTGGCACGGCTACTTCAGCTGTCTCGCCTCCGGGCCGCCCGGACCCCGGCTGCGGCAGTTGCTCGCGCTGTCCCGGGCCGGACTCCTCAACTTCCTCGGCGCCGAGGTGACCGTCACCGCCGAGGACGGGGTGTTCCGGGCGGGGGGTGCCAGTGTGCCCGGTGCTTCGGTGGAGGCCCGCGCGCTTGTCGAGGCGCGGCTGCCGGAACCCACGCTGGAGCGGGCCCGCGACACCCTGCTGCGCGCGTTGTACGACGACGGCGTCGGCGTGACCGCCGAGGGGCTGCTCGCCGTGGACCGCGGTGACGGGCGGCTCCTGGACCGGGACGGCCGGCCGCACCCACGGCGCTTCGCGCTCGGGCCGCACACGGAGGCGCGGGGCTCCGGAGCGTTCACCCGACCGCGCACCGGCGGACCCGCGTTCCGGCAGAACGACGCGACCGCGCGCGCCGCACTGGCCTTTCTACGGACGCTCGCCCGGCACAAGCGCGACGACGTGCGTGATGCCGGTTACGGTGACGTGCGTGGTGCCGGGTGTGGTGCTGAGCGCGTGGGGGACGGGCGTGGTGTCCGGCACGGTGCCGGGTGTGGTGCTGAGCGCGTGGGGGACGGGCGTGGTGTCCGGCACGGGGACGGGCGTGGTGCTGAGCGCGTCGGGGACGGGCGTGGTGCCGGGCACGGTGATGTGCGTGGTGTCGGGTGTGGTGCTGAGCGGGTCGGGGACGGGCGCGCTGACGAGCTCAGTGACGCCCTCAATGCCGAGCGCGGTGCCGAACCGGTGGCCGATCACGGCACTGCCGCATGAGGCCTCCCTCTGCTTGTTACGCGGGTGCTGTGACGCACCGACGAAAGGTTCATCCTCATGACCTCAACGCACGGCCGGGGGCTGCTGCACCTGGCCGCCGCCGTCGATCAGTCCGTGGCCGGACGGCAGGCCCTGCCCGACGCCGACCTGTACGTCGAGGCGGCGCGGCTCGCCGAGAGCGGCGGCCTCGACTTCGTGACGCTCGGCGACTCCTTCGCGCACCCCGGTCCTGACGCGCTCGGCATGCTCGCCCGGATCGCGCCCGCCACCGCGCGGATCGGTCTGGTGGCCACCGGGACCACCACGTACGCCGAGCCCTTCCATGCCCGGGCGGCCCTGGCGACCCTCGACCGGGTCAGCGGCGGCCGGGCCGGCCGGCAGCTCGACGTGCACGCGACCGGGAACGAGAACGAGGCCGGGGACGGGGCCGAGAACGAGGCCGAGGTCGCGGCCCGGCTTTTCGGGCGCCGCCGCGCCGCTCCCGGGGGCGCACCGCCGGACGGCAAGGAGGGTGACGCCAAGACACGGGACCTGGCGACCGGCCGTTTCGTCGGCGAAGGCAAGCCGCACCACATCGAGTTCGAGAGCGCCACCTTCTCCGTCACGGACCCTTCCGCCGCTCCGAGGCCGTCCCAGGGGCACCCCGTCCATGTCGTCGACGCCACCGAGGGGCAGACTCGGCAACTCGCGGCCCAGTACGCCGACGTGGTGCTCGTCCGGGCGGTGAGCGCCGCGCAGGCGGATGCCGTTCGGGACGAACTGAGGCTTACCGCAAAGGACTTGGGACGTGACCCGGACGAGTTGAGGGTCCTCGCGAGCCTTGTCGTCGACCTGGGCGGCGGCGAGTACGCGGCCGAGCCGGGGCACGGGGGCGGTGGCCCCCGGCCGAGTGCGCACGGCCCGCTGTACCGGGGCGGACCAGTCGACCTCGCCGAACTGATCACCGCCTGGCACGCGTCCGGCGCCGTCGACGGCTTCCACCTCGTGCCCGCCGAGCCGCGCCGCGACCTGGAGCGCCTCGTCAACGGCACGGTGGCGCTGCTCCAGCACCGGAGCCTGTTCCGTACCTTCTATCCGGGCAGCACCCTCCGGGAGCACCTGGGGCTGGCCCCGCCGGTCAAGCAGTGCGCCGGGCGGGTCGTGAGCGCCGGGGGAGCGTCATGACCGTACGGGCACCGGGCGCGGACCTGCGCTCGTGCCTCTACCCGCGCCTTGCACTCGCGCCCTTGTACTCATGCCTTGTACTCGTGCCTCGTGCTGCGAGACCCGTATGGACGGGCTGACAGGGCGTCGCACCGATAAAGATGACATACAGGTTGTGTACCGGCCGCGCACGGAACGCGTGGTCCGGGACGTGGGCCGGAGGCGGCGCACGGAGTGTTTCCAGGGAGTGAGCTGGAGTGAGTTCATGACGGCGGACGTGTCCGAGGCGTGGCAGAGGTGGCACGAACGGCGCGTCGAGACGGTGTCGGCGCCCTACGGGCCCCTCGCACTCGTCGGTACGCACTGGATCGAGGACTTTCCGGGCGGTCGGCTTCCGTCCGTCCCCGGCCGCTGGACGGCCGACGCCGACGGGATCGTCCTGGACGCCGGGGCCACGGACGGGCTGACGCTCGACGGCGAGCCCTTCGCCGGGAAGGTCCGGCTGGCCGCCGACGCCGGTCCGGCGGGCGCGGCCCGGGTCGGTCTCGGCGACCGACGCCTGGTCGTACTGGTGCGCGAGGGCAGCTGGGGCGTACGCGACTTCGACCCCGCCGCCGAGACGCGTACGGCGTTCAAGGGCGTCGAGGCGACTCCGTACGACCCGCGCTGGTCGGTGCCCGGCAGGTTCACGCCGTACGACGGGCGGCGGACCGTGCGCGTCGCGAACGCGGACGGGCGGGAGCGCGGGCTCGGGCTCGGCGGTGAACTGACGTTCACTATCGACGAGCAGGAGCTGACGCTGCGTGTGGCGGTCGAGGAGGACGGCACACTGTGGGCCGTCTTCGCCGACTCCACCAGCGGCGACGGCAGTTACCGCTTCCGATTCCTGCGCCCCGCGGCCCCGGACGCCGAGGGGCGCACAACGGTGGACTTCAATCGGAGCCTGCTTCCACCGTGCGCGTTCGCCGACCATTTCGTCTGCCCCTTTCCCCCGCCGGGGAATACGCTGGGCGTCGCCATAGCCGCAGGGGAGCGCGATCTCCGCTAGAACACCGAATTCTTACCAGGTTCCTACCCAGTTCCTCCGGAACGCTGACCAGCGAGTCCCTTGATCAACTCCTGTAGTTCATGCGGGAGTTGATCAATGCGAGGCCGAAAGGCGCCCTTGCGTCGACCGGTCGAACGGCCGAATACTCCCACCCAGCGCTTGTCAGGGTCACAGCATGTCCGGAATCCGGGCAGAACGGCTCCGACTGCGCCTCACGGGCCCCGACCCCACGCGGGCCCCCGACTTCCCATGTGGAGGAACGACAAGTGAGGATCAAGCGCACCACCCCCCGCAGTGGCATCACGAGACGGACCCGGCTGATCGCCGTCAGCACCGGACTCGTGGCCGCGGCCGCCATCGCCATCCCCAACGCGACAGCCGCCGACGTCACCACCTTCAGCACCGCCCAGCTCACCAAGGCGAGCGGCTCGGTGCTCAAGGCCGATGTCCCGGGCACCGCCTGGGCCGTCGACGCCAGGACGAACCGCGTTGTCGTCACCGCCGACAGCACGGTCTCCAAGGCGGAGATCGCGAAGATCAAGCAGCAGGCGGGCAGCACCGCCGACGCCATCACCATCAAGAGGACCCCGGGCAAGTTCAGCAAACTGATCTCCGGCGGCGACGCCATCTATGCGAGTAGCTGGCGCTGCTCCCTGGGCTTCAACGTCCGTAGCGGCTCCACCTACTACTTCCTGACCGCCGGCCACTGCACCGACGGCGCGGGCAACTGGTGGTCCAACTCCGCTCGTACGACGCTGCTCGGCGCGACCTCGGGCTCCAGCTTCCCGACGAACGACTACGGGATCGTCAAGTACGCGAGCAGTTACCCCACGAGCTCGATCTCGGGCACCGTCGGCAGCGTCGACATCACCAGCGCCGCCACCCCGTCCGTGAACACCACGGTCTACCGTCGCGGCTCCACCACCGGCATCCACAGCGGCCGGGTCACCGCGCTGAACGCGACCGTCAACTACGGCGGCGGCGACGTCGTCTACGGCATGATCCAGACCACGGTCTGCGCCGAGCCCGGCGACTCCGGTGGCCCGCTCTACTCCAACAGCGGCGTCGCCTACGGTCTGACCTCGGGAGGCAGTGGCAACTGCTCCTCCGGTGGTACGACCTTCTTCCAGCCCGTCACGGAGGCCCTGAGCGCCTACGGCGTCAGCGTCTTCTAGGGCTCACTCCAAGGCACCATCGGTTTCCGCACGACCTGACCCTGCAGCCGGCAGCAGCAGGAGAGCCCCCGTACGCGAGCTCCTCCGCGTGCGGGGGCTCGCCCTTGTCCGCCTGGCGGAGTTACCTTCGAAGTACAGGAAAGTCTCCCCTGCGTACGCCCACTTCGGACTCTGGGGGCCGGCATGGTCGAGGAGCTGGTGACGGCGGGAGTCGCTGTCGCGTCCGCCGGAGTGCTGTATGCGGCTGCTGCGGCGCGGGTCGTCAAACAGTACGAGCGAGGTGTGGTGTTCCGGCTCGGGCGCCTCACGTCGAGTGTGCGCGGGCCCGGGTTCACCGTGATCGTGCCCTTCGTGGACAAGATCCGCAAAGTCAACATGCAGATCGTCACCCTGCCGATCCCGGCCCAGGAGGGCATCACCCGGGACAACGTGACCGTGCGCGTGGACGCTGTCGTCTACTTCAAGGTGGTCGACGCGGCCGAGGCGATCATCCAGGTCGAGGACTACCGGTTCGCGGTCTCGCAGATGGCGCAGACCTCGCTGCGCTCCATCATCGGCAAGAGCGACCTGGACGATCTCCTGTCCAACCGGGAGCAGCTCAACCAGGGGCTGGAGCTGATGATCGACAGCCCGGCCATGGGATGGGGCGTGCAGATCGACCGGGTCGAGATCAAGGACGTGTCACTGCCGGAGACCATGAAGCGCTCGATGGCCCGGCAGGCCGAGGCCGACCGGGAACGCCGGGCTCGGATCATCAACGCGGACGCCGAGTTGCAGGCCTCGAAGAAGCTCGCGGAAGCCGCCGGAGTGATGTCCGAGCAGCCCGCAGCACTCCAACTCCGGCTCCTCCAGACGGTGGTGGCGGTCGCGGCCGAGAAGAACTCCACACTCGTCCTGCCCTTCCCGGTGGAACTGCTCCGCTTCCTCGAACGGGCCCAGAGCCAGCAGCCGCCGCCGGGCGTGCCCCCGGTGGAGCCGGCGCAGGTGGCGCGTGCGCCACAGGACGGGGTGAGGCGGGAGATCGCTGAGCCGTCCGGGCCATCCGATCCGTCCGAGCCGTCTGAGCTGTCCGAGCCGTCCGGGTCTTCTGAGCAATCGGTGCGGGAGCAACTACCTTCCGCCGCGTCCCTGTTGGAGTTGGGTCCCGATAGGGCGAATTCAAGACAGGACTAGACCTCACGGTCTGCCCACTCCTTACTCACTCGTAGTGTTTGCAGTGCGAATTCGCGTGAAGCAACTGTGAAATGACCGTGGACCGTCAAGGCGGGCTGGCGGGTGGGGGCGCACGCCCGTTTGTCTACGCGCGTCCTGAAGTCGACCTTGTGTGCTCCCCGAACGTCTCGGAATAGTGGGTGGCGTCCAACCGGCACAAGGAGGTCCCCACAACCTCCCGGCCGAACCCCCCACAGGAGGACGCAAGTTGAAGCACCGACGCATATCAGGGCGCCGCGCCACCGTGGTAGGTGCGGGCATCACCGCACTCGTCGCCGCGGGAGTGACCTTCCAGAGTGCGAACGCGAGCGAGGTCACCAAGACCGCTGAACCCAGGGTCCTTTCGGTCCCGGCGGCCGGAAAGATCGCCTCGATACTCGGCAAGGACCTCGGCGCCGACGTCGCGGGAGCGTATTACGACGCGAAGACGAAGAACCTCGTCGTCAACGTGCTCGACGAAATGGCGGCCCGGACCGTCGAGTCGGCCGGCGCCCGGGCCCGGATCGTCGAGAACTCCGTCGCCGAACTCGACAGCGCCCGTACGACCCTGAAGCAGGACGCGACCATCCCCGGCACCTCGTGGGCGGTCGACCCGACGGCCAACAAGGTCGTCGTCACCGCCGACCGCACGGTCTCGGCGGCCGAGTGGAGCAAACTCACCAAGGTCGTCGACGGTCTCGGCGGCACGGCCGAACTCAAGCGTACGAAGGGGGAGTTCAGGACCTTCGTCGCGGGCGGCGACGCGATCACCGGCAGCGGGGGCCGCTGCTCGCTCGGCTTCAACGTGGTCAAGGGCGGCGAGTCGTACTTCCTGACCGCCGGGCACTGCACCGAGTCGATCTCGACGTGGTCCGACTCGTCCGGCGTGATCGGCCAGAACGAGTCGTCCAGCTTCCCCGGCAACGACTACGGCCTGGTCAAGTACACGGCCGATGTCGCCCACCCGAGTCAGGTCAACCTCTACAACGGCAGCTCCCAGCGGATCACCGGCGCCGCCTCGGCCACCGTCGGCCAGTCGGTGACCCGCAGCGGCTCCACGACCCAGGTGCACTCCGGCACGGTCACCGGTCTGAACGCGACCGTGAACTACGGCAACGGCGACATCGTCAACGGGCTCATCCAGACCGACGTCTGCGCCGAGCCCGGCGACAGCGGCGGCTCGCTCTTCTCGGGCAGCAGCGCGATCGGTCTCACCTCCGGCGGCAGCGGCGACTGCGGCTCGGGCGGGGAGACCTTCTTCCAACCGGTCACGGAAGCACTGTCGGCCACCGGTACGCAGATCGGCTGACCCCTTTCCCGCGCGTCCTTCACGCGCCGCCCCTCTCCCGGGTTGATCGGTCCGGGACGGTCCCGCCCCTGGTTTCCGGGGGCGGGATTTCGCCGTTCGGGGGGACGTGCGCGAGGTCGTTCGCGATGCCGTACGGACGGGGCTGCGGCGGCGTCGACGCTCTTCGGGCGCCCGCAGTCGTCCTTGATCAGGTCGCTGACCGGGGCCGATGGGGCTAGAGTGAACTAATCAATCGAACGGAAGTACGAATCTCGTAGGGTCGATCATCGAACTGGTGATCGATCTGGTGGCTGAAAAGGGGCGGAGTGATGGAGGTGCGGCATGACGGGCTTCGCCCATCTGCACGTCGCGTCCGGTTATTCCGCCCGCTATGGCGCCGCCCACCCTGAGCAGCTCGCCCGGCGGGCCGCCGAGCGCGGTATGGGGACGCTGGCCCTCACCGACCGGGACACGGTCACCGGCGCCGTACGGTTCGCCCGGGCCTGTGCGAAGGAAGGGGTCCGGCCGGTCTTCGGCGTCGACCTGGCGGTGGCCGCCCTCGCGCCGCCGCCCCCGGAACGGCGGCGCCGTACCCCGGTGCGCGGCGGCGCACATGTGGCCGAGCCGCCGCTGCGGTTCACGCTGCTCGCGCAGGACCGGGCCGGCTGGGCGCGGCTGTGCCGGATCACCTCGGCCGCGTATGTCGGTACGGCGTCCGGCGCGGCGCCGGTGGTGGTGCCGTGGGAGGCGCTGCGTGAGTACGGCGGTCCCGGTCTGACCGTGCTGCTCGGCCCGCTCTCGGAGCCGGTGCGGGCGCTGGTGGTGGGCCGGGAGGACGTCGCGGTGCGGTTGCTGGCGCCTTGGCGGGAGGTGTTCGGGGGCGGGGTGCGGTTGGAGGTGATCATGCATAAACGTTTCTCCGGCGATGCTGAGGGCAGCGGCAGCGGTAAGGGCGGTGGTGACCGCGGCGGTGGCGGTGGCGGTGCAGCTACGGGTACTGGTGCAGCTACTGGTACTGGTACCGGACCCGGCTCCCTGCGCCTCGCCGCCCGTACCCTCGCCCTGGCCGACCGCACCCGTACCCCCGCCGTCCTCACCAATGCCGTCCGCTACGCCGACCCCGACCAGCACCGTCTCGCCGACGTCCTGGACGCCGCCCGGCTGCTGCGGCCGATCGACCGGCGCCGCCTCGACAGCGGGGAGCGCTGGCTGAAGGACGAGGGAAGGATGACGGAGATCGCGTACGCGGTCGCCGAGTGCGCCGGAGCCGACGCCCGGCGGGCCCGACGGCTGCTGGCCGACACCGCCGCCACGGCGGACGCCTGCACCCTCGACCCCGAGGCCGACCTGGGCCTGGGCACCGCCCACTTGCCGGAACCGTCGGTATTCGGTGCCGGGCCCGATGCGGGCGCTGCCGTCCGGTTGCTGCGCGAGCGATGCGAGACCGGCCTGGCCGGACGCGGCCTCGACCGCGACCGCGTGGCGCTCGACCGGCTGGACCAAGAGCTCACCGTGATCACCAAGTTGAACTACGACCCGTACTTCCTCGCCGTCGGCCAGGTCGTCGCCGACATCCGGGAACTGGGCATCCGGGTCGCCGCCCGCGGCTCGGGCGCCGGTTCGATGGTCTGCCACGCGCTGGGCATCGCCACCGCCAACCCTCTCGAACACCGGCTGCTGTTCGAACGGTTCCTCAGCGAGCGGCGCAGGGGGCTGCCCGACATCGACATCGACGTGGAGTCCGCCCGGCGCCTGGAGTGCTACGACGCGATCTTCGACCGGTTCGGCAAGGAACGGGTCGCGGTCACCGCCATGCCCGAGACCTACCGAGCCCGCCGCGCCCTGCGTGACACCGGCCTCGCCCTCGGTGTCGCGCCCATGGACGTCGACCGGATCGCCAAGAGTTTCCCGCACCTGCGCGCCTCCGACATCACCGGCGCCCTCGCCGAACTGCCCGAGTTGCGTCAACTGGCCGCCGAGGCACACCGGTTCGGACCGCTGTGGGAGCTGGCGGAAGGCCTCGACTCGCTGGTCCACGGCATGGCCATGCACCCCTGCGGAGTGGTCATCAGTGACGCCACCCTCCTGGACCGGCTGCCGGTGCAGCCCACCCCGCAGGGCGACTACCCCATGGCGATGGCGGCGAAGGAGGAGATCGAGGCGCTGGGCAACATCAAACTCGACGTCCTGGGCGTGCGGATGCAGTCCGCGATGGCCCACGCCGTCACCGAGATCGAACGGACCACCGGCAACCGCATCGACCTCGACGACCCGGAGCAGGTTCCGCTGGACGACGTCTTCGCCTTCAAGCTCATCCAGGAGAGCCGGACCCTGGGCCTGTTCCAGCTGGAGTCGCCGGGCCAGCAGGATCTTCTGTCCCGGTTGCAGCCCCGCGACGTGCAGGACGTCATCGCCGACATCAGCCTCTTCCGCCCCGGCCCGGTCGCGGGCGGTATGCCCGAGCGGTACATCGCCGCCCGGCACGGCGGCGCACCGTCGTACGCCCACCCGGACCTGGAACCGGTGCTCGCCGACACCAACGGCGTGACCATCTGGCACGAGCAGATCATCGAGACGCTGTCGGTCATGACCGGCTGCGACTACGCGATGGCGGAGATCGCCCGGCGGGCGCTCGGTGACAAGGCCCGGCTGCCACGGGTCAGGGACTGGTTCCACGGCCTGGCACGCGCGCGTGGCTACAGCGCGGCCGTACGGGACGAGGTCTGGCAGACCGTCGAGGCCTTCGGCGCCTACGGCTTCTGCCGCGCCCACGCGGTCGCCTTCGCCGTACCCGCGCTGCAGAGCGCCTGGCTCAAGGCCCACTATCCGGCGTACCTGCTGGCCGGTCTGCTCGAACACGACCCGGGCATGTGGCCCAAGCGCGTCCTGGTCGCCGACGCCCGCCGGGGCGGCGTACAGGTCCTGCCCGTCGACATCAACCGCTCCCGGGTGAGACACACCGTGGAGAAGGCCGACGGAGAGCGGTGGGATGTACGCCTCGCGCTGTCCGAGGTGCGCGGCATCGGCGAGGAGGAGTGCGCCCGGATCGAGGAGGGGCAGCCGTACGGATCGCTGTCGGACTTCTGGCAGCGGGCCCGCCCGAGCAGGCCGGTCGCCGAACGACTCGCCGAGATCGGCGCCCTGAACTGTCTCCATGACGGCCGGCTCACCCGGCGTGATCTGCTGCTCCAGATCGCCGAGCTGCACCGTGCCTCCCGCACTCGGTCCGCAGGCGAGGGCCAGCTGCCCATCGTCGCGGGTGCCGTCGGCGGGGCGGAGCCGAGCGGCCTGCCGGAGATGACCGGACGTGAAGCCCTCAGCGCCGAGTTGAGCACCCTGGGCATCGACGTCTCCAGGCACCTGATGGAGCACCACCACCGACTGCTGCGCGAGATCGGCGCGACCGACGCGGCCCATCTGGTCGGCCTGCGCGCCGGGCAGCAGGTCCTCGTCGCCGGCGTACGGGCCTCCACCCAGACTCCGCCGATCGCCAGCGGCAAGCGCATCATCTTCGTCACCCTGGAGGACGGCTCCGGCCTGGTCGACCTGGCCTTCTTCGAAGACTCCCACCCTGCCTGCGCGCACACCGTCTTCCACAGCGGCCTGCTGCTGGTCCGCGGCACGGTCCAGGTCCGCGGCACCCGTCGTACCGTCGTCGGCTCCATGGCCTGGGACCTGGACGAGGTCGCTGCCACCCGCCGCGACAACGGCCCCGAGGCCGCGCTCGCCCTCCTCGGAGCCGACCACCCGCACCCGACCCCCGCACAGCCGCGACGGACCTTGGCCAACGGCACTACAGGCGCTCGACTGCACCCGTACGCCGACCTGCAGCCCGCCGGCACCCGGTCGGCCGACCTGAAGAAGTTCGGCTACACCAGCCCGGGGAGCGCGGGATGACGACGCGGCAGCGGCACATCGCCCACCTCCACCTCCACCTGCACGCGGCACTCCGTGAGGATCAGTACGCCGACATAATCGAACTAATGTCTGGTATCACGCCTCACGTCCAGGCCGTCCCGCCCGACGCGGTCCAGCTGGACCTGACATCAGCGCTCAGATACTTCGACCTGTCTCCCTACGACGTGGTCCAGTTGGCGAGGATGAGGCTGAAGCTCTTCTACGACATCGACAGCAGCGCCGGGCTTGCGAACAACCGCATGCTGGCTGCCATGGCGGCCGACGCGTCCGCGCCGGGCGATACCACCCTGGTCCCCGACGGGCAGGCCGCCGCTTGGCTGTACCCCCGCCCGGTCACCGCGCTGCCGGGGATCGGCCGAGCCACGGCGGACACACTCAACAGATACGGACTGCACGCCATCGGGCAAATCGTCGAGATACCCCCGGCAACCCTGCAGCGACTTCTCGGAGCCGGCACCGCCCGGCTGCTGGCCGAACGCGCCCGCGGCCACGATCCCCGCCCGGTCACCCGATCGGAACCGGCGGCGCAGCTGCTCGCCGACCTCGTACTCGAACGGGACTGCCTCGACCCGGCACAGCATCACCGAGCCGTCCTCGGGCTTGCCGAGCGGATCGGCCAGCGCCTGCGCGGTGAAAACCAGGTTGCCGGCCGACTCACCCTCACGGTGCGGTACGCCGACTCCAGCTCCACCACACGTACGCGCACGCTGTCAGATCCGACCAGCCACTCACCCGCACTCGCCACCGCTGTCCTGGGGCTACTGACCGCCCTGGGGTTGCAGCGAGCACGAGTTCGCGCCTTCGCGATCCGTGCCGACGGCCTGATGCCGGCCGGCAGCGCCTACCACCAGCTTTCTCTGGATCCAGGTGATGCCCGCGCCCGCGCGGCCGAAGCCGCCGCGGACCGGGCTCGTCGACGCTTCGGGTCGAAGGCTGTGCGTCCAGCCGCTCTGGCTGACTGACTGCGTTCGCCGAGAATCCCAGGTTCCTGGCGAAAGAGGGCGTGTGGGGCATGAGGGCCGGCCCCCGTCTCCTGCGGCGGCATCGACGGACAGGGCCTCATGGGTCGATCAGCCGGGTGTATCGGTCGAGTCGGCCGGCTCGGAGTCGTCGGCCGGCGTGGACCGCTCGATGTCGTCGTCGGTCGCGGCCCAGCTGGCCAGCAGGTTCAGGGCGTCCTGGGAGGGGGAGGCGGGCTCGGCGGTGTAGGTGAGGAGGACCTGGCTGGGGTCGCCGCCCACCGGGAGGGTTTCGAACGGCAGGTCGAGGTCGCCGACGACTGGGTGGTGCAGAAGCTTCACGCCGGTGGTGTGCATCCGGACGTTGTGGGCGGCCCAGCGGTGACGGAACTCCTCGCTGCGGGTGGACAGTTCGCCGATCAGGTCCGTCAGCCGCCGGTCGTAGAGATCGCGGCCGGCCTCGGCGCGCAGCATCGCGACAGTGTCGCCTGCGACCTGGTCCCAGTCGGGGAAGAACTCCGTCGCGTGGGGGCTGAGGAAGACGAACCGGGCGTTGTTGGGGGGCCGCGCCGGGTCGGCGTAGACCGGGGAGAACAGGGCACGCCCGAGGTGGTTGGTGGCCAGGATGTCTCCGCGGCCGTTGAGGACGAACGCGGGTGTGCCGCTCATCGAGTCGAGGTCGCGCTGTACGGCGGGCCGCACGCGCTGCTGGGCGGGCCGGCGGCGTGGCGGACGGGTGGTACCGGCGCCGCGCAGAAGGTCGAGGAGGTGGATGCGTTCGGCCTCATCGGTCAACAACGCCGGCCCGATGCTCCTGGCCCCGTCGTCGGCGCGGACGCCGACGACGGGGTGCCGGGCAGGGAGAAGTCGTCCGTCGTCCTGCCGGAGACACCGGCGGCGCCTATGCCGACGGCGGCGAGGACGACGATCCAGAACATCAGGAAGAGCCGTCGACGTCTGAAGGCGAGCCGGCCCAGCCGGTAGAGGAACGTGGCCACGGAAGTACTCCCAGCAGGAGATGGAGCATTGCGCGAACAGGGGCTTGATCGACCCTGTGTTCACGCTATGAGCGCCGTTTCCGCACACCCCCCGGCACCGCGGGACCCAATCCGGCGGCCGGGCAGTACCCCGGTACCGGCGGAGCTCATCCTCGGGGAGGGGGTCTCGGGACCCCCTTTATCACGGTCTCCGGTTGCCGCCAGAAGTTTTTACTGACGCGTAACTTCCCCGTCGCGCTACTCGCTCGTAACTTGACGAGTGAACAGCATCCTCGTGATCCGGATCACAGGGCGTAGAGCCGTCGCAACTCCCTTGAGCCGCAAGGAGATCACTCGATGCTGCCCTGGAAACGCGCACTCAGACCTCTCGCCGCACTGCTGCTGGCCGCCGCGGCCACCGTCGTGCCCGTCGCCACCGCACAGGCCGAGACGCAGTCGGAAGCCCAGGCCGAAGCCGAGAGTGGGGGAGGCTGGAACGACTACTCCTGCAAGCCGTCCGCCGCCCATCCCCGCCCCGTCGTCCTCGTCCACGGCACCTTCGCCAACGGGGTGGACAACTGGCTCACCCTCGCGCCGTACCTGACGAACCGCGGCTACTGCGTCTTCTCGTTCGACTACGGCCAACTGGCCGGAGTACCCCTCTTCTACGGCCTCGGCCCCATCGACAGGTCGGCCGAGCAGCTCGCCGCCTTCGTCGACAAGGTGCTCGCCGCGACCGGCGCCGCCGAGACCGACCTCGTCGGCCACTCGCAGGGCGGCATGATGCCACGCTACTACCTCAAGTTCCTCGGCGGCGCCGCCGAGGTGCACACCCTCGTCGGCATCGCGCCCAGCAACCACGGCACCACCCTGAACGGCCTGACGAACCTGCTGGCCTACTTCCCCGGCGCCGCCGACCTGCTCTCCACGGCCACCCCCGCCCTCGCCGACCAGGTGACCGGGTCCGCCTTCCTCACCAAGCTCAACGCGGGCGGTGACACCGTCCCGGGCGTCCACTACACGGTCCTCGCGACCAGGTACGACGAGGTGGTCACGCCGTACCGCAGCCAGTTCCTGAGCGGCTCCGACGTACACAACGTCGTGATCCAGGACCTGTGCCCGCTGGACCTCTCCGAACACGCCGCCGTCGGGCTGCTCGACCGGATCGCGTTCCACGAGGTGACGAACGCCCTCGATCCGGCGCACGCCACCCCCACCACCTGTCTGTCGGCGGTCGGCTGACCCGGTCGCAGAACATCCGCCGAGGTCCGGCAGGCCTGAGCCGCCGGCCGGGCCCCGGCGAGTTCAGTGGCCGGACCGGCCGGCGCCCACCGCGCGACGCCGGACCGAGAGCAACAGGGCCGTCGCGCCCAGCGCCAGGGCGCCCGCGCCGCCCACCGCTGGGTAAGGGGTGCCGGAAGCGCCGCCCGTCTCGGCGAGGTTCACCGCGGCGCCCGCCGCCTGCGGTTGCGCGACCGGCGTCCGGGTGGACGTAACGGCGGACGGCGTGGCCGACGGAGCGGGGGACGGAGTGGCGGAGGGAGCGCGGGACGCGTCGGTCGCGGGCTCCCCGTGGCTCTCGTGGCCCCCGTGTCCGACCGTCGACTGGTCGGCGCCGGCCTCGATCTGCTCCTCGGAGGGTGCGGAGGCGCTGCCTGACGCGCCGCTGCCCGCCCCTCCACTCGCTCCCTCACTCGCGCCGAACGTCACGTCGGAGCACGAGTAGAACGACTCCGGGCTGTCCGAGCGCTGCCAGATCGCGTACAGGACCTGTCTGCCGGAACGTTGCGGCAGGGTGCCGGAGAACGTGTAGAAACCGTTCGCCGCGACCGGGTCCGTGGCCGTCGCGACCGGGTGTTCGAGGTCCAGGTCGGCCCAGGCGAGGGGTTTGGCCGGGTCGTAGCCCGCCTTGGTGAGGTACACCTCGAAGGTGCCCTTGTGCGGGGCGGTCACGCGGTACCTGAACGGGAACGAGCCGCTGTGCACGCCGGTCGCCGGCCAGTCCGCGCGGGCCAGGTCGAGGCCCTTGAACTCGTCGATGCCCGCGCCGCACAGCTCACCGTCCGGGATCAACGCCCGGTGCCGCCCGCCCGCGTCACCGATACGGACGCCGTTCCAGTCGTACAGCGCCTGTGTGCCGCCTGCCGCCACCGCCGCCCGGCACGCCGCCGACGTGGGGCCTCGGGGCCCTCGGCGTAGCACTGGGCGACCTTGCTGACCGGGTCGCCCATGGAGCCGTGCGCCGACGCGGGCGTGGCGCTCAGGGTGAGCGCGGCGATCCCGAGGGTGGTGACGATGGTGACTGCGGCGGCGGGGTGGCGGTATGCGGGCATGCGGGATCTCCTCGCCCCGAGAAACCGCGGAATCGCCTGCTGGAGGCGGGTGAGGGAGATCCTTATGGTCGGCTTAAGGAAGGCTTCGGACTGCGCTCAGGTACGCGACGACGGGCAGGGCACGCGCCGGTCCGACGGTTCGCGAGTTCGCGACAGGCCGGCCGACCTCAGCCGTCGGGCCACCACGTACGTGCGATGTCCTTGCGGACCTCCGGACGCTCGGTGGTGCGTTCGTCGGCCTCTTCCCGCACCCGGCGGGCATCCGACTTCTTCAAAGGCTTCTGCACGGTTACGCGGCGCATGGCTGCCTCCTTCGGTCCACCGGGTTCCGCGTTTTCACGGAGATAGACCATTTCCGGGAGGGTGACTCATCGGCGCCGGTCTGTCAGTGGCGGCCGTCACGATTCGATTGTCAGTGGCAGGTGTCACTCTTGGTCGCATGACGCACACCGACTGGGACGCGGAAGCCGCCACCTTCGATGACGAACCCGACCACGGCCTGCGGGATCCCGTCGTCCGCGAGGCATGGGCGGACCGGCTGCGGTCCTGGCTGCCGGACCGGCCGGCCGACATCCTCGACCTGGGCTGCGGCACCGGCAGCCTGTCGCTCCTCGCGTCCGAACAGGGGCACCGCGTGACCGGGGTGGACGCCTCCCCGGCCATGGTCGAGCACGCCCGGAGCAAGCTGGCCGGCCGCGCCGCCGTGTTCCTCGTCGGCGACGCGGCGGCGCCACCGGTGGGGGAGGAGCGCTTCGACGTCGTGCTCGTACGGCACGTCCTGTGGACGCTGCCCGACCCCGCGCGCCTGCTGCGCCACTGGCGGGGACTGCTCAGGGCCGGCGGTCGGATGGTGCTGGTCGAAGGCGTGTGGGGCACGGTCAGCCCGGCCGGCATACCCGCCGACACACTCGCCGCTCTCCTCACGCCCCTCGCCGGGGACGTCCGCGTGGAGCGGCTGTCCGGGGACGCCCGGCTGTGGGGGCGCGAGGTGCGGGACGAGCGGTACGCGGTCCTGGCCCGCCTGTAGGGACGCCGTCACCTTCGCGTGTCCCGTGTCCCGCGTCCCGTGTCCCGGATCGTGGGTTCAGGCGAGCAGCTTCTCGAAGCCGCCCTCGCGCGCCAGCGACTCCAGCTCGTCGAGAGCGGCCACGGCGGCGGACGCGGCCCGGGGGTCCGACACCGCCAGGCCGCTCTCCTCGAACTCGTCCTCGTCGAGCCGTCGTACGTCCGTGCCGTCGGCGGAGCGCCAGAGGTCCAGGTCGAGATCCTCGACGACCAGGTCGGTGCCGGCGAGCGTGGCCGGGCGGGCGATGTCGCAGTACCAGCCCTTCAGCGTGCCCGCCGCGTCCCGGACCTCCTTCACCGAGTACCAGCGGTCCCGCCAGTAGTACTCCGTGAACACGTCCCCGGGTTCGAAACGGACGAAGCCGAAGTCGCGGACTCCGTCCCCGGCCCAGGCCGCGCGTACGGCGAGGCGGGTGCCGTCGTCGTGGAGCAGCTCGGCGGGGTAACTGATCTTCGTGCGGCCGGCCTTGACCAGGACGACGTTCAGTGTGGGGGTGGTTGCGGGAGTGGGTGCGGGGGTGGGCGTGGGTGTGTCCTCAGGCGAGTTCGCGGACATATCGCATCTCCGTTGCGCAGATCTCGTAGCCGAACCAGTTGTTGATCGCGATCATCGGGCCGTTCCCCGCGTCGTTGCCCGTCAGGGCCTCCGTGTACCCGGCGGCGCGGGCGCGGTGCAGGGAGTCGTTCTTGGCGAGCTTCGCGAGGCCACGGCCGCGGAAGTCGCGGGCGGTGCCCGTCATCACGGTGCCGTACCGGGTGTCGCCGTCGGTGCGGGCCAGACTGAAGGCGGTGGGGCGGCCGTCGACGACCGCGACCGAGGTCAGCTCGGGGCTGAACAGGGGGTGCTGCCAGGTCTCGCGGAGCCAGGCCTCGTAGTCCGTCAACTCGTAGGAGACATCGCTGGGTTCGTCCGACATCGTCTCCGAGTCCAGGGCGAACAGGGGGCGCGGGTCGGCGGCGAAGTCGGCACCGCTGCGGAGTTCGACGCCGGGCGGGAGATCCTGGAGCGGGGGCAGCTCGCCGTTCGCCAGGTCCAGGCGCAGGAAGTGCGCGGTACGGCTGGAGCGGTAGCCGTGGCGCTCGGCGAAGGCGCGGTTGCCGGGAGCGTCCAGCACCCAGGCGAAGGACTTGGTCACGCCGGCTGCGGCGAGGTGTTGCTCGGCGGTACGGACGAGGCGCGCGCCGGCGCCACGGCGGGTGCGCTCCGGGTGCACGTACACGTTGACGTATCCCTGGCCGGGCTCCGGGCTGTCGTGGACGACCGCGGTCTGGGCGGTGCCAAGGATCTCGCCGTCCTCCTCGGCGACGAGAGCCTGGTAGTGCGCGTCGGGGTGGGCGTGCGCGATGTCGTACGCGACGGCCTCCGGGGTGAACAGGAGGAAGGGCAGGGCGAGGCGCCGGATGCGGGCGAACGCCTCGACGCCGGGCCGGTCTTCGGTGCGGAGAGCACGCACGGTCACAGTCATGAGCTCGGACGTTACGCGGGGAGATACGGCGGGTGCCTCTCATTTTCCGGCCGGTACGGGACAATCGCGAGGTGACCCTGAAGATCCGCATCGACGACAGCGCCCCGCCCTACGAGCAGGTGCGCGCCCAGATCTCCGAGCAGGCCCGGGCCGGGAAGCTGCCCGTGGGGTACCGGCTGCCTACCGTGCGGGGGCTTGCCGAGTCGCTCGGGCTCGCCGCGAACACGGTGGCGAAGGCGTATCGGGCGCTGGAGTCGGACGGGGTGATCGAGACGCGGGGGCGCAACGGGACGTTTGTCGCTGCGGCGGGGTCGGCGGCGGAGCGGGAAGCGGTGGCTGCTGCGCAGGCTTACGTGGAGCGGGTTCGGCGGCTTGGGGTGGGGGAGGAGGTGGCGTTGGCCGCGGTGAAAGATGCTTTGCGCGCGGCTTACGAGGGGTGAGTGGGGTAGTTCTTCGGGTGCGGCTCGGTGGGGGCTGGTCGCGCAGTTCCCCGCGCCCCTGAAAGCCTGCGGTGGGGGCTGGTCGCGCAGTTCCCCGCGCCCCTGAAAGCCTGCGGTCGGCTGAGTCTTCAGCGCGGCGTAGGTCCTCGCGCCCCTGAAAGCCTGCGGTCGGCTGAGTCTTCAGCGCGGCGTAGGTCCTCGCGCCCCTGAAAGCCTGCGGTCGCCGGGGTCTTCAGCGCGGCTTAGGTCCTCGCGCCCTTGAGAGCTTGCGGTCGTCCGGGCTTCGGGGGTTACAGGTACAGGCCCGCGTCTGCTCCTTCCCTCTGGTCCGGGACTGTGGTGGGGGTTGTGCCTCTGCGGAGGGCGTAGAGCTCGGCCAGGGTGGCGCCCTCTCGGGGGATTCCCTCCTCTGTGCCCAGCCAGGTCGTCGCCTCTCGGCGGGTCAGGGGGCCCACCTCGATGCGGGCCAGGCAGCGGCCGGGGCGGACTACGGCCGGGTGGAGGCGTTCCAGGTCCTCGTTGGTCGTCACACCCACCAGGACGTTGCGGCCCTGGCCGAGGAGACCGTCCGTCAGGTTGAGGAGGCGGGAGAGGGCCTGGCCCGCCGTGTGCTTCGCCTCGCCCCTGATCAGCTCGTCGCAGTCCTCCAGCAGGAGCAGCCGCCAGCGGCCCTTGCCCGCGCTGTCCTCCTCGCCGATCGCGATGTCCATCAGATAGCCGACGTCGGAGAACAGTCGCTCGGGGTCCAGTACGCAGTCCACCTGGCACCAGTCCCGCCAGGAACGCGCCAGTGTGCGCAGCGCGGACGTCTTGCCGGTGCCGGGCGGACCGTGGAGCAGCAGCAGTCGGCCCGCGATGTCCTCCGGCGTCGTCCTCATCAGACCGTCCATCGCGTCCGCCACCGGCGCGGTGTAGTTGGCGCGGACCTCGTCCCAGGTGCCCGCCGAGATCTGGCGGGTCGTGCGGTGCGGGCCCCGGCGCGGGGACACGTACCAGAATCCCATCGTCACGTTCTCCGGCTGGGGTTCGGGCTCGTCCGTCGCCCCGTCCGTCGTCTGGCCGAGGACCTTCTCGGCCAGCTCGGAGCTGGTCGCCGTCACCGTGACGTCGGCGCCGCGGTTCCAGCGGGACACCAGGAGGGTCCAGCCGTCGCCCTCCGCCAGCGTGGCGCTGCGGTCGTCGTCGCGGGCGGAGCGCAGCACACGGGCGCCCGGCGGAAGGAGGGTCGCCCCGGACCGTACGCGATCGATGTTCGCCGCGTGGGAGTACGGCTGCTCGCCCGTCGCGAAGCGGCCGAGGAACAGCGCGTCGACGACGTCGGACGGGGAGTCGCTGTCGTCGACGTTGAGCCGGATCGGCAGCGCGTCGTGTGGGTTCGCAGACATGCCGCCATGATCCGGCACCCGGGCGCCGAGTGCACCCGGTTTGCGGGGAGCGCGCCGAGTGTCGCCGAGTGCGGCGTCTCCGGCCCGCGCGTCCGTTACGTCCGTCTTCTGTTACCGGGCTGTGTGCTGCGGAGGTCTGCCCTCCGCCCGTGCCCCGCCGTTACTGTTGCCCTTGATGGGACGTCATGGGTGGAATTCGGGGGCTCGGCGGTGGCGGCTCACCGCCCTGCTCGGTGTGGGGGCCGCCGCGCTGGCCCTGGTCCTGACCCTGCTCCACACGCTGCCGTCGAACGGTGGCAGCACCGCCGGCACCTCCCGCGACGGCGACAAGGTGCACGGCACACCGGCCGCCTCGTCGCCCGCTTCGTCGAAGCCGGATGTCGGGTGGGGCTTCACCCACACCCAGTTCAGCGCCGACGAGGGCGACGGGTCGGCCACCGACCGGGTCGAGGCGCTGCTGTCGAAGGACGCCGGGCTGCCGCAGAACCAGCACATCATGGGCTGGGGCGCCGGCAACCCCGAGCCGGTCAAGGGGCGTTACGACTTCACCGAGATGGATCGCCGCATCGACTTCATGCGCGCCTCCGGTGCCACCCCGGTGGTCACCCTGTGCTGTGCCCCGGACTGGATGAAGGGCGGCAGGTCCGGCTCGGACAACACCGACTGGAGTCAGTCCGCCCTGGAGACCGCCCCGCAGCGCGCCCACTACAAGGACTTCGCCGCCCTGGCCGCGACCGTCGCGAAGCGCTATCCCGACGTACGCCATTTCATCGTGTGGAACGAGTTCAAGGGCTTCTGGAACAACACCGGGGCCCGCTGGGACTACGAGGGGTACACCGAGCTGTACAACCTCGTCTACAAGGCGCTGAAGAAGGTCGACAAGGACATCATGGTCGGCGGGCCGTACCTCGTCATGGACAGCCTCGACCCACGGCAGAAGCCGGACGCCTCCACGACCTTCAAGGGGCGTTGGGGCGCCATGGACCAGCGGATCCTCGACGCCTTCGACTACTGGAACACGCACAAGGTGGGAGCCGATTTCGTCGTCGTGGACGGCTCCAGCTACACCCAGGACGACGAACTGCTGCCCGACGAGTTCGCGGCGACCGACAAGTTCACCGCCGTCGGTGAGTGGGTGCGCGCCCGTACGCGCGGACTGCCGCTGTGGTGGGCCGAGTACTACGTCGAGCCCGCCGACGCCGACGACGACCGTGCGGGTTGGTCCGAGACCCATCGAGAGGCCGTCCAGGCCGCCGGTCTGATCGCGATGGCCAAGGGCGGCGCCTCCTCCGGCTTCTACTGGAACCCCGAGGAGGAGAAGGGCACCGACTGCGCCGGCTGCCTCTGGACGCCCACCTCAAGTGGCGGCGGGGGAACGGCACTTCCGATGTACGACCTGGTCTCCCGGTTCGGCGCCGCCTTCCCGCCGGGCACGGAGTACGAGACCGTGCCGGTTGCCCCGGACGATGTGCCCAACGTACGGGTGCTCGCCGACGACAAGGCCGTCCTCGTCGTCAACGTCCTCGACCGGCCGATCGACGCGCAGGTCGACGGGAAGCGGTTCACGATGGGCGCGTACGAGGTGAAGTGGCTCAGCCGCTGAGCCACTTCACCTCGTACGCGCCCTCACTTCATCGTCAGGAACCGCTGAACCAACGAGGCCAGCAGCACCGCCAGCAGGGGTAGGGAGAACCAGAAGGCGCCCTGCAGCCAACGGAGTTGCCGGACCCCCGGCCGCACCGCGACCCGTACTGCCTCCCGGGCCGTGAGCAGCAGGATCAGGGCGACGGCTGCCAGGCCGCCCACCACCGACCACGGCGTCCACGTCACCTGGGGACCGATCGGCCCGGGATCGGGCTTCGCGACCTCGCCCTCCGGTCGTTGCCGCAGCGCGTACACCGTGACGTCGGAGTTGACGAACACCTTCTTCAACTCGTCCCGCCTGTCCAGGTTCTGGAGCAGCCGTTTCTCCCAGGTCGCCGAGTAGCCCACGTCCAGCTGGAGATAGACGACCTGACTGCGGTTGACCATCAGGTAGGAGTTGGGGCCCGCGTCCTTGAGCGCCTTCACCAACCCCGACACCAGCACCGGGTCGGCCGGTGCGAGCGTCGGCTCGTACCGCACCTTCTCCATGTCCTTGGTGCCCCAGGGCAGCGCCGGTGTCACGTTGTCGAGGAGGTCGTTGCTCAGCCACAGCAGCCGTACGGTCGGATCGTCGTGCGCGTAGACGTAGTTCATCGCGGCGACCTCGCCGGTGCGGGTCCGTTCGAAGGGCTCGTTGCCCCAACGAGCCACCAGGAAGCCGCCCATGAGGACCAGGCCCGCCATCAGTGCCGCCAGCGGGGCGAGGCTGATCCGGTCCCGGTCCCGTTCCTTCGGGGTGACGCCGGTGCGCGGGAAGAGCGCGAGCGCGCCGAGCATGGCCGCGCCGGGCAGGGCGAACATGAAGACGCGCAGCGCCATTTCCCCGCCGTACGACTGCATGCCGAAGCCCAGGAACGGGACGAAGGTGAGGACGAGCAGGGATCGTTCGCGGTACTTGTGGTCGCGGCGGCGCCACCAGCCGTAGCAGGCGAGGGTCATGACCCCGCCAGCCAGCAGGACGCGCGTGTAGAGGACGAGTTTGTGTGTCGAACTGCCGCCCTGGATACGGCCGGAGACGCTCGACGACACATTGCCGCTCACTCCGCCCATCCCGCCGAAGAGTTCGTCGAAGTGCCCCGACCAGTACGGCTCGGCCATGAAACCGACCCAGACCGCGACGATGACGCCGAACAGGATGGGCAGGCCCCGCAGTTCGGACTTTCCGATCAGCACCAGGACCGCCAGCACGCCCAGCATCACGAACGGCGTCAACTGGTGGGCAGGGACCGTCGCCGCGAACAGGGCGATCAACACCGCCAGCAGTACGGCCTGTTGGCGGCGGTTCGTCGGCTCGACCTCCGCCTCGCCGGGCCGCACCTTCGCCCACAGCACCCGGGGCGCCCGGAACCACACCAGCAGAATCGCCACGAACACCAGATAGAGGAGATAGGTGAAGCCCTGTGGGGAGAAGTAGTCCTGGCCCACCCAGCCGCTCAGTACGAAGATCCACACGCCGGTCCACTTGGCGCGCCAGCTCGCCCGCAACGAACGCGTCAGCAGGAACAGCGGTGCCAAATAGAGGAGTTGCATGGTCAGCGGCCACCAGCGGATGACCTCGGTGAGATCACCGACCCCGCAGGCCTTCGCCACGAACGCGGCCCCGGCGAAGAATCCCGGCCAGCTCCAGCGGGCGTCGAGGTCCGGTACGGCGGTCCCGGTCCGGTCGATGTAGTCGATGAACCCGAGGTGCTGCCAGGCCGTCGCGAACCTCGGTTCGGCCTCGATCACCGCGGGCAGCGCGTGCAGTGACACGACGGTCGCGAGCAGCGTGAGGGCCAGCAGCGTCCGGTGTTCCCGGTTCCCCCACAGCAGCGACGCGAACACCACGACCAGCAGCGCGGCCCCGGCCAGCGTCGGCAGCGGCAGTACGGAGACCAGCCCGAGCCCGCCCATCCGGTCGAGGTCCGCCTCACCGAGGCGGGACACGGGCAGCCAGTACAGCAGGAGCGCGGCGATCAGCAGACCGCCGAGGAACACTCCGGTGCGGGTCGGCCGCAGACGCGCGCGCGGGGAGAGCGGAGGCGATGCCGGTGGGGCGGGTGGGGTGTGCGGGGTGCGCAACTCCCGTATGAGGGAAGCCTGCGCGGCGCGGACGAGTTCGGCCTCCGCGTCCGCCGGGACGGCGACCTCCTGGGACGCGCCCTCGGCCGGCAGGCCCAGGGACTCGGGCCCCACCTGTTTCAGGGCCCAGGTCGGCCGGTGGTCCGCACGCGGCGCCGGTGTCCCCGTGGGCGGGGTCCCCGGCCCCGGGCGGACGTCCGGGCGGCGTTCCTGGTGGTCGAAGTCGAGATGGACGCCGAGCGCGAGGGTGTCCGAGTCCAGCGAACGCGCCGCCCACCCCTGCCCGCGACCGAGGGAGCCCGCCGCCAGGTCGGCGAGGTCGCCGTCCGGTGCCGTGTCCTCGGGGACGGGGTCGGCCGGCGCCGCCCTGACAGTCCGGTACAGCCTGGGCGCGGCGAGCGCGACGATCACCGCGAGGGACGAGATCTCCGCGACGCCCGCTCCGGTCAGCCCCATCCGGGGAAGCAGCAGCAGCGTCAGACCCAGCACCAGGACGCACAACAGGCCCTGCATCCAGGCGAGTCCGGCGGTACGGCTCTGGGCGCGCAGCACCGCGAAGTACGTCTCCATGACGACCCGCAGCACCGCGCCGACAGCGAACCAGCGCAGCAGCGAGGTCGCCGCGTCCGCGTAGCCCGAGCCGAAGACGGCCAGGATCCGGGGCGCCCCGAAGAACAGCACCCCCGCGACCGGCAGCATGATCCGCGCCATGCGTCTGAGCGCGGCCCGGGTGTTGGCGGCCAGTCGGGCCGGATCGTGCGAGCCCTCGACGGTCAGGGAGGCGCCCATGTTGATGGCGAGCAGGTTGACCGTGCCACCGATGGTGGTGGTGATGTAGAAGTAGGCGTTGTCGGCGGAGCTGACCTGCGAGGCGACGATCACCGGCACCAGGTAGACCACCGCGAGGGAGAACAGCGACCCGGTGTAGTCGCCCGCGAGGAACCGGCCGATCTCCTTCACTGTCGGCGGTTTCGCGTGCTCCTCGGTCGCCTTGACGTGCCGGGGTACCAGTCGGCGGAACACCAGCCAGCCGAGCGGAAGTACGGACATGGCGATCGCGGCGACCCACGACACGAAGACACCGCTCGTCGGGATCGCCGCCGCGAAGGCGACCAGCAGCCCCAGCTTGACCGCCGAGAACGCGGTGTTGCCGACCGGCACCCACAGCGCGTTGCGCAGCCCGGTCAGCACCCCGTCCTGGAGCGTGAGCAGGTTCCACAGGACGACGGCGCCGACGAACCCGAGGGCGGGCACCGGCCCGTGCAGGAACCGGTACGACGGCCCCCAGCTGTCCAGCGTGAGCAGGAAGACGCCGCCTGCCACCGCCACGATCACCGAACTGCCCGCGTACGTACGGAAGATGAGCCGCCCGGTGGCGCGGCCCGCGACCGGGATGAAGCGGGCCAGCGCGCCGGTCAGCGTCACCGCCGTGAGACCGGCGAGGAGTTTCATCGCGGCGATCGCGGCGGAGCTCTGGCCGACCGCCGACTCGGAGTAGTAGCGGGCGGCGGCGAGCCAGAAGCCGAGCCCGAGCACGGCGGAGATGCCCGTGTTGAGCATCAGCGCGTAGGCGTTCCGGAACAGCTGGTTGCCGCCCCCCTGGCCCCTGCCGAGGCCGGGCAGCCGCAGCCGCCGCCTGGGACGCCGCTCGGGAGTCCCGGTCTTGGGGGTGGCGGCCTCGGTCGCGGGTGTGGTCGTCGTGTCAGACACGGGAACGGATCGCCTTCCGGCGGACCTGACGTGCTCTGCGGACCATGGCGTACCCCTTGGTGAGGGCACGGTCCCGGGCGAACTCGCGGGCGACGGACCGGCCTTCGGCCAGCCGCGCGAACTCCTCGATACCGGTGGAGCGGCGGACGGTGACGCGTCGCAGGGCGTACGGGCCCTGCTGCCGGCGCGCCAGACCGTTGCCGACGGCGAGCGCCTGGGTGAACCCGGCCGCCCGCACCGCCTGACGCACCCGGCGGCTGGAGTAGCCGTACGGATACGCGAACGACACCGGTACGGCGCCGAGTTGACCGGCGACGACGTCCCGGCAGCGGGTCAGCTCGAAGCGCAGCGCGTCGTCGTCGAGCTGGTCCAGCTCCGGGTGCGTATGGCTGTGGCCGCCGATCTCGACGCCGCTGCCCGCGAGTTCGCGCACCTGGTCCCAGTCGAGCATGGTGTCGAGGCCGCCCCCGGTGTCGTACGGGCCCCTCAGCCAGCCCGTCGACACGAACAACGTGGCGGGGAAACCGTGCTTGGCGAGCACCGGCAACGCGTGCCGGTGCACGCCCTCGTAACCGTCGTCGAAGGTGATCAGCAGCGGACGCGCCGGAAGTGGACGCCCCGATCGCCAACGCGTGGCCAGATCTGCCGTTTTGAGTGGCGTGAAGCCTCGCTCGGCCAGCAGCGCCAGTTGTTCGGCGAACGCCTCGGGGGTCACCGACAGGGTCCTGGTGGCGTCGTTCGGTTCGGTGGCGACGGAGTGGTACATGAGGATCGGTAGGCGTGTGTCGGTCATCGCGGGTCCCCTCCCTCGGTTCCCTCGGTCCGCACCGCGCTCTCGATCTCCACGACCGTGAACGTGGGCCCGCCCCGGCGTGCCCGCAGGCTCCCGAGGACGTACCCGCCCGCCGCCGTCAGTACCCCGGCGACGATCGCGCCCGCCCGGCCCGCGCCGCCCGGCCGGGCCAGCAGGGCGTCGCGCACACCGCGCGCGATCCCGGCGGGCAGCACCCGGGTGGTGTACCGGCGTTCGGACTCAAGTCCCTTGTCCGCGCCGACACTTCGGGCGACCAGTGCCTTCGACAGGCCCTCGGCGTAGGTGCGGGTGCGGAAGTACCCGAAGTGCTCGCGTATCTCGGGCACCCGGTGGTGGATCACCGCACGGTCGTCGATCAGCAGCACCGCGTCCGGTCTGGCCCGGGCGAGCCGGATGCACAGCTCCGTCTCCTCGCAGCCCAGCGGCCGTTTGTCGCCGTCCCGTCCGATGCCGGTGGCGAAACCGCCGGCCGCCTCGAAGGCCGTACGCCGGAAGGAGGCGTTCCCACCGAGCACGTTGCGCACCCGCACCCGCCCCGGCGGCAGCCCCTTGTATGTGCAGCCCACCACCCAGTCGAACTCCTCGGGGAACCAGGCCGGCCGGCGGCCCGACGCCCAGATCGGCATCGTACGGCCGCCGACGGCCATCACCAGGGGGTCCGCGTACCCCTCGGCGAAGTGGCGCAGCCAGTCGCGTTCGGCCACGGCGTCGTCGTCCAGGAAGGCGATGATCCCGCCGTGCGAGGCGGCGATCCCGGTGTTGCGGCCGGCCGACAGGCCGCGCGGGCCCGCGTTGACGAGCACCCGTACCTCGGCGGTCTCCTTGTACTCCTTGGCCAGCCGCTCCAGGAGAGCCTGGTTATGGTCGACGACCAGGAGTGTCTCCAGGGCCGGCCGTGACTGCGCCCGCACCGAGGCGACCGCCGCGAGGATGTCCTCCCAGCGGTCCTCGGTGTAGACGCAGACGACCACCGAGACGTCCAGCTCGTTCAAGACGCCTCTCCCCGGCCGGCACTGAGGACGCGGGCGTGCGAACGGCCGCGCAGGGCACGCCGGTTGGAGCGCTCCTTCAGGATCACCCGCAGGACACGCAGGCCGTCGCGCACGGCCCGCAGATTGCTCGCGCCGTGGATACGCAGGTACTCGTGGCTGGGGATCTCCTGCACCTTGAGCCCCGCCTTGACCACCCGGATGTTGATCAGGGTCTCGATCTCGAAGCCGGTGCAGTCGAGGTCGATCTTGTCGAGGCAGTGCCGCCAGAACGCGTTGTAGCCGTAGCAGAGATCGGTGTAGCGGGCGCCGAACTTCCTGTTGACGACCGTGCACAGCGCCCAGTTGCCGAGCTTGCGGATCGGTGTCATGTCGTCGGTGCCGCCACCGTTGGCGAAGCGGGAGCCCTTGGCGAAGTCGGCGCCCGAGACGAGCGCGGAGACGTACGACACGATCTCGTTGCCGTCCGCCGAGCCGTCCGCGTCGACCATCACGATGATGTCGCCGGTGCAGGCCTCGAACCCGGTGATCAGGGCGTCCCCCTTGCCCTTGCCCCGCTGCTCGACGACCTTGACGTCGGGCCACAGCCCGCGGGCGACCTCGACGGTGTCGTCGGTGGAGTTGCCGTCGACCAGGACCACTTCGTGGATCCAGTCGGGCAGCGTCTTGAAGACGTACGGCAGGTTCTCCGCCTCGTTCATGGCGGGGATCACCACGCTCACCGGTGGCGTGATCGCCAGGTGGGAGGAGATCGGCCGGTACACGTCGGCCGTGATCGGTTGCCGGTCGGCGGCTGCGGGCTCCTGGCCCGGTATCGCCGGTCGCAGAACGGAACTCATGAGTCTGGTCCCTCTCGTCCGGTGGACCGCCCTCCCCTGGGCGGCCCGGCATTTTGTCCGGTTCGAAAGGGGGGTTCTCACTTACGGCATGCGAATGGTTCCTCCGTGTCGGTCTCCTGGTGTCTTGCGTGCATGCCGGGTGAGCTGGCAAAGCTGGCCGAACACCCTGACTCGGTGGCCGGTTTCGCGGCACGGCCCGGCGGGACTCACGTCCCCCGAGCACGGCACCCCCCTACCGCGTCCCGCTCCGACGGTCGTCGTGGACCCTGAGCCCTCCCCTGAGTCACAGGACGACGTACCGATGCGGGTGAGATGTACGACGGTATTGACGATTACGTCCTTATGGCAAGACCTGAAACAAGGTCACACGTTTTTGTTGGTTTGACCGTTACGCAACTACTTTGATCCTTTTGTGGATCGGAGCTGTCCCATCCGCTTCAGCGCCCTGTCGGCGGGCTCGAAGAGCTCCGGCCGGGACAGCACCACATTGCGCAGCGCCCGGACCGGAGCGCGCCGCGCCCGGTGTCCGACCGCCACCGGGTGACGACGTGTCACCCACCCCTCGGACACCGTGAGTTCACGGGTCTTCAGGGAGTCCTTGTACTCCTTCTGTCCCCGGCCCAGATCCAGGTACGCGATACCGTCGGCGGCGGCTGCCTCGGCCATCCGCAGATGCAGGATCAGCCCCGGCGAGTACTTCGAGTACGCCGGGTCGTACGCCGGGAACCAGCAGGCCAGCACGCGTTCCGTCCGCAGCCCGAAGTGGGCGGCGACCGGCTTCCCGCCGGCGTAGAGCACCGACAGGACGCCCGCGAACGGGTCGGAACGGGTGTGGAAGAGCTGCTGCACGAGCCGGCTGATCCAGGGATGCGCGAACCGGTCGCTGCGTCCGGTCCTGCGGTACTGGGCGGACTTCCAGGCCATCAGCCCGGCCAGCGCCTCGGGGTCACGCTCGTCGTGCACGTAGTGGACCTCGCCGAAGTCCCGGCCGAGCCTGCGCTCCTTGGCGAGCGTCGTGCGCGCGAACTTGGGTGAGCGCGCCCTGAGGCCGGCCAGATAGGCCTCGTACCCCTGGTCGACGTCCATCACCGGGGACGGGAAGGTGCCGGAGGCCCCGGCCTCGAACGGTGTCTGGCCTTCGATCAGATGGTCGAACTCCCACACGGCGAGCCCGCAGGCCCGCAGCAACTCCCTGGCGTCCCAGGTGAATCCGGGGCGGTGCACCAGCCCCTGGCAGTCGGAGACACCGAGCCCGATCGCCCGGCCGACTCCGGCGGCGGATCTCTGGAACGGGAAGAACGCGGCCGGCTCCCCGCCCTCGTGGAGCACCGCGATACGTACGCCACGTCTGCAGCGGCCGACGGCGAGCGTGAACTCCGGGGACAGGAAGGGGTTCGCCAGTTCGGGCGTGCCGTGCAGATGGGCCTTGGCCTGCAGTGCCGTCCAGGCGGCCCGGTCCGCGGCGGTCAGTTCGCCGGGACGGTGCACGGTGAGGGTCACCTCGGGTGTCAGATTACGAGCCACGTCACCAGCCACGTCAGGAGGTCCGTCTTCTCGCCGTACGGTCGCGCCGTCGCCGTACCAGAACCAGCAGCAGGATCAGCGAGCTGATCACGGTCACGGTCACGACTCCACCGCGGACCGACCACCGGTGGGTCGCCAGCATGCCCTGGGCGACCAGGAGATCGAGGGCGACCGCTGCCGCCACGGAGGTCACGATCCGGCCGAACGGCTCCAGTCCGCGCAGGGCGGCTCCCACGGCGAACGCCGGTGCGGCGAGGAGGAAGAACAGCGTGAAGGGGCCGCGCACCGGTGAGGCGGTGTCGGTCAGCGCGAGGACCGCACCGCTGGCCGCGACGGCCACGGCCGCGCCTGTGAGCAGCGGGAACAGGTCGTTCCCCCGCCCCTGTTCCGGCGGCTCACCGCTACCCGGTCCGCTCCCGGATGAAGGTGGCTTGTTCCGTATGGTCTGCATTGGCGACTTTGCCCCCCGACGCGCCGGATGCCGGGCTTCAATGTCGCGCAGCGGGACGGGTGAGTCAAGATGCGGAACTTCCGCGACAGCTCGCCCGAACGCGTGGCGCGTCTGTGGGGGGTGCCCCGCGACAGCGGACGCAACCCGGAGCGGCGCGTTCCGCCCGGGTCGAGGTAAGGGCCGTAACGCGAACGCGGGTGATCCGTCCCGGAACGGGCCAGAAAGTCTTGGCATGGACACTTCCGATCAACATGCGGTGTTGGTACGAACGTTGTGGCAGAGATCCTGCTAAAGGAGGTTCCATGAGACGTTCCCGAATTACGGCATACGTGACCTCGCTCCTCCTCGCCGCCGGCGCCGCCCTCACCGGGGCCACGTCCGCGCAGGCGTCCCAACTCGCCGCCCCCACCGGCTATGTGGCCCTCGGTGACTCCTACTCCTCGGGCGTCGGATCCGGCAACTACATCAGTTCCAGCGGCGACTGCAAGCGCAGCACGAAGGCCTACCCCTCCCTCTGGGCAGCCGCCCATTCACCCTCCAGCTTCAACTTCACCGCTTGCTCGGGCGCCCGAACGGGTGATGTTCTGGCGAACCAGCTGACCCCCCTCAGCTCCGCCACGGGCCTCGTCTCGATCAGCGTCGGCGGTAACGACGCGGGCTTCGCCGACGTCATGACGACCTGTGTGCTCCAGTCCGACAGCACCTGCCTCGCCCGTATCAACACCGCGAAGGGGTACGTCGACTCGACCCTCCCCGGTCAGCTCGACACCGTGTACGACGCCATTACCTCGCGGGCGCCCGCCGCCCACGTGGTCGTCCTGGGCTACCCGCGCTTCTACAAGCTCGGCCAGACCTGCCTCGGCCTCTCCGAGGCCAAGCGCTCCGCGATCAACGGCGCGTCCGACTATCTGAACAGCGCGCTCGCCAAACGGGCCGCGGACCACGGCTTCACCTTCGGGGACGTCAAGCCGGCCTTCACCGGTCACGAGCTCTGCTCGGGCAGCTCGTGGCTGCACAGCCTCAACCTGCTCAACATCGGCGAGTCGTACCACCCGACGGCCGCCGGACAGTCGGGCGGCTATCTGCCGGCGCTCACCGGCGCCGCCTGACCGGGCGAGGCCTCCGTCCCCTCAGGGCGTACCGGAGGGAGTGCCACTGGGAGAGGAGGCCCCGTCCATCGGGGTCTCCGTCTCGCATGTCACCGAGAAGGGCACGGAGTTGGACTTCACGCCCACCGGGTCGCGGACCTCTACCCCGATCGCGTTCCGAATCGTCCCGCTCTCGTCGTACGTCGTCACGAAGACCTTGTTCTCCTTGGTCCTCCCGCCGCCCGCCGGGAACGACAGCGTCCGCCAGCCCTGCTCCGGTGCGTCGCCCTTCTCCGTCACCCACCGGTAGGAGACCTTCGTGGGCACGTCGCCCACCGTGAAGGTCGCCGTGAAGCTGGGCGCCTCGGCGGCGGGCGGCGGACAGGTTCCCGAGTAGTCGGTGCCCGAACCGGAGACATGGACCTCGACGGTCTGCGCCGGCTGCGAGGACGCGCCACTGTCGCTGCTGCTCGGGGTGGGGCTCTTCTTGCCGTCGCCGGAGTCGCTGGGGCTGTTCTTGGGCGAACTCGCGTCGCCCGTACGGTTGTTGTTCGGCGGGGCGCTGCTGCCGGCGCCGGCACCGGTGTTGTCCCCGCCCTTGTCACGGTTCAGCAGCTCGTACGTCAGTCCGGCCACCGCCAGTGCGACGGCGGCGAGGCCCGCGACCAGGACGACGGCCGCCCGGCGGTTACGGGCCGGTTCGGCAGTGCGGGTCGCGTAGGTGTCCGGTTGCGGCGGGGCGTCCCAACTCGCCGCCGGGGGAACGGGAATCGACCGAGGCGGCGTCGGCGGGTGCTGCGGGAAGGCCGCCCCGCTCGTCGGGGTGTACGGGACCGTCGGCCCGGTGTCCGCGCGCACGGGTCCCGCCCCGGAAAGCGTGCCCCCGGCCCCGATGATCCGCAGATCGTGCTCGGCCTGTTCGGCGGTGACACGGTCGGCCGGATCCTTGCGCAGCAGCCCCTCGATGACGGGCGTCAGCGGCCCCGCCCTGAGCGGCGGCGGCAACTCCTCGTCCACGATGGCGCGCAGGGTGCTGAGCGGGGTGTTCTGCCGGAAGGGTGAGTTGCCCTCGACCGTCGCGTACAGCAGCACGCCCAGTGACCACAGGTCGGATTCGGGACCGGGGGTGCGACCCAACGCCCGCTCGGGCGCGAGGAATTCGGGGGAACCGATGAGCTCGCCGGTCATGGTGAGGGCCGAGCTGCCCTCGACCGTCGCGATGCCGAAGTCGGTGAGCACCACCCGGCCGTCGTTGGACAGCAGCACGTTGGCCGGCTTCACGTCCCGGTGCAGGACCCCGGCCTCGTGCGCGGCCCGCAGCGCGGAGAGCACCTCGGCGCCGATGTGCGCGGCCTCCTGGGGGGACAGCGACCCTTCGGCGTCCAGTTGATCGGCGAGCGAGAGCCCGCGGACCACTTCCATGACGATCCAGGGCCGGCCGTCTTCGGTCGCCACGTCGTACACCGTCACGACGTTCCGGTTGGAGACGCGGGCGGCGGCCCAGGCCTCGCGCTCCAGTCGGGCGTACAACCGCTCGATCTCGGAGGTCGGCAGTCCGGCGGGCGCGCGCACCTCCTTGACGGCGACCTCGCGGTACAGCAACTCGTCACGGGCCAGCCACACCGTGCCCATACCGCCCTCGCCGAGCGGTGAGAGCAGTCGGTAGCGTCCCGCGATCACCCGTTCACTGCCTGGTTCATCGGACACGGGCGTCCCCCCATCGCAGCCGCGCGTTCACGGATTCCGTCTCATTGCACGCCGGTTCTCTGCACTCCGCCTGTTTTCTTCCCAAAAGTAGCTCAGCCGAGCGCGGAAGCCGCCCCCTTGAGCACCAATCCGACCCCCAGTGCGACAACGAGGAACGCGGACGCCAGTGGCGCGGTACGCCGGACGAGCGCGAGCATCGGCCCTCCGGCGAGCCCCGGGCGCCGGTCCAGCAGCCGGTTTGCCCCGCTCCCCAGCCGTACGACGAGGAACCCGGCGCCGGTGAGGGTCAGCGCGAGGCCGACCCCGTAGGCCAGCACGAGCAGGAACCCGAACCACGCCTTCCCCAGCGCGGCGGCACCGACCAGCACGACCACGGCGGACGGACTCGGCACCAGCCCACCGGCGAACCCCAGGAGGATCGTCCCGCGCAGGGTGGGCGCGATGTCATGCGAGTGGGTGAAGCCGCCGTGGGTGTGTTCGAGGGTGGTGGAGGCGTGCGTGTGCTTGTGTTTGGGGTCGTGGTGCTCGTGGGAGTGGTCGTGATCGTGCCCGTGGTCGTGCACCTGTGCGGGAGCCGCGATGGGCGCGGGTGCGAGCGCGGTGTCCGTGTGTGCGTGCGAGGCGTGGGCGAGGACCAGTTCGCGTGCCGGGGCCTTGTCGGCGGCGTGGGTGTGGCTGTGGGGGTGCTCGTGATCGTGCTCGTGGGTGTGGTCGTGGGAGTGACCTTGGTCATGGGGGTGACCGTGGTCGTCGTGCGGATGAGGGTGCGGATGGGCGGCGAGGTGTGTGCGCTCGTGTGCGCGCTGGCGCAAGGCCCGCCGCGTGAGGGTCAGGCCCGCCCCCGTCACCAGCACACCGCTCGCCGCGCCCAGCCAGGCGATCACCGAGGGCGCCGCCGCCGAACCGGCCGTCACCAGCAGGCCCAGGGCGACCACGCCCAGCGTGTGGGTGACCGTCACCGAGGCGGCCAGCGGCATGACGTCGCGCAGCCGGGCCTTGCCGCCCCGGGCGGCTGCCGTGGCCGCCATCAGGGTCTTGCCGTGGCCCGGGGCGAGCGCGTGCATCGCGCCGAGGAAGATCGCGATGACCAGGGCCAGTGCGGCGAAGCCGATCGTGAGGTCGTGCCGGGCCACCAGGGAGTCCAGCGCGCGCGTCCAGCGGTCGGCGCCGCGCGGCAGCACGGAGGAGGCCGGGGCCGCCTTCTCGCCGCTCTCGACGAGGGCCGGGCCGCCCGGGCTCACCTGCAGGGCGGCCGTCGCGGTGTCGGCCGGCGAGGAGAGCAACCCCTTCGGATATCCGGTCAGTTCACCGGACACCGACTTCTGCGGTACGTCGGACTCGGCGAGCGTCATCCGGTCGCCGCGTGCGGTGATCTCCCGCCAGCCGGGGCCCGACTCGATCCCCGCGCTGTGGAAGCCGAGGGAAACGGTGTCCCCTTCGGCGACCTCGGGGAGGGCGGCCGTGAGCCCGCACTCCACGCGCAGGGTGTTGAGGCCGGCCTGCCCGGGCCGCGTGCTCGCCTTGGCGCTGCCGACGGACAGGGGGACCGTACGGCCCGCGACGGTGACCTTGCTGCCCTTCGCGGCGGTGGCGCACCGCTGCCCGGCCCAGTCGGTCAGACCCAGCTTCTCGATGTCGGGCTTGGCCTGGGTCGCCGGGATCTCGGCGAGGTCCTCGACATGGGCGACCCGGAGCTGCCCCGGGGCGACGACGAGACCGTCGTACCGGTTGACGGTGAAGTTGCCGAGAGGATGCGCGCTCGCGGCGCCGGCGGGAACCAGCACGAGCGCGCAGGCCGCGGTGAACAGGGCGGCGCCGGAGGCGGCCACACGACGGGGCTTCACTTCGCCGCCTCCAGGGACTTGAGAGCCGTACGGGCCTTGCGGGCGCCCAACGGGGAGAAACCGGGGTTGAGTTCGAGGGCGGCGGAGAGCGAGGCGCGGGCTTCCTTCGGATGGCCTGTGGCCTGCTCGATCATGCCGCGGTGGTAGATGAAGGAGGCGTTGCGGTAGCCGGTCGCGGTGGCGCGGCGGGCGTACGGGAGGGCTTCGTCGTCCTTGCCGTTGACGTGCAGGGCCCACGCGAGGGCGTCGGCCGTGTGCACGGTCTCGCGGCGGTCCCACTCGGCGCGGGCCGCCCGCAGCGCCGACTTCCGGTCGCCGTGGTCGGCGGCGGCGAGCGCGGTGTCCAGGTCGGCGTTGACGCCGTTGGCGCGGGCGATGGCGGTCCAGGCGTTGACCAGCGCGTACTGGTCGCGGGCCTTGGCCAAGTCGCCCTCGCCGCCCCGGACTTCGTACAGCTCACCGAGTTCGACGAGCGGACCGGGCAGCGGATAGCGGGAGACGACGTCCTCCATGCCCTTGATCGCGCCGGCCCGGTCACCGTCGGCGAACTGGGCGCGCGAGCGGCCCTCCAGCGCCGGAAGGTAGGCGTCGTCGGCGGCCAGGGCGCGGGCGTAGAACTCCAGGGCGGACTTGTACTCGCCCTGGTTCCAGGCGAGTTGCCCGAGCGTGGTGGACACGTACGCGATGTCCCCGCGAGAGGTGGCGGAGCCGAGCGCCTGCTCCAGCACCCGCCGGGCGACGGTGACCTCGCCGCGCAGCTCACGCACGTACGCGTACCGGGTGAAGACAGGCACCCCGGGCCGCTTGGCGTCGGCCTCGTCGGTGGCCTTCAACGCCTCGTCGTACCGCCCGAGTTCGACCAGGGCGTCGATACGGATGGACAGGGCGCGCTCGCTGTAGGGGTTCTGCGCGAGGGCCTGGTCCGCGTACTTGAGGGCGCCGGGAAAGTCATGGCGGGCGGCGGCGAGGGCGGCGCGCCCGGCGAGAGCGGGGTCGTTGTCGGGCTTCAGCTCAAGGGACCGAGCCAGGGCCTGCTGGGCCTGCGGATACCGGGAGGGGTCACCCTTGGTGCGGGCCTGCTCGACATAGGCGAGTCCGAGCGTCGCCCAGCTGCCGAAGTCCTTGGGCTGCGCCCGCAGATGCGCCTGAAGGGAGGCGATGCTCGCGCCGATGTCCCCGCTCGCGAGCAGCGCGGGAGACATGGCGGCCGGCGCAGACGCGACGGTGGCGGTACCGCTCCCGTCCCGAACCGCGCCAAGCACCACGGCACCGGCGGTGAACGCCACCGCCAACGCGGCGGCACAGGCGCCGAGTTGCACCGCCCGCCACCGCCTCGACGACTCCCCGAGCCGCCGGACAGCGGCAACGCGCTCGTCGGAGGCGGCGGGGGCGGACTGGTCGGCGGACACATCCGACGCACCCCCAGGCGAGACCCCCGCGCCGGACGCCTCGCCGAAGCCGGGCGTGAGGTCGGTCGCGGCTGCCTTTCGGGTCTCCGTGGCGGCTTCGGCGTCCGGAGTCTCCGGGGGAGCGGCTGTGCCTGCGGGCGAGGTCTCGGTGTCGGACGCCTCGCCGAGGCCGGGCGTGAGGTCGGTCGCGGCTGCCTTTCGGGTCTCCGTGGCGGCTTCGGCGTCCGGAGTCTCCGGGGGAGCGGCTGTGCCTGCGGGCGAGGTCTCGGTGTCGGACGCCTCTGCGAGGCCGGGCGTGAGGTCGGTCGCGGCTGCCTTTCGGGTCTCCGTGGCGGCTTCGGCGTCCGGAGTCTCCCGGGGAGTCGCCGTACCCGCAGGCGAGGTCTGGGTGGCGGACGCCTCGGCGAGGTCGGGTGCGGCTGCCTTCCTGGTCTCCGTGGCGGCTTCGGCCTTCGGAGTTTCCGGGGGAACCGCCGTGCCTGCGGCTTCCGTCCCGGCGGTGGCCGGGGCGGGGCTCGGCTCGCTGTCGTTGCCCGTGGCGGCCGACGCGGGTACTGCGGTGTCGGTCGGTGTGGAGCTGCCCGGAGCGGCCACGTTCGTTCCGGGCGGGCTGGACAGCTCCGTGCCAGGGCGCCTGTCGGTGCTGTCGGCATCCTCCGTGTCGAGGATGTCGGCCGCCCCCGCCGTGTCGGCCGGCCGGGTGCCGAGCTCACGGCCCGGTCGCGTGAGCGGCGGCTGCGGTGCCTGCTCGCGGTCCGGTGCGTTGTCGTTCGTACGCGGGGGCATGCCCTCTCCTCAAGGTCCTGGGCGGGTCATCTTCGGGGGATCTGCTGTCGACCGCCCGGGTGGGGCCGGGAGTCGACGGGAGGGTGGCGCGGCCCGCGCCGTGGGGGATGGATACGAGCGGGCCGCGCCAGTTGGTGGGGGTGGGAACGGACCGTGGGTCAGTACGCCCGGTTGCCCATGTTCCGCCGCCACCACACCACGCCGGCGGTGAGCAGCAGGAACCCGGCCGCACCGGCCGCCGCCGAACCGGCGATCAGCATGGTGTCGGTGCCGCCGCCGGAGGTGCCGGCGGGCTGCAGCGCGTCACCGAGCTGGCTGCGGACGTCGTTCGTGCCGCTGGTGCCCTTGGCGAGCGGGCCGCGCGAACCCTCGGTCGGCAGAGAAACGTACGGGAAGTACTTCTCGAAGTTCTTGTCGTTCTTGTCGACCGCGTCGCCGAGGTCGTTCTTCGCGCCGAGCAGTTCACCCTCGACGACCTGGAGCGAGGCGTCGATCACGTCGTCCGTCAGACGACGGCCGTTCGGGAAGCCCGCGGTGTCACCGTCGAGGACACCGAGACGCTTCGGGTTCTTCGCCGGGGCGATCGAGGTGTTGAGACGCAGTTCCTCGGCCGGAGTGACGTACGGCGGCTGGTTGAGACCCTTGACACCCTTGAGGAAGACGTCCACCAGGTCGTTGCGCGGCTCCTTGGGCGCCGGGATCTTGTAGATCGCCTCGATGAGCTTCGGCAGCTCGGGGTTGGTCACGTTCTTCAGGAACTGGGCGTCGTCGTACGGCTTGGACGCGTTGAACTTGTCCTTGTCCTTGATGGGGTTGACGACCTCGTTGACGAGCGGCATGCCCAGTCGCGAGACCTGCGAGTAGTAGCCGCTGGCGTTCTTGCGCTGGGTCGTCGACCAGATGCCGACGACCGGCTGCTTCGACGACTCCACGATCATGTGCGTCGGCACCTGGAGCGCGATCGTGTTGACGTTGTAGCCCTTGAGCGTGTCGTTGCCGACCTCGGAGAGGTTCCCGCCGTACAGCAGGTCGAAGACGCGCAGGTCCGCGAAGAACGGGTCGTCGGCCTGACCGGCGAACGTCTTCGAACCGTTCGTCAGCTTGTGGATGGCCTGGTAGCGCAGCTTCGCGTAGTCCGGCATCGACGCCTTGCCCACGTTGGACGGGGCCACCGGCACATCGTCGGCGATCTTCGTCCGCGACGCCTCGTACTTGTTCTTGAGCTTGATCAGCTCGATGTCGTACGTCTGCGTGACGTTGAGGTCCTTGTCGTACAGGCTGTCCACCGCGCCCGTGTTGTACAGGAACGACTTCTTGTTCTTCACGTGCGTCTTGAAGGTGTAGCGGAACAGGAGGTCGTCCTGCGCGTCACCGTTGTTGTCGATGTGGAGGTCGTACTGGGCGTCCTCGGCGAACTGGTAGAAGTTCGGGCCGCCGCCCGGCTCCTCGAACGGGATCCAGTTCGCGACGATCGTCGTCGTGTCGGCCTTGTCCGGGCTCACGAACGCGTACAGGTCCGTGTTGTCGAACTGCGGTGTGCCCGAGATCAGCGGAGCCTCGCGGTGGCTGGAGGCGGAAGCCGTTCCCGGAACGAGCGCGGTGACGCCGGCGGCCGCGAGCCCCCCGGTGGCCAGCGCACCACAGATGAGGGTCGCGATGCTCCTGCGCCGCGCGCCGCTCTTGGAGATGGTTGTCGTCATTCCGTCCGTCCTCACCGTGTCAACTTGCCTGACGACGGGGATTCGGAGCCCTCCCGGATGCGGATTGGTCGAATCTGAAAACTTTCTTGAAAACGTTTGGGACCCGGCCGACCCGCGTTTCGAGGGCAGTTGATCCGTACCCATCCGGAGGCAGGTCGGCTACGAATGCCTAAGGTGACGGTGACAAGTGTGATGGAGCGGGGAGGGGCCGTGTGCGGCCATAGAGAGGGGACGCGGGTGGGAGCGGACGAGCTTCTGGTTCTCGTGGCCGGGGGAGACCAGAAGGCCTTCGAAGAGCTGTACGGGATCGTGTCCGGGCCGGTGTTCGGGCTGGTGCGGCGCGTGGTGCGGGACCCGGCGCAGTCGGAGGAGGTGTCACAGGAGGTTCTGCTCGAACTCTGGCGCTCGTCACCGCGGTTCGACCCCAGGAAGGGCAGCGCCCTGTCCTGGATACTCACGCTCGCGCACCGCCGGGCCGTCGACCGGGTACGCAGTGCCCGCGCGGCCGGGGAGCGCGAGCAGCGCGAGGCCCAGCGCTCCCACCGTCCCGCCTTCGACCATGTGGCGGAGGAGGTGGAGGCCGGCATGGAACGGGAGTGGGTGCGCCGCTGTCTGGACCGGCTGACCACCCTGCAACGCCAGTCGGTCACCCTCGCCTACTACGAGGGCTACACATACCGTGAGGTGGCGGAGCAACTCTCGCTCCCGCTGGGCACGGTGAAGACTCGGATGCGCGACGGACTGACCCGGCTGCGCGAATGCCTGGGAGGTGTCGCATGAGCGTGCTCGGCAGACTGTTCCGCCGCGAGGATCTCCACTCCCTCGCCGCCCCCTACGCCCTCGACGCCCTGGAACCCGACGAGCGGCGCCGCTTCGAGAAGCACCTGTCCGGCTGTGACGCCTGCGCCTCGGAGGTGCGCCTGCTGTCCGAGGACGCGCTCCGGCTGGCCTGGTCCACGGCCGCGCCGCCCCCCTTCGCCATGCGCGACCGGGTCCTGTCCGCCGTACGTGCGACACCGCAGGAGTCCCCGGGCCACTCCCCGGCGCACGCCCCCGGCCGCTCCGCCGACGCACCCCGGAGGCGGAGCCATCAGTTGCCGGCGCATGTGTGGGGCACCGAACCGCCGCCACCGGTCCGCCGTGCGCCCCGCATGCGCCCCTTGTTCGCCCCGCTGGCCACACTCACGGCGGCAGCCGCCCTCGTCGTCGCCGCGCTGTTCGCCGTGCAGAACACACAGACCCAGGACAAGCTGGACACCGCGCAGGCCCAGGCACGTGAGATTGCCGACGTTCTGTCAGCTCCCGACGCGCGGGCGACCGCCGACCGGGACGCGCGAGGGCAGGGAATCACCGCGATCGCCTCCGCGTCCGAGGGCCGCGCGGTGGTGACCCTCAGTGGGTACGGAGAGCTGCCGAGCGACCGCGTGCACCAACTGTGGCTCATGCGCCCTGATGTGCAACCACGCTCTTTGGGACTCTTCAAGGGCGACACGCCCTTGGTCGCGACCGGTCTCGACAAGTCGGCCACATCACTCGCTGTGACCGTCGAACCCGACGGGGGGTCAGAGCAGCCCAGCAGCGCACCAGTTGTCCAACTCGCCCTGGAATCGGTTGGATTCGGAGAGTAATCGACGAGGGGTCGTCAACACCCTTGTGGGGAAGGTGAATCCTGTGACCGAGATACACGAGTGCCCCGAGGGAGCGATAGGGTTAACCTGCCCGGGCCGGGTGGACTCGTACGGGTGGGGAGTGACATGGAACAGATAACGATGCACAGCAGGGCACGCGTCCCTGCGATCACGTGCGGGAGCAGTGCGACCAAGGCACGCCTCGATCGCCATCTCTCGGTGCTGTCGGGGCCCGCGGTCCCCCAGCGCGAGACGGCGGAGGCGACCTCGCTGATGCGCGAACTCACTTCCCGGGACACCGTGAAGCAGCGCAGCGACCTCGGCAAGCGGGTCAGCAGGCTCTCGCTCTTCGCTCCGCTGCGCCGTCTGAGCCGCACCCTGTTCGGCGGGCGCTGAGCGGACGACCGTATCGGCGCCCCACGCCGATCACGGTTCACACCGTCTCCGTAAACCGTCCGGCCGCATCAGGCCCGTGCTCAGGCGGTCACACCGTCCCGGCGCAGTGCTGCGATCTCCTCGTCCGTCATCCCCACGGCACGCAGCAGTGCTTCGGTGTGTTCCCCGAGCGCGGGCACATCACCCATCCGTGCCTCGACCCCGCCCGGCAGCGTGATCGGCGGCAGCAGCGCACGCAACGGCCCCACCGGTGACCCCACCTCCCGCCACCGGTCCCGCGCCGCGAACTGCGGATGCTCCGCCACCTCCTGTACGTCCCTCAGCCGCGCGCACGCGATCCCGGCACCCTCCAGCCGCGCCAGCGCCTCGTCGACGCCCAGCGCGCCGAGCGACGCGGCCACATGGGCATCGGTCCGCTCCCTGTTCGCGACCCGCGCCGCGTTCGTCGCGTACGCCGGATCCGACGCCAACTCGGGACGCTCCAGCACCTGTTCGGCCAGCCGCCGCCACTCGCGGTCGTTCTGCACCGACAGCAGCACCTGTCCGCCGTCCGCCGTCGGGTAGGCGTCGTACGGGGCGATCACGGCGTGCGCGAGGCCGGTGCGCGCCGGGGGAGTGCCGTCGTGCATCGCGTGGTGCAGCGGGTGCCCCATCCACTCGGCGAGCGCGTCCAGCATCGACACCTCCACCGGCCCGCCCCGCCCGGTCACGCCCCGCCGTACGAGGGCCGCCAGCACTCCGGAGAACGCGTACATGCCGGCCGCGATGTCCGCCGCCGGGATCCCGGCCTTCACCGGCTGCTCCGGCGTCCCGGTCACCGACACCAGCCCCGCCTCGCACTGCACGAGCATGTCGTACGCCCGCTTGCCCGCGTACGGTCCCGACGGGCCGTACCCGGAGATGTCCACGGCGACCAGCCGGGGGTGCGTGGCGCAGAGGGCGGCCGCGTCGAGGCCGAGCCGGGCGGCGGCGCCCTGGGCGAGGCTCTGTACGAACACGTCGGCGTCCGCGATCAGCCGCCGCAGGACGGCGAGCCCGCGAGGGTCCTTGACGTCGAGGGCAAGGGACTCCTTGCCCCGGTTGCACCACACGAAGTGCGAGGCGAGGCCGTGTGCGGCGGTGTCGTAGTCGCGCGCGAAGTCGCCGCCGTCGACGCGCTCCACCTTGATGACCCGGGCGCCGAGGTCGGCGAGTTGGCGGGTGGCGAAGGGGGCGGCGACGGCTTGTTCCAGGGCGACGACGGTGAGGCCGGTGAGGGGGAGGGGTTCCATGCGGGGGATCATGTCGGGTTTTCGCCCCCGCCGCCCTTACCCGTCCCATCCCTGGGGGGCTGCCGCCCCCAGACCCCCGCTCCGGCCCTGAACGGGCCTTGTCCTCAAACGCCGGACGGGCTGGGGGTGCGGGCCTGGGTTAAAAGGGGTGCTGCCTGCGCTGGAAAGATGCCGTAAACGGGTGGGTGGGTGGGAAAATCGGCCTGGGCTGCAGCAGCCTGCACTGTCAAGTGCCGGGTTCCGCGTACCGCCGTACCGCCAGCGGCACGAACACCGCGATCAGCACCCCGCACCACACCAGCGACCCGGCCACCGGGTGGACGACCGGCCACGCGCCGTCCGCCGGGACGGGCGCGTTGCCGAACAGGCCCCGCATCGCCGTCGCGACCGCGCTGATCGGGTTCCACTCCGCCAGCGTCCGCAGCCAACCCGGCAGACCGTCCGTCGGGATGTACGCGTTCGACAGCAACGGCAGCAGGAAGGTCGCCCCACCCAGCTGACCGGCCGCCTCCTCGCTGCGGGAGAGCAGCCCGAGGTGGATCCCGATCCACGTCGTGGCGAACCGGAAGAGCAGCAACAGCCCCACCGCGCCGGCCGCCCCCAGCGCCGAACCCTCGATCCGCCACCCCACCGCGAACCCGACCAGCAGCAGCGGTACGGTCCCGGCGGCGGTGACCACCAGGTCCGCGAGAGCCTGCCCCAGCGGTACGGCGGCCCGGCTGATCGGCAACGTACGCAGACGGTCGGTCACGCCCCGGTGGGTGTCCTGGGCGGCCTGGAACATCCCGGTCATGATGCCGTTGGCGGCGGTCGCCACCAGCAGCCCCGGTACGAGGAAGGCGCGGTAGTCCTCGCCGGGCATCGCGAGGGCGCTGCCGAAGACGTACCCGAAGAACAGCAGCATCGTGATCGGCATGGACTGGGTGAGGATCAGCAGCCCCGGATTGTGCCGCAGCCGCCGCAGATGCCGGCCCAGCATGGCCGTGCCGTCGTACGCCAGGCCGGAGATCCCCGACGTTCCTGATGGCGCTGAAGTCAACATGCTCACGCGGCTGTCTCCTTATGCTCCGTCAGGCGGAGGAAGACGTCGTCGAGGGTCGGCGGGCGCAGGCTCACGTCGAGCAACGCGACGCCCGCCGCGTCGAGTTCGCGCACCAGCCGGGGAAGGGTGATCGTCGGGTCGGTGGTGACCGCGCCGACGGTGAGCCGGTCGCGGTCCAACACCGGTTCGGAACCGGTTAGTTGGTCGAGGATCCCGGCCGCCCCGAGCAGTGCGCCGGAGTCGGCGACCACGACCTCGGCGTACGAGCCGATGAGCGCCTTGAGTTGGGCCGGTGACCCGGTGTGCGCGACCCGGCCGTGCTCCACGAGGGCTATCTCGTCGGCGAGTTGGTCGGCCTCCTCCAGGTACTGGGTGGTCAGCAGCACCGTCGTACCCTCGTCCTTCAGCGCCCGCACGGCCGCCCAGATCTGGTTGCGGGCCGCCGGGTCGAGCCCCGCCGTGGGCTCGTCGAGGAAGAGCACGTCGGGCCGCTTCACCAGGCTCGCCGAGAGGTCGAGGCGGCGGCGCATCCCGCCCGAGTAGGTGGACGCGGGCCGGTCGGCGGCCTCCGCGAGCCCGAAGCGCCTCAGCAGCTCGTCGGCGCGTGCCGCGGGCCCTCCGACCCGGTGCAGCCGGGCGAACAGCCGTAGGTTCTCGCGGCCGGTGAGGTCCCCGTCGACCGACGCGTACTGCCCGGTGACGCCGATCCGACGCCGTACGGCGGCCCCCTCCCGGGCGAGGTCGTACCCCGCGACGCGCGCCGAGCCCGCGTCGGGCCGCAGCAGCGTGGTGAGCAGCCGTACGGCCGTGGTCTTGCCCGCGCCGTTCGGCCCCAGCAGCCCGCACACGGACCCCTCGGCCACGGCCAGGTCAAGGCCGCGTACGGCATGGACCTTTCCGAAGGACTTCTCCAGACCCTCACTAAGTACAGCGTACGTAGTAGTCATGGAGTGACCATAGCGCACTACGTACGCTGTACGTAACTACGATGGGTGGTCGAGGTGATGATCAATGGCCGGCCGAGCCGCCGTACCCGAAGTGATCTGGTCGCGTCCCGAGCGTGCGGGCCGTGGTCCCAAGGCCGCCTACAGCCGTGCCGACATCGCGGCGGCCGCGGTGCGGATCGCGGACGCGGAGGGGCTCGACGCGGCCTCGATGCGGCATGTCGCGGCCGAACTGGGCTGCGGCACGATGTCGCTCTACAACTACGTCCCCCGCAAGGAGGACCTGTACGAGCTGATGGTTGACGCCATCAGTGGCGAGCACGAGCTGTGGGAGCCCTCGGGCGACTGGCGTGCCGACATGCTCCGGGTGGCCCACCAGACGCGCGCCCTCATGTACCGCCACCCCTGGCTGCCGCGTCTGATGTCCCCGGTCTACGGTTTCAGCCCCAACGCCCTGCGCTATCTCGAACACTGTCTGAGCTGCCTCGACTCGTTCGACGGCACCTACGGCACGAAGTTCGAGCTGATCGCGATGCTCAACGGCCTGGTGACGACGTACGTCGGCAACGAGCTGGGGACCGCCGAGCGGGCTCGGTCGCTGCCCTGGTCGGAGGAGCAGGAGAACGCCGTGCGGATCGGGTATCTCGGCGGGCAGGTGGCGAGCGGGGCGTATCCGCGGCTGGCGGCGGCGTTCATGGAGGACGCGGGGCCGATCGATCTGGAGGCGGTGTTCGAGCGGATGCTGTTGCGGGTGCTTGATGGGTTTGCGCCGCGGGGGTGAGGTGTTGATGCCGGGTGCGGGTCCGTCGTGGTTGCTCGCGCAGTTCCCCGCGCCCCTCAAACAGTGCCCCGCGCCCTGAAGGAAGCAGGGCGGTCACAGTAGGGTGAACTGGCCTTCTGGGCCCTCTTCGTGGTGGTCGAGAACCGACGCCGGACGGCGCACCCTGTCAGGTACCGGGAGTACGCCCGCCGTTCGCAGTTCGGTCGCTGTGATCGGGGCCGTCAGCGTCAACTCCGCCCGCTGCGGGCGGAGTTCCGCGAGCAGCGCCAGTACCGTGATCAGTTCGAGGAGTTCTGAGGTCCAGGGCTGCGGCCAAGTCGCCGGCCGGATCGCCTCCAGCGCCCCGAGCTCGGCCGCACCCCCTACCCGCACCGCCAACCATCCCTCCAGCACCCGCACCCCGCTCGCCTCGAAGTCCCAGGCCTCGGGTGGTACCGGGGAGATTCGGCCGGTGTCGTCGAAGTGGAGGGTCTCCTCCTCGCGGTCGTAGTGCACCGTGATCGGGCGGGAGGGCAGTGGTGACCGAACGTACGGGCGTCGGCCACCGGGAAGTTTGGGCCGGTCTCCGTCCCGGCGCGTCAGCCGCAGCATCCGGTGGCCCAACTCCAGACCTCGGGACCAGAGTTCGAGGTCGGCGGTGAGCGGGACGACAGGCCCCGGCCGTACGGCGACCAGGGTCCAGGCGAGGACGTCGACCGGGTCGGGGCGCCGGCCGAGGCGGTCGGTGAGGTGGTCCAACAGGCCCGGGGCCAGGTTGGGTTCGGTGCCGCCGGGGCGTCGGTAGAGGGGGCGGATCCGGCCCGGGCGGACCAGCGGGAGCAGGGCGGAGGCGAGCAGCAGTGGGCCGCCGGGGTCCGGCGGTGTGCCCGTCACCTCGAAGACGAACATCTGCCGTTCGTCCGCGACCCGCCACAGCTCAGGACGCGCCGCGTCGATCAGCCGGTGGTCCGGGATCAGCCACTGCTCGTCGAAGGGCGCCCGCAGGACCCGTACCGGCTCCGCGCAGGGACCGGTGGCGCGGGCGAGCCTCTCCGTGCCGCCGTGCCGGCCGGGCAACTGGCCGACCGCCGAGTGCGGGGTGCGTGAGCGCGTCGGCTCGAACAGGGCCTCGCGGTCCGGTCCCTCGGCCTTCAGCAGGGCGTCCCAGCGTGCCTTCAGGGAGGCCGCGTCGGGGGCCGCCGGCCACCCCCGGCCCAGCCGTGGCGGTGCCACGGACCACGGCATGAGGTCCGCGAGCGGCGGAGCGTCGTCGTCGGGCGTCACGCTGGGCATCGTACGACGCGACCTCCTTCCTCTCATCTAGGTCGCGTCCAGCGTCACCGTGAAGGAGAAGCGGTCGCCTCGGTAGTGGATGACGGCCACGTCCAGGACCCGGCCCGTCACGTCGTACGCGACGCCCGTGTAGTGCAGGATCGGGCTGAGCAGCGGGACCCGGAGCAGCCGTGCCGTCTCCGGGTCCGCGAGGCGGGCCTGGACGGTGTCCGTGATGCGGCTGATGTCCGCGCCCACCACGTCCCGCAGCACCTTGGTCATCGGCCAGCGCGCCAGATCGCGTGGGTCGATACGCTCGGCGAGTTCCGGACGGACGTAGTTGCGGGCGTGGTTGGTCGGTTCGCCGGTCTCCTCCTCGCCGCGCAGCCGGTGGTACGTGGCCACGTCCACGAGATCCGGGAAGTACTCGGCGAGTTCGGCGGGCACGGGCGCGCTGCCGTGGCCGAGGAGTTCGGTCGTCATGCCGGACTGCTGCGCCACGATCGCGTCGACCGAGCCCAGCAGCCGTACGGGAGCGCCTCGTCGGGCGTCCGGCTCGATGAACGTACCGCGCCTGCGGTGGCGGCTGATCAGCCCCTCGTCCTCCAGCTCCTTCAGCGCCTGCCGCATGGTCAGCACGCTCACGCCGTAGTGCCCCGCCAACTGCTCCTCGGTGGGCAGCCGCAGCGGGTCCCGCGAGGAACGGCCGAGGATCGAGGCACGCAGGGACTGCGAAACCTGGTACCAGAGCGGCAGTTTGCGGTTCAGGACGATCGAGTCCGGGGCGAAGGAGGTCACGGAGGTATCCGTACCGGTCGGGAACGCTCAGTGCAACGGGCGGAAGTGCCGCTGGAGGCCCGACCACACCTCGTCGTACCCGGGTTGCAGATGCTCCGCCCGCGCCGCCTGTGCCGTCAGGGTCATCGGCCACCGTGTCTCGAACATGAACGCCAGCCCGTCGTCGACCTTCTGCGGACGCAGCTCGGCGGCGCTGGCCCGGTCGAAGGTCTCCCGGTCGGGTCCGTGCGCGGACATCATGTTGTGCAGCGAGCCGCCCCCGGGCAGGAACCCCTCCGCCTTGGCGTCGTACGCGCCCTCGATCAGCCCCATGTACTCGGTCATCACGTTCCGGTGGAAGTACGGCGGCCGGAAGGTGTCCTCGCCCACCAGCCAGCGCGGCGCGAAGACGACGAAGTCGATTCCCGCGAGGCCGGGAGTGTCCGACGGGGACGTCAGCACCGTGAAGATCGACGGGTCCGGGTGGTCGTACGAGAGGCTGCCCAGGACGTTGAAGCGGCGCAGGTCGTAGGCGTACGGAACATGGTTGCCGTGCCAGGCGACGACGTCGAGGGGGGAGTGGTCGTAGACGGCCGTCCAGAGGTTGCCGCAGAACTTGTTGACGACCTCCACCGGGCCCTCGACGTCCTCGTAAGCGGCGACCGGCGCCCGGAAGTCCCGTGCGTTCGCCAGCCCGTTGGCGCCGATCGGGCCGAGGTCGGGGAGCCGGAAGGGGGCGCCGTAGTTCTCGCACACGTAACCGCGGGCCGACGCCTCGGTCAGCTCCACCCGGAAGCGCACCCCGCGAGGGACGAGCGCGACATGACCGGGCTCGATGAACAGCGGCCCGAACTCGGTGCGCAGCAGCAGCCCGCCGGCCTCGGGGACGATCAGCAGCTCCCCGTCGGCGTCGCTGAACACCCGCTCCATCGACGAGTTGGCGTGGTAGAGGTGTACGGCCATACCGCTGCGCTGAGTGGCGTCGCCGTTGCCGCCGAGGGTCCACAGGCCCGCCACGAAGTCCGTGCCGGCCGGAGGACCGGGCAGCGGGTTCCAGCGCAGCCGGTTCGGATCGGGCACGGATTCCGCGAAGGGAGCCGTACGGATCGAGCCATTGCCGGTGCGCGTGAACGGGGGATGCGCGGCCGAGGGGCGGATGCGGTACAGCCAGGAACGGCGGTTGTGGGCGCGGGGCTCGGTGAACGCCGTACCGCTGAGCTGCTCGGCGTAGAGGCCGAGGGGGGCGAGTTGCGGCGAGTTGCGGCCCTCGGGGAGGGCGCCCGGGACGGCCTCCGAGCTGTGCTCATTGCCGAAACCGGAAAGCGACGGGAGCCCGGCGAGACCGGCCGGCACTTCGGCGGCCTTCCGCGCGTCCCCGCTCGTGTCGTCCGCCGTGTCCCCTGCGTCCCCGCTCATACGTGCACCCTCGCTTCCTCGCGCGCCCATTCCTATGCTTCACCGTAGGATTCGATGTTCACCGGCGCAAGAGGAGAAAACGAGGGGTACGGTTCACCGGATCGCCGGGGGGCGGCATGATGAGGCCCGTGCCCCCAGCGACCTCGCTACGTCGTGCGCCCGTACAGCGGCGCAGTGCCGAACGGCTGACCAGAATCCTCGACGCCTGCGCCGACCTCCTCGACGAGGTCGGCTACGACGCCCTGAGCACCCGGACGGTGGCGATACGCGCCGGAGTCCCCATAGGTTCCGTGTACCGCTTCTTCGGCAACAAGCGCGCCATGGCGGACGCGCTGGCCCAGCGGAACCTGGAGGTCTTCATCGCGCGCGTCACCGAGCGCCTCCGGCAGGAGAGCGGCGGCGGGTGGCGAGAGGCCATGGACGCCGTGCTCGACGAGTACCTGACCATGAAGCGAACCGCGCCCGGGTTCTCGCTCGTCGACTTCGGCAACCAGATCCCGGTCGGCAAACGCGACGCCGAACCCAACCACCGTGTCGCCGACACCCTCGCCACCCTCCTCTCCGGTGTCCTCGGCCGCGAACCGGACGACGACCTGCGCCGCACCTTCCTGGTCGCCACGGAGACCGCCGACACCCTGTTCCACCTGGCCTTCCGGGTCACCCCCGAGGGTGACGAGCGGATCATCGCGGAGATGCGGGAGCTGCTGCGGGCGTATCTGGCGCGGGTCCTGGACTGAGACCCCCGGCCTGCTCGGCGGGCGGGTCCGAGGTGAGTGCGCACAACCCCTCCCCTCCATCCGTACCGGTCGGTATGCTCGGCTCCGACCGTGCGTCACCGTTGCCGCCACCCAACCGGGAGGACCCGTGTCCAGCCCCACCGACTCCCGTACAGCCCTGCGCGTCTGTCCCCTGTGCGAGGCCACCTGCGGACTGACGCTCACCATCGAGAGCGGCCGGGTCACCAGTGCCCGTGGCGACCGCGACGACGTGTTCAGTCAAGGCTTCATCTGCCCCAAGGGCGCCTCCTTCGGGGCCCTCGACAGTGACCCCGACCGGCTGCGCACCCCCCTCGTGCGACGGGACGGCGAGTTGCGCGAGGCCAGCTGGGCGGAGGCCTTCGACGCCGTCGCCGCCGGCATCCGGGGCGTGGTCGAGCGGTACGGGGCGAACTCCGTCGGAGCCGTCTTCGGGAACCCGAACGTGCACACCGTGGCCGGGGCGCTCTACCCGCCGGTGCTGCTCGCCGGCCTCGGCACCCGCAGCGTGTTCAGCGCCTCTACGGTCGACCAGATGCCCAAGCACGTCTCCAGCGGCCTGCTGTACGGCGATGCCAACGCGATCCCCGTACCCGACCTCGACCGCACCGACCATCTGCTGCTCATCGGCGCCAACCCCCTTGAGTCCAACGGGAGTCTGTGCACCGCGCCCGACTTTCCCGGCAAGCTCAAGGCCCTGAAGGCGCGCGGCGGCACGCTCACCGTCATCGACCCGCGCCGCACCCGCACCGCCAAGCTCGCCGACCGGCACATCGCGATCCGCCCCGGCGCCGACGCCCTGCTGCTCGCCGCGATGACCCAGGTCCTCTTCGACGAACACCTCGTCGACCTGGGCGAGTTGGCGCCGCACGTCCAAGGGGTCGACGAAGTGGAGGCGGCCGTACGGGACTTCACCCCCGAGGCCGTCGCCGAGGCCTGCGACGTGGACGCCGACACCATCCGTGCCCTCGCCCGTGAACTCGCCGCCGCGCCCACCGCCGCCGTATACGGCCGCCTCGGCACCTGCACCGTCCCGTACGGCACCCTCGCCAGCTGGCTGGTCGACGTTCTCGACATCCTCACCGGCAACCTGGACCGGCCCGGCGGCGCCCTCTTCCCGCAGGCGGCGACCGACAGGACACCCCGGCCGGCCGGGCCCAGCCACGGGTTCACGCTGGGCCGCTGGCACTCGCGGGTCAGCCGACACCCCGAGGCGAAGGGCGAGTTGCCGCTCTCCGCGCTCGCCGAGGAGATCGACACCCCCACCGCCGAGGGCGAGCCGATCCGGGCCCTCATCGCCGTCGCCGCCAACCCCGTCCTCTCCGCACCCGACGGCGACCGGCTCGACAAGGCGCTTGACTCGCTCGACTTCATGGTCAGCGTCGACCCCTACCTGAACGAGACCTCGCGCCACGCGCACGTCGTCCTGCCCCCGCCCCCGCCCTCGCAGAGCCCCCACCACGACTTCGCCCTCAACACCCTGGCCGTCCGCAACCAGGTCCGCTACAACCGCCCCGCCGTCCCCCTGGAGCCGGGCGGGATGGCCGAGACCGAGATCCTCGCGCGGCTCGTCCTGGCCGCGACCGGCATGCACGGCGCCGACCCCGTCGCCGTCGACGCCATGGTCATCGACCAGACCCTCGGCAAGGCCGTCAAGGAGCCCCACTCCCCGGTCCATGGCCGCGATCCGCAGCAACTCGCCAAGGAGCTGGGCGGCGACACCGGGCCCGAGCGGCGCCTCGACCTGATGCTGCGCCTGGGACCGTACGGCGACGGCTTCGGCGTACGACCGGACGGGCTGAGCCTGGCGAAGGTGCTCGACCACCCGCACGGCATCGACCTCGGACCGCTCCAGCCGCGGCTGCCGCAGCCGCTGAAGACCCGCAGCGGGAAGATCGAACTGCTGCCGCGGCCCATCGCCGACGACCTGCCGCGTCTGCGTGAGGCCCTCGGTGAGAGTCCCGCCGGGATCGTGCTCATCGGGCGTCGGCATCTTCGCTCCAACAACAGCTGGATGCACAACGTGCCCGCCCTCACCGGCGGCACCAACCGCTGCACCCTGCACATCCACCCCGAGGACGCCGCCCGTCTCGGCGTGCTCGACGGCGCCCCCGTGCGGATCAAGGGCGCCGGGGGAGAGGTGGTGGCCCCCGCCGAGATCACCGACGTCGTACGGCGGGGGGTCGTGAGCCTGCCCCACGGGTGGGGACACGACCGGCCCGGGACCCGTCTCTCACACGCCGCCACCGACCCCGGTGTCAACGTCAACCAGCTCCTCGACGGCCGACTTCTCGACCCGCTGTCGGGCAACGCCGTACTGAATGGGGTACCCATCGATCTCGCGCCGGCAGGCACAACGCCGTGACAACGCTGTGACCTGGAGTTTTGCGCTTATTGCTCGCACGTCAACGTCTTGTTAAGACTTGTGGGGCCGACCTAACGTCAACGCACTGCCGACTCCGGTGGGAGTTCAAGGGCGAACGTTAGGTAACCCACTCATGTTGACCATTCTGGGCTTCACGATGATCGCGACCTTCCTGGTCCTGATCATGATGAAGAAGATGTCGCCGATCGCGGCGCTCGTACTGATCCCGGCACTTTTCTGCGTCTTCGTCGGGAAGGGCGCCAAGCTCGGTGACTACGTCATCGACGGCGTCACCAGCCTGGCCCCCACCGCGGCGATGCTCATGTTCGCGATCGTCTACTTCGGTGTGATGATCGACGTCGGCCTCTTCGACCCGATCGTCCGGGGCATCCTGAAGTTCGCCAAGGCCGACCCGCTGCGCATCGTCGTCGGCACGGCGATCCTCGCGGCGATCGTTTCCCTCGACGGCGACGGCTCGACCACCTTCATGATCACGGTCTCGGCGATGTACCCCCTGTACAAGCGCCTGAAGATGAGCCTCGTCGTGATGACCGGCGTCGCCGCGATGGCCAACGGTGTGATGAACACCCTCCCCTGGGGCGGCCCGACGGCCCGTGCCGCGACGGCCCTGAAGCTGGACGCCAGCGACATCTTCGTCCCGATGATCCCGGCACTCGCCGTCGGTCTGGCCTTCGTCATCGCCCTCTCGTACGTCCTCGGACGCCGCGAGCGCAAGCGGCTCGGCGTGCTCACCCTGGACGCGGTCCTGGTGGAGGAGCCGGAGACGGAGTCGGAGACCGTCCTCGTCGGCGCCGGTTCGGGCGCGAAGTCGGCCGGTGGATCCGGTGCGGGCAACTCGGCCGCGCCGACCGGCGGTTCGGGTACCGAGGGCGCCGTCGACGGTGGCGCCGACGATGACGACGACGACCGGATGCTGAAGGTCCTCGACCCGAACCGCACCACCCTGCGCCCCAAGCTCTACTGGTTCAACGCGCTCCTCACGGTCACGCTGCTCACCTCCATGATCATGGAGTGGCTGCCCATCCCGGTGCTGTTCCTGCTCGGCGCCGCGCTCGCCCTGACGGTCAACTTCCCGCACATGCCCGACCAGAAGGCCCGGCTCGGCGCCCACGCGGAGAACGTCCTCAACGTCTCGGGCATGGTCTTCGCCGCCGCCGTCTTCACCGGCGTCCTCACCGGCACCGGCATGGTCGACCACATGGCCCGCTGGCTCGTCGACAACATCCCCGACGGCATGGGCCCGCACATGGCCTTCGTGACCGGCCTGCTGAGCATCCCGCTCACCTACTTCATGTCCAACGACGGCTTCTACTTCGGCGTCCTGCCGGTGCTCGCCGAAGCCGGCGCGGCCCACGGTGTCTCGCCGCTGGAGATCGCCCGCGCCTCCCTCATCGCCCAGCCCCTGCACATGTCCAGCCCGCTGGTGCCGGCCGTGTACGTCCTCGTCGGCATGGCGAAGGTCGAGTTCGGCGACCACACCAAGTTCGTGGTCAAGTGGGCGGTGCTGACCTCGCTGGCCATCCTCGGAGCGGGAATCCTGTTCGGCATCATCTGATCCGCATCCGTACCGCGACTGATTCGCGCATCCGTCCGGGAGGACAACACCATGAGGCCCGGTGGGAACCGCGGCTGGCTGCTCCGCCTCGTCATCGCCTTCAGCTTCACGCAGGGGGCGGTGTCGATGGCCCGGCCCGCCGTCTCCTACCGGGCCCTCGCGCTGGGAGCGGACGAGCGGGCGATCGGCGTGATCGCCGCCGCGTACGCCCTGCTCCCGCTCTTCGCCGCCGTACCGCTGGGCCGCCGCACCGACCACGGCCGCTGCGCACCCCTGCTGACCGTCGGCGCCCTTCTGGTCTCCGGTGGCTGCGCTCTCGGGGCGACCGCCGACTCCCTCGGTGTGATGGCCGCGTGGAGCGGAGTGATGGGCCTCGGTCACCTCTGCTTCGTCATCGGCGGCCAGTCGATCGTCGCCCGCCGGTCCGCCCCGCACGAACAGGACCGCAACTTCGGCCACTTCACCATCGGCGTCTCGCTTGGCCAGTTCATCGGCCCGATGGCGGCGGGCGCGCTGATCGGCGGCCACGACATGGCGGCCACCAGCGCCCGCGCCCTGCTGGTCGCGGCCGGGGTCGCCGCGCTGTCGTTCACGTCGTTGTGGCGCGTCGAGGACCGTACGGCCGTCAAGTCCCGTACGGAGCAGGGCGATCGCGTCCCAGTGCACCGCATCCTGCGCACCCGGGGTGTACCCGCCGGCATCTTCGTCAGCCTCGCCGTGCTGTCGGCGACCGACATCCTCACCGCCTACCTTCCGGTGGTCGGCGAGCACCGGGGTATCGCGCCCGCGGTGATCGGCGTACTCCTCGGACTGCGCGCGGCGGCCACCATCGCGTGCCGTCTGGTGCTGACCCCGCTGCTGCGGCTGCTCGGCCGTCGGGTGCTGCTCACCGTGACCTGTCTGCTCGCGGCGGTGCTGTGCGCGGGGATCGCGCTGCCGGTGCCGGTGTGGGGGCTGGCCCTGATGCTCGCGGTGCTCGGCTTCTGTCTGGGCGTCGGGCAGCCGCTGTCGATGACGACGGTCGTGCAGGCGGCCCCGGCCGGCGCCCGTTCCACTGCCCTCGCGCTTCGCCTGACCGGCAACCGGCTCGGCCAGGTCGCCGCGCCCGCCACGGCCGGTCTGGTCGCCGGGGTCACGGGCGTGGCGGCGCCGTTCGTGATGCTCGGCGCGCTGCTGTTGCTGTCGGCGGGGACGGCGATGCGCCCGGGCGCAGGGCCGGGGCCAGGGCCGGGGGCCGGTGCGGAGCCGGCTGCCCCGGACCGGCACCGCAACTCAGGGGCGCCGTCGGGACGGCAGGGACCGGACGGGTGATATCCGACGGGGTGCAGGGCGGTGCTCCCACCCCTGAGGGCGCGAATGTGAAAGAGAGTCAGAAGAAGCGTGATTTGTATGAAAATCATCTGACTCGGAGGAACCGCGCATGACCACCTCACTCCGTCCACGCCGGACCGGCGTCCGCACCGCCGCGCTCGCGGCCCTCACCCTCGCGGGCACCACCCTCGTCGTGGCGCCCGCCGTCGCCGCTCCCGGCGACAACGGAGACGTCAAGATCCACAAGGTGGGTACGCCCTTCACCGACCAGCGCAACCAGCCCAAGGTCTGCGACTTCTACCTCGACGCGTTCAACTTCGACGACCTCCCCGACAACCAGGACATCGAGTGGTCCATCGAGACCCAGCCCCTGATCGCGAACGGCGCCACGCTCGCAGACACCCTCCAGCTGGAGAACGACGGCACCGGACACACCATGCCCCTCGCGCTCCCGGACGGTCAGTACAAGCTCACGTGGACGATCGTCGGCGGCAACGGCGCGGGCAAGCACAAGGTGTTCCAGGTCGACTGTCCGACCGGCAACCCGACCCCGACCCCCACACCGACCCTGCCTGGCGGCCCGGGTGGGCCCGGCGGAGGCCCCGGCGGCCCGCACGGCGGGGTGCCCGCGGGTGGTGGCGGTGTCGCCCGGGCGGAGGCCTTCTCGCCGGTCGCCGGCGCGGCTGCCGTGGGCCTGATCGTGGTCGGCGGAGTGGTCTACCTCCGGACGCGCCGACGCGCCGATGGAGCGGCGTAACGACATCCGTCGGCCCAGGCCCTGGCGCCGGACGCGCGCCTACCGCCTGACGCGCACGGTCGTCCTGACCGTCGCCCTGGCGGTGGGCGGCGTCTGGTGGGCCCGGGTCGACGAGCCGGCCCCCGCGCCCGTCACCGTCACCGGCGGCGCACCGGTCGCACCGCCCACCGGACGTCCCGGGCAGGCAGCGCCGGCCAGGGCGGGCAGTCCTGCGAACGGGCGGCCGGAGCAGGCAGCGCCGACCCCGGCGGGCGGCTCCGCGAACGGGCGGCCCGAGCAAGCCGTACCGACTCCGACCCGGACGGGCGGTCCCGCGCGCGGACGGCCGGGGCCCGCCAGGCCGGCGCCGCCCGGCGTCCACCCGGGAAGGCCGGCCACGCCACGGGGGCCGGCCCTGCTCCCTCGCTCCCGTCCCACCAAGCTCACCGTTCCGTACATCGATGTCGAGGCGCCGGTCGTGGACCTGCACCTCGACCGGCACGGGCAGCTCACCGCGCCCCCGGGCGACAACTCCAACCTGGTCGGCTGGTACGCGGACGGGCCGTCCCCCGGCGAGAACGGCACGGTGATCGTCGTAGGGCACCGCGACACCCGCGCCGGGGCCGCCGTGTTCATCGGCCTCGACGCGGTCACGCCCGGGCGGCGGGTCGAACTCCGGCGCGCGGACGGGCGTACGGCCGTCTACACCGTCGACGCCGTGAGGACGTACGACAAGGCGCACTTCCCCAGCAAGGAGGTGTACGGCGCCCGTGCCCGCCCCGAGCTGCGGCTCATCACCTGCGGCGGCGGCTACGACCGACGGACCGGCTACAGCGGCAACATCGTCGTGTACGCGCATCTGACGTCGACGCGACCGGCGCCGTCCGCGTCCCCGGGCCGTGCTGACAGGGCGCGTTCACGCTGACTCGTCGGCCCTGTCGGGCTGTGGCCGCGCCGGGGCGACCTCCTCGGCGGCCACGGCCCCCGGCACCTGCGTCCGCGCTCGTGCCCGGGAGCGCGAGACCGCCACGCCCGCGAGGCACAGCCCGCCGCCCGCCAGCGTGAGCAGTCCCGGCACCTCGCCCAGCGCCAGCCAGGACATCAGGACGACCAGGGCGGGCACGGCATAGGTGGTCGCGCCCATGCGGCTGGCCGTCGTACGGGCCAGCGCGTACGCCCAGGTCGTGAACGCCAGCGCGGTCGGGAAGACGCCCAGGTAGATCATGTTGAGGGTGGCCGAGAGCGGCGCGTCGGCGGCATCGCCGACCAGTTGCCCGGCGAAAGGCAGACAGGTCAGAGCGCCGAACAGGCAGCCGAACGTCGTCACCTGAAGGGCGCTCGCCCGGCCGAGAACCGGCTTCTGCGCGACGACACCCGTGGCCCACGCGGCAGCCGCGAGCAGACACAGCGCCACCCCGAGCACCGAGGTGCCGCCCCCGCCGGACATCGACAGCCCCACGGTCACCGCGCCCGCGAACGACACCGCCATGCCCGCGAGCAGCCGGGGCGGCATCGGATCGCCGAGCAGCCGGGTGCCGAGCAGGGCTATGAGGATCGGCCCCACGTTCACCACCAGGGCGGCCGTCCCCGCGTCCACCTGCTGCTCGCCCCAGTTCAGGACCACCATGTAGACCCCGAACCAGAGCACCCCCGAGATCGCGATCCCGCGCCACGCGGACCGGGGCGGCAGCCCCTCCCGGCGTACGAGACAGATCGCCCCCAGCGTCACGAACCCGGCGAGCATCCGCCCGAGCGCCAGCGCCCCCGGGGAGTAGGCGGCCCCCGCGCTGCGGATCGAGACGAACGCGGAGGCCCACAGCACCACGGTCACACAGGCCGCGACGGTGGCGAGCACCTCCGCTCGGGGTGCCGGGCGACGGGACGGAGAGGAGGTCATCATGCTCCAGAGGCTAGGCAGGTCGGGCGGGAAGGGCTCGCGAATTTCGGACGTGAGGCCGGGGGCGGGCTGTGCGGCCGGTTGTACGGCGTCCGGCCGTGCTGCGGATCGTCCTACGGCGGAGTGCCGTACGGCGGGTCAGCGCAGGGCCGTCGCCTCGATGCCGAGGAGCTGGGCGAGGCGGGTTTCCCCTTCGGGGGTCACCCGAACCGCCCGCTCCGAGCCGATGCGTACGCACCAGCGGGCGTCCAGGGCGTGCCGGCACAGGGCGGCGCCCGCGATGCCCGCGAGGTGGGGGCGGCGCTCGGTCCAATCGAGGCAGGCGCGGGTGAGGGGGCGGCGACCGGAGCGGTCGAGGTCGATGCCGACGGTGGCGAACCAGCGCAGCCCGTCGTCCGTGAGTGCGAACCCGGTGTCCTGGCTGAGCAGCCCCCGTCCGGTCAGCGCGTCGGTGAGGGCGATGCCGAGCCGTCCGGCGAGATGGTCGTAGCAGGTACGGCCGCGTGCCATCGCGGACCCGGCACCGGACTCCCGCAGCGTGCGCGGCGGTTCGGCCGAGGGAGGTCCGGCGTGGGCGGCGAGTTCCTCGACGAGCTGGGCCACGCGGGCGTCGGCCAGCCGCACATAGCGGTGCCGCCCCTGGCGTTCCTCGGTGAGCAGCCCACCGGCGACGAGCCGGCCCAGATGCTCACTGGCCGTCGACGGGGCGACCCCGGCGTGCCGCGCCAGTTCTCCGGCCGTCCACGCCCGTCCGTCCAGCAGGGCCAGCAGAAATCCGGCACGCGTCTCGTCCGCCATCAGCCCGGCCAACGCCGCGAGACCGGACGCACGGCCCGGCTTCCTCGCCCCCCGCGTATCCCTCGCATCCCTCGTGGTCATGGCCCCAGCATGGGGTACGGACAGTTCGGCGCCCACCGAAATATGCGCGGCGAGCTGTCCACCCAGGTCCACCCAGGTCCACCCAGGTCCACCCGGGTCCATTCAGGTCTGCTCGGGTCCCTCCAGCTGCTCGTACTGCTGTGCCAGCCCGGCCAGCAGTGCCGTGAGGCCGGTCTCGAAGGCCCGCTCGTCGATCTTCTCCTGCTGCTCGGAGAGGAGGTGGGCCTGTCCGAGGTGGGGATAGTCGGCCGGGTCGTAGGCGCTCTCGTCGTCCACGAAGCCTCCGGCGAAGGAGCCGAGCGCGGAGCCCATGATGAAGTACCGCATCAGCGCGCCGATCGACGTGGCCTGGGCGGGCGGCCAGCCCGCGTCGACCATCCCGCCGTAGACGGCGTCGGCGACGCGCAGGCCCGCCGGGCGGCGGCCGGGCCCACGGGCCATCACCGGAACGATGTTCGGGTGGTCGCGCAGGGCGGCCCGGTAGGAGACCGCCCAGTCGTGCAGCGCGGTACGCCAGTCCGGGCGCTCCCCGGCGCCCTCGCCCCCCTCTTCCTGCTCGCCCCGGTCGAACATCGACAGGTCGACCAGCACACTCACCGAGTCCGCGACCGCCTCCAGGATCTGGTCCTTCGTGCGGAAGTGGTTGTAGAGGGACGGCCCGCTGACCCCCAGCTCGGCGGCGAGCCGGCGGGTCGACAGGGCAGCCAGCCCTTCCGCGTCCACCAGCGCCCGTGCCGTCTCGACGATCAGGTCGGTGCTGAGGAGGGGCTTGCGCGGTCGGGCCATGGCGCACATAGTAGGGCTGCCGCTGTAAACTAGCAGTGCTAATTTAAATGGCATCTACGCCTGTGAGGTGGGGCTCGTCATGAACCTGGAACTGAGCGAGGAGCAGACCGCTGTCCGGCGGCTCGCCCGGGACTTCGTCGAGCGCGAGATCGCCCCGAACGTCGTCGCCTGGGACCGCGCCGAGGACGTCGACCGGTCGATCGTCAAGAAGCTGGGTGACGTGGGCTTCCTGGGGCTGACCGTCGACGAGGAGTACGGCGGCTCGGGCGGCGACCATCTCGCGTACTGCCTGGTGACCGAGGAACTCGGCCGCGGGGACTCCTCCGTCCGTGGAATCGTCTCCGTGTCCCTGGGGCTGGTGGCCAAGACGGTCGCGCACTGGGGGACCGAGGAGCAGAAGCGCCGCTGGCTGCCAGGCCTCACCTCAGGCGAGTACGTCGGCTGCTTCGGCCTGACCGAACCGGGCACCGGGTCCGACGCCGGCAACCTCACCACGCGGGCGGTGCGGGACGGCGACGAATACGTGGTCAACGGCACCAAGATGTTCATCACCAACGGCACCTGGGCCGACGTGGTGCTGCTCTTCGCGCGCTCCACCGACGCCCCCGGACACAAGGGCGTCTCCGCCTTCCTCGTGCCGACCGACACCCCAGGACTGACCCGCCGCACCCTGCACGGCAAGCTCGGGCTGCGCGGTCAGGCCACCGCCGAACTGGTCTTCGAGGATGTGCGCGTGCCCGCCTCGGCGATGCTGGCCCCCGAGGGCAAGGGCTTCTCCGTGGCCATGTCGGCGCTCGCCAAGGGCCGGATGTCGGTCGCCGCCGGGTGTGTCGGGATAGCCCAGGCCGCCCTGGACGCCGCCGTGCGATACGCGGGCGAGCGCGAGCAGTTCGGCGGGCCCATCGCGCGGCACCAACTGGTGCAGGAGCTGCTCAGCGACATCGCCGTGGACGTCGACGCGGCCCGGCTGCTGACCTGGCGCGTCGCCGACCTGATCGACCGCGGCCTGCCCTTCGCCACCGAGGCCTCCAAGGCCAAGCTCTTCGCCTCCGAGGCCGCCGTCCGCGCCGCGAACAACGCCCTCCAGGTCTTCGGTGGCTACGGCTACATCGACGAGTACCCGGTGGGCAAACTCCTGCGCGACGCCCGCGTGATGACCCTTTACGAGGGCACGAGCCAGATCCAGAAACTGCTGATCGGTCGCGCGCTGACCGGCGTATCGGCCTTCTGAGGCCCGTCTCGGCCGAGCCGAGTACCTGGCCGAGCTGAGTACCTGTCTGAGTATCTCGACGGATGTGGCACGGGCCAAGGTGGCCGATTCTTGTCCCCATGAGTGACACACCGGTCAAGCAGCAGAGCACGGCGGCCTTCTACGGCCAGGCCGTCGCGTCCTTCGGGATCGCCATGGGGGCGACGGCCATCGGCATCTTCCGGTTGCAGGCCGACGCCTGGGTGCGTGGCTTCCTCGGGATCGCCGTCCTCTATCTGGTGACCTCCGCCTTCACCCTGGCCAAGGTCATCCGTGACCGCCAGGAGGCCGGGCAGATCGTCAGCCGGGTCGACCAGGCCCGGCTGGAGAAGCTGCTCGCCGAGTACGACCCCTTCGAGAAGCACTGATCCGCAAGGCCCCGAACAGGCGCCCTAAGCGCTCGCTCACCCGCAGCGGTACAGTGGGGGGTCACTGTCAGTGGAAGGGGCGAACGGGCGATGAGTACGGCGGAGGAGACGGCCGGCGGCGAAGCGGCGCCGTGGGGTGAGGTGACCCCCGACGCGGCCCGGCGGCTGCTCGTGGCCGCGGTGGAGGCCTTCGCCGAGCGCGGCTACCACGCGACGACGACCCGTGACATCGCGGGCCGCGCGGGCATGAGCCCGGCCGCGCTCTACATCCACTACAAGACCAAGGAAGAGCTGCTCCACCGGATCAGCAGGATCGGCCACGAGAAGGCCGTCGACATCCTGCGTACGGCGGCACGGACCGAGGGCACCGCGGCCGAACGGCTGACGGAGGCCGTCAGTTCCTTCGTCCGCTGGCACGCCGGGGGGCGCACCACCGCACGGGTCGTGCAGTACGAACTCGACTCCCTCGGCCCCGACGCCCGCGCCGAGATCCTCGCGCTGCGCCGCCAGTGCGACGCCGAGGTGCGCGGGATCCTCGAGGACGGGGTGGAGGCGGGCGAGTTCGACGTGCCCGACATACAGGGCACGACGCTGGCCGTGCTGTCGCTGTGCGTCGACGTGGCCCGCTGGTTCAACGTCAACGGTTCGCGTACACCGGACGAGGTCGGCGCGCTCTACGCCGACCTCGTGCTGCGGATGGTGGGGGCCGGATAGCCCGGTCCACCGCTCGGTTCACCGGCTCAGAGGTAGTACCGCGACACCGACTCGGCGACGCACACCGGCTTGTCGCCGCCCTCGCGCTCCACACTGAAGGCGACGGTCACCTGCACTCCGCCGGTCACGTCCTCGACCCCGGAGATCCGCGCGGTGGCGCGCAGGCGCGAGCCGACCGGGACCGGGGAGGGGAAACGGACCTTGTTCGTCCCGTAGTTGACGCCCATCTTCACGTTCTCGACCTTGATCAGTTGCGGCCCGAAGAGCGGCAGCAGCGACAGGGTGAGGTAGCCGTGCGCGATGGTCGTCCCGAAGGGGCCGGTGGCCGCCTTGTCCGGGTCCACGTGGATCCACTGGTGATCGCCGGTCGCGTCGGCGAACAGGTCGATCCGCTTCTGGTCGATCTCCAGCCAGTCCGTGTACCCCAGTTGCTCGCCCACCGCCGCCTTCAGGTCGTCCGCACCCGTGAAGATCCTCGGCTCTGCCATTCCCGGCCTCCTTGCCACTGTGTCCCAGCAACCGCACTGCGTCAAAATAGCCGCACATGTCTAAGCAACTGCTTAGCATGGTAGGCCGTGGGCCCCATGTCAACGGACTGTGGTCCGTATCGGGTGGGTAGGGTTCGAGGGGTGCCCCAGATTCCCGAGAAGATCCACGAACTCACGGTCGGCCAGCTCGCCGCCCGCAGCGGCGCCGCCGTCTCCGCCCTGCACTTCTACGAGTCCAAGGGCCTCATCACCAGTCGCCGTACCTCGGGTAACCAGCGCCGCTACAGCCGTGACGCGCTGCGCCGGGTCGCCTTCGTCCGGGCCGCGCAACGCGTCGGCATCCCGCTCGCCACGATCCGCGAGGCGCTCGCCGAGCTTCCCGAGGAACGCACCCCCACCCGGGAGGACTGGTCCCGGCTCTCCGAGAACTGGCGCTCCGAACTCGACGAGCGCATCAAGCAGTTGAACCGGCTCCGGGACCATCTCACCGACTGCATCGGCTGCGGCTGTCTGTCCCTGGAGGGCTGCGTCCTCTCCAACCCGGACGACGTCTTCGGCGAACGCCAGGCAGGATCCCGCCTGATGGTGGAGAGGCGCGGCGCCGGCCCGGCTCCTACTCGTACTCCGTCCCGCCCTTGCGTGTCAGATACGCCGGACTGACCGCCTTGGCGATGGCCCGCCCGCCGGTCACCGCGCTGTACCGCTCGACAGCCGGCCGGATCACGACACCCTCCCGCAGATGCAGCCCCCGCCCGGACACCGTCTCGCGCCCGCTCGCGATCTCCAAGATCCGGTCGATGTCGTACGGACCCTCGAACAGCCTTGGTACGAGCGGCAGTCGGCCCTCCAGCAGCTCTGCCGCGTCGAGCCAGCGGACCTCCCCGTCGACCTCCGCCGACACGTCGAACACGGCGTACCCGAGCGTCTCGCGCCGCCCGTCCGCGCCGTACGCCAGATCCTGTACGCCCGCTCCGTAGACCTCGCCGAAGATCCCGACCCGGCGTGCCCCGAGCCGCTCGGCGAGCTCGGCCGCGGCCCCGGCGACGTCGTGGGCGGTCACCGCACGCCAGTACAGATTGCGCGGATCCTCCTTCAGGGCCAGGGACTTGGCGCCGAATCCCTTCGAGGAGACCTGGACGCGCCCCTCGTCCGCGAGATACGTCAGCAGACAGGCCGAGCCGTGCAGCTTCTCGGTGAGGACGACCGGCTCGCCCGGCGTGAAGATGCCGGGGTAGCGCTGGATGTTCTCGATGTCGACCCAGCTCAGAAGGTCGGGCGCGGACTCGACGTCGCCGTTCATGGTGGGCGGGATCGGCGGCACCCATTTGACGATGCCCAGCCGCTCCGCGAAGTCGGCGCCCTCGGCCGCGGCCCGCGCGAGGTCCACGTCCGTGAGTGCGCGGGGCCGGCACACGATGCCCTGCGACAGTTCACCGCGCAGCCGTACCGCCTTGACCCGGTCCGAGTTGCTCCCCGCCAGCCGTCCGGTCAGGCCCAGCTCATCGACCAGTTCGCCCGGCAGCACGGACTGCTCGGGGATGTACACGGCCGCTTCACCGGTGCGGTACGCCCCCTTCGCGATCACCGCGCGATACAGGCCCACCTGGGCGAGTTCGAGGGCGTCGGCGTTCGGGTGCGGGTGGACGGTCAGGACTTCGGCGGTGACGCGCAGCGTCGACATGGGTGGCTCCTCGGGCGGCGGGTGCTGTCGCTCAGGTGGGTGTCATCGCCGTCAACTCTCCTCGCGGGAAATGGGGTGGAGCCATGGATTTTGTCGCTGCTATGGGCTCCGCCGAGGGTGCGGAGTTTCGCTGCGGGTTCGTTGTGGCTTGTCGCGCAGTTCCCCGCGCCCCTTTGGGGCGCACCTGCGTCACCACGGACAGCGGGCGTGGGCCGGACGGTTCGGTAGGGGGGTGCGGCATCCCCGGCGCACCCCCGTCGTGCTCAGGCCGACGCAAGCAGCAGCCGTCCGCGCCTGGATTCCGCCAGGGCCTCGGGGGTCAGTACGGGCCGCGGCACCACGATGCCGCACTCCGTGCAGACGGGACCCGACGACGGCTCATGGGCCAGGTCGTACTTCCAGGTGAGGCGCTCCCCGTCGCACACCGGGCACACCGAGCCCGGTTCGCGTTCCAGGGCGGCGATCAGCCGTCGCAGCACCTCGGCCAGCGGTTCGTGGGGGTGCACCCCCGGATCGTCGCACCAGGCCACCCCGAACCCACCCCAGGTCAGCCGATGCCAGTCGTCCACGCTCCCGGGCCTGCGCAGCCCGTCGAACTTCTCCTTCTTGCGGCGCTTCGCGAACTCCACCTCGTAGGCCTGCCAGACCGAGCGCGCTTCCTCCAGCTCGTCCAGTGCGGCCACGAGCCGCGCTGGATCGGGGGAGCGGTCCTCGGGCCCGAACCCGGCCCGGGAGCACAGGTGGTCCCAGGTCGCCCTGTGCCCGTAAGGGGCGAATCGTTCAAGGCACTTACGGAGCGAGTACCGCCGCAGTGCCAGATCGCACCGCGGGTCCCGCACCTGTCTCGCCAGACTCCGGAAACCGGCCATCGCCTTGCACCTCCGTCACATCTGCACCTGTACTTCGGTCACTTCGGCGTCGTCGAACGGACGTCGCCGAATAGACGTATCGACAAGCGATTCGGCTCCATCTGTTTTCCGATGACGGCCATAAGCCGCTCGCCGGGCCCCCTCGGGACCGACGTCAACGGCTCTAAGCCGTCCGCCGGACCACCCTCCACGGTTACCTCCCGCAACTGTCGGCTGTCTGTGCAACACCTGTTGAGCACGGAGCCGGACCGGGTTTCGCGTCCAGCGCCTCGAAGTGCTTCCGCACTCCCCAACGGAATTCCTGTACCACGTTGTTCAAAAGTGACGCATGTTCATCTTCTATCGCGGGGATACCGGCGGTAACCTCTGGCCCACTCCGTTCGGAGTGGCCCACCCCCCGGTCCGGAGGAGCTGCCATGTCACGGCGCACCCCAGGCAACACCGTCGATAGAACCTTCGACAGACTGAGAACTCCCGGCGGACTCTTCGGGTTCCTGAAGACCGCAGCCGTATGCACACTCATTGCCGGTCTTTTGTCGCCGCTTTCTCCGCTCTCCCCGGCGACCGAGGCCCAGGCCGCCACGGCGAACGACTACTGCGGCGGCCAGTGTTCCGACATCCTGCCGCCCGGCCAGAACGGCAACGCGACCCTCGCCCAGATCCTCCTGAACCAGGCCTTCGGATCGCAGCCCGACCACGCGGAAGACCAGCTCGGGCCCTATGCCAACCTGGCCACGGGCTACACCGGCCTCACCAACACCACGATCAACAACTTCTTCAACGACTCGTCGTTCGGGGTCGCCGCCGACCAGGTCGCCTCCACCCTGGCCCCGGCCGGCCGCACCGACGTGACGATCGTCCGTGACAAGAAGACGGGTGTGCCGCACATCACAGGCACCACCCGCTACGGCACCGAGTTCGGCGCCGGGTACGCCGCCGCCCAGGACCGCCTCTGGCTGATGGACGTCTTCCGGCACGTCGGACGCGGCCAGCTCACGCCCTTCGCCGGCGGTGACCCCTCCAACCAGGGCCTTGAACAGGAGTTCTGGCGCCACGCCCCGTACACCGAGGCCGACCTCCAGGCGCAGATAGACAACGCGGTCGCCACCAACGGCGCCCGCGGCCAGCAGGCCCTCGCCGACGTCAACGCCTATGTCGCGGGCATCAACTCCTACATCGACGCCTCCGACAGCGCACGCACCTTCCCCGGCGAGTACGTCCTCACCGGCTGGAAGGACTCGATCACCAACGCGGGCACCATCCAGCACTTCAAGACCACCGACCTGGTCGCGCTGGCCTCCGTGATCGGCGCGCTCTTCGGCTCCGGCGGCGGCGGCGAGGTCAACAACGCGATCTCGCTGATGGCCGCGCAGTCCCAGTACGGCGTCGTCCAGGGCACCAAGGTCTGGGAGGCGTTCCGCGAGCGGAACGACCCCGAGGCCGCCCTCACCGTCCACAACGGCGAGAGCTTCCCGTACGCGACCGCTCCCGCCGACCCGCAGGGCGAGGCACTGCCGGACGCCGGCACGGTCGCCGAGGAACCGCTGGTGTACGACCGTACGGGCAGCGCCGCGACGACGACCGCGACCAGCGCCTCCACCACGGCGACGGCCACGGCCCTCACCTCCGCCAAGCGCGGGATGTCCAACGCCCTGGTGGTGAGCGGCGCCAAGACGGCCAGCGGCCACCCGATCGCCGTCTTCGGGCCGCAGACGGGCTACTTCGCCCCGCAGCTGCTCATGCTCCAGGAGATCCAGGGCCCGGGCCTCAGCGCGCGCGGCGCCTCCTTCGCGGGCCTGAGCATGTACGTCGAACTCGGTCGCGGCCAGGACTACGCGTGGAGCGCGACGACCTCCGGGCAGGACATCATCGACTCGTACGCGGTCGAGCTGTGCCAGGACGACGTCCACTACCTCTACCACGGCACCTGCACGGCCATGGAGAAGCTCGAGCAGACCAACGCCTGGAAGCCGACCACGGCCGACGGCACGGCCGCCGGCTCCTACCGGATGCAGGTCTACCGCACCAAGTACGGTCCGGTGAGCCATCGGGCGACGGTCGGCGGGAAGAAGGTCGCCTACACCAACCTGCGCTCCTCCTACATGCACGAGGCCGACTCGATCATCGGCTTCCAGATGCTCAACGACCCGGACTACGTGAAGAGTCCGGCGACCTTCCAGGCGGCCGTCCAGCACATCAACTACACCTTCAACTGGTTCTACGCCGACTCCACGCACACCGCGTACTACAACAGCGGCGACAACCCGGTGCGCGCCAGTGGCGTCGACGCCGAGTTCCCGGTCTGGGCGCAGTCCGCCTACGAGTGGCGGAACTGGAATCCGACGACGAACACCGCCGACTACACGCCGGCCTCCGCCCACCCCAACTCGGTCGACCAGGACTACTACATCTCCTGGAACAACAAACAGGCCAAGGACTACACCAGCGCCTCCTGGGGCGACGGGTCCGTCCACCGGGGCAACCTCCTGGAGGACCGGGTCAAGAAGCTCGTCGCGGCGGGCGGGGTGACCAGGGCGCAACTGGTGAAGGCTATGGCCGACGCGGCGCTCACCGATCTACGGGCCGAGGACGTGCTGCCGAAGCTGCTGCGGGTCCTCAACAGCTCGACGGTCACCGACTCCACGGCCGCGGCGGCCGTCAGCAAGCTGTCCGCGTGGGTGACGGCGGGCGCCAAGCGCACGGAGACCGCCGCGGGTTCGAAGACGTACGCCAACGCCGACGCGATCCGCATCCTGGACGCCTGGTGGCCGCTGCTGGTACAGGCCGAGTTCCAACCGGGCCTCGGCACCGACCTCTACACCGCCATCACCACCAACCTCCCCGTCGACGAGGCCCCCTCGGCCGCCCACGGCCCGACCGGGGCGCACGCGGGAAGCTCCTTCCAGTACGGCTGGTGGAGCTACGTCGACAAGGACATCCGGGCGGTTCTCGGAGACTCGGTGCAGGGCGGGCTGACGCAGAAGTACTGCGGCGGCGGCACGCTCAGCGGCTGCCGGGACATCCTGATCAGCACCCTGAAGACCGCGGCGGGCAAGACGGCCGCACAGGTCTACCCCGCCGACAAGCTCTGCACCACCGCGGGCAACCAGTGGTGCGCCGACTCGATCGTCCAGCGCACCCTGGGAGGCATCAAGCACTACAACATCAGCTGGCAGAACCGTCCGACCTACCAGCAGGTCGTCGAGTTCACGTCGCACCGGTAACAACCGACAACACCTGGTAACAACCGGTAGCAGCTGAGGCACCTGTGATGGTGCCGGCGGCGGGTCAGTGGATACGGCCCGCCGCCAGCACCACCTGCGCCAACTCCGAGTGACAGATGTCGCTGTGGGCTCCAGACGGAGCCCCACCGTTCCTCACCACCGCCGCCGCGTCGACGTTCACGCACCCGCTCACCGGCAGCCTTCCCGCCCCCAGTGCCTCGGCGATCGTCAGCCTGACCGTCCCCGGCACGGCCTGGACACCGTCGTGGCCCATCGCACCCCACTTGGGGCCGAGCACATCCGCGACGGTGAAGCCCGCGACGGCCCGGTCGGCGGCGAGGACCCCCTGGCTCTCGCCCGCCATGCGCGAGGCCAGCGGATAGAACGTGCTGAGCGCCTCGTCGTAGTGGGAGTAGCAGCACACCAGGGGGCCGTCGATCCGGCTCTGCCGACCCTTCAACGCGCCGCCGGCGGACGAGTCGTGGGGCAGCTCGGCCGCGAACGCGTAGTGCGAGAAGGCCCCTTGGAGCAGCGTCACCGACTTCACCGTGCACACCTCCTCGGGCAGCCCCCGCAGCGCGAACGACACGAGCCGCGCTCCGAAACTGTGCCCGACCAGATGCACCCGCACCCCGGGGGCCGCCTCGGCGAGCCGCCCGAGCGCAGGCCCGAGACCCCGCTCGCCGACAGTTCCGGCCCGACGCTTCATCGCGTAGTACGTGGCCTGCCGCAGCAGCTCCTTCGCGCCGTTCCAGGGATTGGGCAGCGCGAACTCGGCGACAGGGACCGGGGATTCGGGCCCGGCCAGGGCCCGCGCGAACTCCTCACAGACCTCCGCCGTGCTCCCCGCGAACATCTCCGGGGCGCCCTCCGGCTCGCCGCCCGAGCGGAGGAGGTCCGCCGCGAACCCCGTCTGCGGTGCCTCCGGCGGTACCTCGACGAGCAGCCGCACCAGCCCCCCGAACTCCTCCAGCGACTCGTCGTCGCCCGACTGCCGGTCCAGCAGCCCGGCGATCTGCTCGACGACCGTGGCCCGCCCGGGGAACGTTTCGAGGAGCGCCTGCCGGGTGTCCTTGTCGAGCCCGGGCCGGCCGGTCGCCTCGGGCAGGGCGGTGGCGGTCATGGACCGCTGGAAGTCGGGGATCGGCTCGTCCGTGAAGCGCATCGACGGCCACACCACCCCCACGTAGCCGATCCTGGCGGTCGCGGGGGCGAGGGCGGGGACGGCCTCGAAGAACCTGCTGTAGAGCCGGGTCGCCATGGACCGGTCGTTGTTCCAGCCGTGCGCGAAGACGATGAGGTCGCGCACCTTGCGGGTGTTCACCTCCGCGAGCAGCCGCTCCCGTCTGCTCCCGTCCGCGTCGCCGTCGGCGTCGAACGTAAGCTCCCAGTAGGGAGAAACACTCATCTCCGGATCCGCCATGACAGTCCCCGTCGCCCGTGGTGTCGTGATGTGGGGCGTATCGTCCTGCTGACAGGGGGAGTTGGCCATACATCACGCTCACTTGTAGATGAGGTATTTCCCGCGCATCCGCCGGAATGTTGCCAACTCCTTCTGCCAGCCCGCCACGACCTCGTCGACGCCGGCTCCCGCGTCGATCATCGTGCGCACCAGAGTGGATCCGGTGAGCTTGTCGATCCAGTTGTCCGAGCGCCAACCGAAGCCGCTCCAGACCTTCTTGGCGGTCACCAGCAACGCGACCCCGGTACGCACCGGGTCGTAGGCCGCCCGGTCGTGCACATGGATCTGCACGCCCCCGATGGTCCTGCCCTGGAACTTGGAGAAGGTCGGCGCGAAGTACGCCTCCCTGAAGTGCACACCGGGCAGCCCCAGTCGCTCCGCTTCGGCTGCCCACCGCCGGTCGATCCCCTCGGCGCCGAGCAGCTCGAAGGGCCGGGTCGTACCGCGCCCCTCCGACAGGTTCGTCCCCTCGAAGAGGCAGGTCCCCGAGTACACCAGCGCGGTGTCGGGCGTCGGCATGTTCGGGCTCGGTGGCACCCAGGGCAGCCCCGACGCGTCGTAGAACTCCGACCGTTTCCACCCCGACATCAGTACGGCGTCCAGCTCCACCGGCGCGGCCAGGAACTCCTTGTTGAACAGCCGCGCCAGCTCCACCACCGTCATCCCGTGCGCCTGGGAGATCGGCTGCCGTCCGACGAACGTCGCGAACTCCCTGTGCAGCACGGGCCCGAGGGCCGCCCGTCCGGTCACCGGGTTCGGCCGGTCCAGCACGAGGAAGGACTTGCCCGCCAGCTGGGCTGCCTCCTCTTCACCGGCAAGGGCAGCGCCAACTCCGGCTGGCGTGCGGTCTATTGTCAGGTCTGTGGTAATTTATTCTAGCCCCGTGAGGGGTCGGCTCGGGCTGGACCGCAACCTTCGGGTTGGAAGCTCCCCCCACTTGAGTGGGGAGCGGAGTCACACAGTCGTACAGCGTCCATCCACTGGACGCCGAAGGCGACGGCTCGGCGTGGATCACGTCGATGGCAGGATGCATGCCCCTGGTGACGCCGGTGGGGTTGGTGACGAGGCCGACCCGCCGGCTGTCCAGTAGGGCGTAGTCCGGACGGGTCCCGCAGTCCTCTTGGTCGCGGCCGGCAGCCCTCGTTCCGACAGTCCTGCGGGGTGACCTCCGTGAGTGGGTACGGCCGGCAACGGCACCGTAAGCGCTTCCGCCTGCTAGTTCGTAGGGTGCGGGTCCGTTGTGGCTTGTCGCGCCCCGCGGCGGAGCCGCAGATCGATACGGTCCCGCGCCCCTCGGGGGGGTGCCGGTACCTCTTTCCTGCTACATACCGACCGGTTAGTCTGGCCGGACGTTGGGGCCGTGTCGTGTCGAAGGAGACCGATCGTGGGTGTCGTGGAAGGTGCCGGAGTCGTCGTCACTGGAGCCGGGGGTGGCATCGGAGCCGCGCTGGCACGGCGGTTCGCCGCCGAAGGAGCCCGGGTCGTGGTCAATGATCTGGACGCCGACAAGGCCGAAGCCGTCGCCGCCGAGATAGGTGGGATCGCGGTGCCCGGGGACGCCTCCGTGATCGTCGGTGAGGCTCGGGCCGCGCTCGGTGGGACCGTGGACGTCTACTGTGCCAACGCCGGGCTTGCCTCGGGTGGGTCCGAGGCGGCCGAGGAGAAGGTCTGGGCGCTCGCCTGGGACGTGAACGTGATGGCGCACGTCCGGGCGGCCGACGAACTGCTGCCGGAGTGGCTGGAGCGCGGCAGTGGCCGTTTCGTGTCCACCGTGTCCGCCGCCGGGCTGCTCACCATGATCGGCGCGGCGCCCTACAGCGTGACCAAGCACGGTGCGTACGCCTTCGCGGAGTGGCTGTCGCTGACGTACCGCCACCGCGGGCTCAAGGTGCACGCCATCTGCCCGCAGGGTGTGCGCACGGACATGCTGGCCGGGACCGGCAGCGCGGGTGATCTGGTGCTCACGCCGACCGCGATCGAGCCCGAGGCGGTCGCGGACGCGCTGTTCCGGGGGATCGAGGAGGACCGCTTCCTGATCCTTCCGCACCCCGAGGTCGCCGACTACTACCGGGCGCGGGCCGCCGACCCCGACCACTGGCTGACCAGCATGAACCACATCCAGCAGAAGTGGGAGGCCACCCGATGACCGACGCCGAGCGCGCAGCAGACACCGGCTCCCTGTACGGGGCGAAGCCCTGGCTGGGCCTTCTCAGCGACGTCCAGCGCGGGCCCGTCAGCCCCGACGACTCACTCGTCCACGCACTCCGCCGGACCGCCGCCGACTTCCCGGACCGTACCTTCCTCGCCTACTTCGACGGTCGGCTCAGCCACCGCGAGGTCGACGAGCTGAGCGACTCCGTGTCCGGGTATCTCCTCACCCGGGGGCTGGAGCGCGGCGACCGGGTCGCCGTCATGCTGCAGAACTCGCCGCTCTTCGTGCTCGCCCTGCTGGGGGCCTGGAAGGCGGGTGCGACCGTCGTCCCCGTCAACCCGATGTACAAGGCCGGGGAGGTCACCCACGTCCTGCGGGACGGTGACGTGGCCGCGCTGATCTGCTCCGACCGGGCCTGGGAGTCGTACCTGCGGGAGACGGCCGCGGACTCTGCGGTGCGGATCGTGCTCACCGGCTGCGAGCTGGACTTCCAGACCCGCGGCGACGCGCGCGTGCTCGCGTTCGAGCGGCTGCCGCAGGCCGCGGACGCCGAGGATCTGACGGCCGTCGCCCGGTACGGGCACAAGGCGCCCGACGCCGGCGACCGTGATCCGCGCCCCGCCGACATCGCGCTGATCAGCTACACCTCCGGCACCAGCGGCTCCCCCAAGGGGGCCACCAACACCCACGCCAACATCATGTACAACGCGGAACGGCAGCGGACCGGGCTTCCGCTGCCCGAGGCGCCCGTCTACTTCGCGATGGCGCCCCTGTTCCACATCACCGGCATGGTCTGTCAGCTCGGCGCGAGTCTGAACAGCGCGGGCACGCTCGTCCTCGCCTACCGCTTCGAGCCCGGTGTCGTCCTGGACGCGTTCGCCGAGCACCGTCCGCACTACACGGTCGGCCCGTCGACGGCCTTCATGGCCCTGGCCGCACACCCGGCGGTCACCCCCGGCCACTTCTCCTCCTTCCGGCACATCTCCTCCGGCGGCGCCCCGCTGCCGCCCGCCCTCGTGGAGAAGTTCCGGGCCGGCTTCGGCCCGTACATCCGCAACGGCTACGGCCTCACCGAGTGCACCGCCCCCTGCGCCTCCGTACCGCCCGCCCTGGAGGCCCCCGTCGACCCGGTCTCCGGGACGCTCGCCGTGGGCGTGCCGGGCCCCGACACCGTCGTACGCATCGTCGACGACCAGGGCGCGGAGGTTCCCTTCGGCCAGCAGGGCGAGATCCTCGTACGGGGGCCGCAGGTCGTCCCCGGCTACTGGCGGCTCCCGGAGGCCACCGCGGACACGTTCCCCGGCGGGGAGCTGCGGACCGGCGACATCGGGTTCATGGACCCCGAGGGGTGGCTCTACGTCGTCGACCGGAAGAAGGACATGATCAACGCGTCCGGCTTCAAGGTGTGGCCGAGGGAGGTCGAGGACGTCCTGTACACCCATCCGGCGGTACGTGAGGCGGCTGTCGTCGGGGTACCCGACGGGTACCGGGGCGAGACCGTGAAGGCGTACATCAGCCTGCGGCCGGGCGCGGAGGGGGACCCGGACGCGCTCGCCGCGTACTGCAAGGAGAGACTGGCCGCCTACAAGTACCCGAGGCAGGTGGAGATTCTGCCCGAGCTGCCGAAGACGGCGACCGGAAAGATCCTCCGTCGGGAACTGCGTACCCGGTCCGGGGACTCTCAGTAGGCGACTCTCGGTGAAACGTATGGGAAGGCTGGTGGCGGTAGTGCCCAGGACGACGGACGGTGACGGTACGCCCGTCCCGCAGCGGCTGCTGGCCGCCGCCACCCGGCTCTTCGCGGAACAGGGGTACGACCGCACGTCCGTGCAGGAGATCGTCGAGGCGGCCGGTGTCACCAAGGGGGCGCTGTACCACTACTTCGGGTCCAAGGACGACCTGCTGCACGAGGTGTACGCGCGCGTGCTCCGCGTTCAGCAGGAGCGGCTGGACGCGTTCGCGAACGCGGACGCGCCGGTGGAGGAGCGGTTGCGGCGGGCGGCGGCGGACGTCGTGGTCACGACCATCGAGAACCTCGACGACGCGATGATCTTCTTCCGCTCGATGCATCATCTGAGCCCGGAGAAGAACAAGCAGGTGCGGGCGGAGAGACGCCGGTACCACGAGCGCTTCCGGGCGCTGATCGAGGAGGGGCAGGAGACGGGGGTGTTCTCGCGGGCGACCTCGGCGGATCTGGTGGTCGACTACCACTTCGGGTCCATCCACCACCTGTCGACCTGGTACAGCCCGGAGGGCCCTCTGAGCTCTACGGAGGTCGCGGAGCAGTTGGCGGACCTGCTGTTGCGCGCGCTGCGGCCGTAGGGGCGGTTTTCTCGCCCCCGCCGCCCCTACCCGTCCCATCCCTGGGGGCTGCGCCCCCAGACCCCCCGCCGGCCCTGAACGGGCCTTGTCCTCAATCGCCGGACGGGCTGGATGGGCAGCCCCTACACGTACCGCTTCAGCTCACGTCGGGCCAGTGACCGCTGGTGCACCTCGTCCGGGCCGTCGGCCAGTTTCAGGGTTCGGGCGCTCGCCCACAGTTCCGCCAGCGGGAAGTCCTGGCTGACTCCGCCCGCGCCGTGCAGCTGAATCGCCTTGTCGATGATGTCCACCACCGCACGCGGCGTCGCGATCTTGATCGCCTGGATCTCCGCGTGCGCCCCCTTGTTGCCCACCGTGTCCATCATCCAGGCCGTCTTCAGCACCAGCAGCCGCAGCTGCTCCACCGTGACCCGCGCGTCCGCGATCCAGTTGTGGACCACTCCCTGCTGGGCCAGTGCCTTGCCGAAGGCCGTCCGGGAGACGGCCCGGCGGCACATCAGCTCGATGGCCCGCTCCGCCATCCCGATCAGCCGCATGCAGTGGTGGATACGGCCGGGGCCGAGCCGCGCCTGCGCGATGGCGAAGCCGCTGCCCTCCTCGCCGATCAGGTTCGCGGCCGGCACCCGCGCCTCGTCGAAGACCACCTCGGCGTGGCCGCCATGGGAGTGGTCCTCGTAGCCGAACACCTGCATCGCCCGCTTGACCGTGACGCCCGGGGTGTCCCGGGGGACCAGGATCATCGACTGCTGGCGGCGGATGTCGGCGCCGTCCGGGTCGGTCTTGCCCATGACGATGAAGATCCGGCAGTCGGGGTTCATCGCCCCGGAGATGTACCACTTGCGGCCGGTGATGACGTAGTCGGCGCCGTCCTGCCGGATTCGCGTCTCGATGTTCGTCGCGTCGGACGAGGCCACCTCGGGCTCGGTCATCGCGAACGCCGAGCGGATCTCGCCCGCCAGCAGCGGCTCCAGCCACTGCTTCCTCTGCTGCTCGTCGCCGAACTGCGCCAGTACCTCCATGTTGCCGGTGTCCGGCGCCGCGCAGTTCAGCGCGGTCGGCGCCAACTGCGGGGAACGGCCGGTGATTTCGGCGAGGGGGGCGTACTGGAGGTTGGTGAGTCCGGCGCCGTGCCGGGTGTCGGGCAGGAAGAGGTTCCACAGGCCCTGGCTACGGGCCTCGGCCTTCAACTCCTCGACCACGGCCGGGGTGTCCCACGGCGAGGCCAGCGCGGCCCGCTGCTCCTCGGCGACGGCCTCCGCCGGATAGACGTACTCGTCCATGAAGGCGAGGAGCTTGGCGCGCAGTTCCTCGGTGCGCGCGTCGAACGCGAAGTCCATGACGGATCAGCCTTCCTGGAGACCTGTGTGAAGTGTGGTCAGGCCGTGCTCGATGAACACGGGGACCAGGTCCCCGATGCGGTCGAAGCCCGCGCCGACCGTCTGGCCCAGCGTGTAGCGGTAGTGGATGCCCTCCAGGATCACGGCCAGCTTGAACCAGGCGAACGCCGTGTACCAGGCGACCGACGAGACGTCGCGCCCCGAGCGCGCCGCGTACCGTTCGATCAGCTCGGCGGGGGAGGGGTGTCCGGCGGCCTCGGCGGTCGTGGAGACGGGGGAGTCGGGCGCGCCCAGCGGCATGCTGTACATCACCAGCAGGCCCAGGTCGGTGAGCGGGTCGCCGAGCGTCGACATCTCCCAGTCGAGGATCGCCGTGATCCTGTCGTCCGTGTCGATGAGGACGTTGTCCAGCCGGTAGTCGCCGTGCACGATCGCCGGTGCGGAGGACTGGGGCAGCGCTCGGCCGAGCGCCGCCTGCAGTTCGTCGATGCCGGCCAGGTCCCGGTTGCGGGAGGCGTCCAACTGCTTGCCCCAGCGCCGCAGTTGCCGGTCGAGGAAGCCCTCGGGCCGGCCGAAGTCCGCGAGGCCCACCTCGACGGGATCCACCGCGTGCAGCTCGACGAGGGTGTCCACCAGCGACAGCACCACGTCCCGGGTCCGCGCCGGGCCGATCGGGGTGAGTTGGTCGGCCGTACGGTACGGCGTGCCCGGCACGAACTCCATGACGTAGAACGGGGATCCGAGCACCGACTCGTCCTCGCACAGCAGCACGGGACGCGGGACCGGGACGGAGGTCGGATGCAGGGCGCTGATCACCCGGTGCTCGCGCCGCATGTCGTGCGCGGTGGCCAGGACATGGCCCAGCGGAGGACGTCGTACGACCCACCGGGTGGCGCCGTCCGTGACCGCGTAGGTGAGGTTCGACCGGCCACCCTCGATCAACCGGCCGGTCAGGGGGCCCTGCACGAGTCCGGGGCGTTCGCCGTCGAGCAGGCCGCGCAGCCGGTCGAGATCGAGACCTGGCAGGTCGTCCGGGGGCATCATCGCTCCTACGCGTACGGGAACAGGACCTGCATCATGATGCCGACCGGTCGGTATGTCGTCCAGTGGGTGAGCGAAAAGTGACCGGCGTCTCGCTTCCAGTGTGCGGAAGAAGATGCCGGTCGGGTAGGGCGGGGGAGCGGTTCCGGTGGCCGGAAACGGTCAGTGGTCGTCCCAGTGGCCGTCGTGCGCGGCGTGCCGGTGGCCGTCGTGCAGATAGTCGACATGGCCGCCGTGCAGGACGCTGGGGTGCCCGCAGCCGTCCCCGTGCACGTGGCCGTGGGTCTCGTGCGCCACGTGGCCGCCGGGCTCGCACTCGTCCCAGTGGCCGCTGTGCGCGCGGTGCAGATGACCGTCGTGCGCGTAGTCGACGTGGTCGCCGTGCGGCACCTCGGTGTGGCCGCAGTCCGGGCCGTGGGTGTGCTCGTGGGCCGGGTGTTCCTGATGAGGTGTGGAGGTGCTCATGATGCTCGCCTTCGGGCAATCGCGGGTACGGAAGTGGTGGAAGTGCGGGTGGTGCCGTTGGACAGGCTGCCACGCGATATGTACATATCCGGCCATTCGACTTGCGTGGCGTGCGCGCACCCCGGAGGGTCGGGCATGAGGAAACCGGAGGACCAGACATATGAAGGCCATCACCTACAGCCGGTACGGCGGTCCCGACGTCCTGGAGTTCACCCAGGACGCCCCGGAACCCAAGGTCGGGCCCGACTCCGTGCTGATCAAGGTGCGGGCGGCATCGGTCAACCCGGTGGACTGGAAGTGTCGCGAGGGCTATCTCGACGGCCTCCTGGACACCGTCTTCCCGGTGACGCCGGGCTGGGACGTCGCGGGGGTCGTGGTCCGTCCGGGCCCCTCCGTCTCCGAGTTCGCCGTGGGTGACGAGGTCATCGGCTACGTACGCGAGGACTTCCTCTCGCGCGGCACCTTCGCCGAGTACGTCGCCGCCCCGGTGCGCACCCTCGCCCGTAAGCCCCGCAACCTCTCCTTCGAGGAGGCGGCCGGGCTGCCGCTGGTCGGGCTCACCGCCTATCAGGTGCTCGCCAAGTCGCTCCGCGTCCGCACGGGCGAGACCGTCCTGGTGCACGCGGCGGCGGGCGGGGTCGGCTCCGTCGCCGTCCAGCTGGCCCGCCGGCACCTGGGCGCGGCGCATGTCATCGGCACGGCGAGCGTGCACAACCACGACTTCGTGCGCGAACTGGGCGGCGACCCGGTGACCTACGGCGAGGGCATGGCCGACCGGGTGCGGAAACTGGCGCCGCGCGGCGTCGACGCCGTGTTCGACACGGTCGGCGGCGACACGTTGAGGGACTCCGTGGAGCTGCTGGCTCCCGGGGGACGCCTGGTGTCGATCGCGGACCCGGACGTCGTCGGCTTCGGCGGTCGGTACTACTTCGTCCGCCCCGACGCCGTGGACCTCGCGCACCTCGCCGACCTGGTCGAACAGCATGTCGTCTCGCTGCACGTGTCCGACACGTTCCCCCTGGAACGCGCGGCGGAGGCGCACCGGCTGAACGCGGAAGGCCGTACCAGGGGCAAGATCGTGGTGACGGTGGACTGGGCGTAGGCGCTCCGCTTGCTGGGTGAGTAATTCGGGTGCCGCGCCGTCGTGGCCGGTCGCGCAGTTCCCCGCGCCCCTGCACGGCCCCCGTGGGGCCGTCAGAGGACGAGCGCCGCTCCGCACAGCGCCAGCGCGACCGTGCACAGGGCGGCGGCGGTGGCGTGCCGGGCGGCGAGCCGCGGCGGACCTTCGTCGCCCGTCGTCGCGAGCGTCCGGATACGCCGGTGGGCGACGGTCAGGAACCACAGCCACAGCACGCAGCACGCCGCGCAGACGGTGATCCCGGCCGCCGACGGGCCGCCGTGCAGCGCGCTCTTCCCGGCCAGCACGGCGGCGACGGTGCTCGACAGCGTCGTACGCCGCCACGCCAGCCGGGTCCGCTCGGGTTGCAGCCCGGGATCCCGCACCCCGGCCCCGCGCCCGCCCGGCTCGCTCACCCGTTCCCCCGGACCAGCACGACGACCACCATGGCGACCGCGACCACGGCGACCGCGAGGCTCAGCAGCGCCGGGAAGCGGGACACCGGCAGATCCTCGCCCCGCCGCATCGCCCGCTCGCACCGCACCCAGTGGTTGACGGCCCGCAGTGAGCACAGCACCCCGGCCGCCAGCAGCGCGAGCGCCAGCCCCACGCGCCAGCCCCACCGCAGGTCGGGCAGGAACTGGTCCACGGCGAACCCGCCGCCGATCAGCGCGAGCGCGGTACGCAGCCAGGCCAGGAAGGTGCGTTCGTTGGCCAGGGAGAAGCGGTAGTCGGGGGTGCGGCCCTCGTCGCCGATCTCCTGGGGGGCGAACCACAGGCGGACGTTCCGTGCGAAATCGATCACGTGCAGGAATTTTACGGGTTGCCGGCCGAGCGGTACGCACGGAGGCGCTCGTACGCCTCCAGGCCGTCCGGCACCCACTCCCACTCGCCCAGCCGCCGCTCCACCTCGTCCTGGGGCAGGAACGCGTGCCAGGCGACCTCCTCCACCTGGGGGTGGACGGGCAGCTCGCAGCGGACCTCGTACACCGCCGACCACCAGCTCCCGCCGGCGCCGTTGTCGTACAGGAACCTGAAGGCGGGCTCGGGGCGGGGCAGGCCCGTGACGCCGAGTTCCTCCTCGGCCTCCCTCAGGGCGGCGGCGTCGTACGACTCGCCCGCGCCCACGACTCCGCCGACGAACATGTCGTACAGGGAGGGAAAGACCAGCTTGGTGGGGGTGCGGCGATGGACGAAGATGCGGCCGTGGGCGTCCCTGGCCTGGATGAAGACGCAGCGGTGGCGCAGCCCGCGCGCGTACGCCTCGCCCCGTGGGGACCGGCCGACGACCTGGTCGTTCTCGTCGACGATGTCGAGGATCTCGTCAGCGGGATCACCAGGAACAGCAGGATCGGCGGGATCAGCCGGACCAGCGGGATCACCAGGAAGAGCGGGGCCAGCGGGATCAGCCGGATCGGCGGGAGTGCTCTCGGCGAAGTGAGTGCTCATGTCTGCCATCCAAGCCCATCGTCCTCGGTGCGCAGCCGCTCGGCATCGCCGGGTGCAGGCCCAGCAGGACGATTCCCACGATCACCGCGGCGAGGCCCGCCGCCTCCCATGCGAGCGCCCCGGTGTCGGTACGCAGCCGGTCGCCGAGGAAGCCGACGCCGCAGACGATGCCGGCCAGCGGCTGGGCCGCCGTGAGGGCGGGGAGGGACATGCGCAGGGGAGCGGTCTCGAAGGCGCTCTGGACCAGGATCAGGCCGGTGAGGCCGAGGAGCAGTACGCCGTACGGCTGCCAGCCGGTGAGGAGGTGCGTCAGGCCGCCCTCCGAGAAGCGCTGGCCGCTGACCCGTGTCAGGGCGTCCTGTACGCCGTAGAGGAGGCCGGCGGCCAGGGCCAGGAGAACCGGGCCCGCGCTGAGCCGGGAGCGCTTCGCGTACGTCGTGAGGAGCAGGGCGACGCCGAGCATGGCGCCGATGATCAGCCAGTGGCGCCAGGGGTCCGAGACGGCGGAGCCGCCGCGCGGTTCGCCCGCCACGATGAACGCCGTCACCCCGCCGGCGAGGAGCAGCAGGCCCGTCCAGCCCTGGCGGCCCAGCGGCTGCTTGGTCTGCCTGCGGGAGAGGGCGAGCGCGAAGAGCAGGTTCGTCGCGAGGAGCGGCTCCACCAGGGACACCTCGCCCTGGCTCAGCGCGACGGCGCCCAGCACCATGCCCGCCACCATCAGGCCGATACCGCCGAGCCAGCGCGGCACCCGCACCAGGTCCAGCAGCAGCCGCGGGGAGAGGAAGTCGCTCAGGGGGGCCAGCCGGGCCACGTTCTGCTGGAGGACGAAGCCGAGGCCCAGACAGCAGGCGGCGCTCACGGCGAGAGTCAGAACCAGGACGGACACGCGACGTACCTCGATGACGGGGCAGGGGTATGGGGTGTGGTAATAGCCGACTGTAGCCGTCCCCGACCGGTCCTGCCCCGAAGATGTGACGGAATCGTGAAGCCGGCGGTCCGTCCGCGTCCGCGTGGTGACCGTTTCGCGACTTAACGTCATCCCTACGGTATTGGCAGGGCCTGCCGGGTTCTGTCAGCTCGTCAGGTCAACTGTCCTATACAGATGCGTAATTGACACGTGTCGTATGCGGAACCGGCCTTGACGTGAAGCATTCGTGGAGGGTTTGCTGTCCGTGATCAACCGATGGCCGTCGAATGATCGCCGTCCGCAGACCGCGTCGTGTGAGGAAGTTCCCCGCGGTGTCTCCACCTCCACCACCCCTGGGCCGGGGCCGTAAGCGTGCCGCCCAGGCCTTCGACGCCGCGCTCGACGACACCGAACTCGTCGCCGCGCGCACCGCGCTGGCCCAGGGACGCTGGCAGGCTGTCCGCGCACTGCTCGCCACCACCGGCGACGACTGGGACCGCCGGGGGCACCGGGTCACCGTCCTCGCCCTGGAATCCGGCACCGCCGCCTGGGCCCGGGACTGGCTGCTGGCCGAACCCGAGTCCGTCGACGCCTCCGTCCTGCTCGCCTCGGCCACCGTCCAGCGGGCCCTGGCGGGCAAGGACAAGCCGGTCCGGGCCCGTGACGCCTGCCATGCCGCCGCCGCGCTCGCTCCCGCCGACCCCACGCCCTGGCTCGGGCTGCTCCAGCTGGAGCGGAGGATGGGCCTGGAGGAGACCGTCGTCCAGCTCTTCGACGAGGTCCGGCACCGCTACCCCGACCACCACCACGCCCACCATCTGATGGTCGCGCGCCTGGCCGAGCGCCGTACCGCCGCCGGCCAGGATCCGCTGCACGAGGTGTACGACTTCGCCAACTGGGCCGTCGAACAGGCCCCCGCGGACTCGCCGTTGGCGATCCTGCCGGTCGTCGCCCACGCCGAGCGCTACCGCGTCCTCGCCGCCGCCGGCCTGGAGTCCGCCGACCCGGCGTCCTCCGGGCACTGGGTCGGAAGGCGGGCCCGTCAGGTGATGAAAGCCGCGTTCGACTGGTGGCTGGAGTGGGAGCGCGACGACCATCCGCGCCGCATGGTCGACCTCAACTTCCTTGCCCACGCCAAGTTCTGCGAGGGCAGGGGCGCGGAGGCCGCGGCCCTGTTCCACCGGATCGGCCCGCATCAGACACCCGTCCCGTGGTCCTACCCGGACCGCGACCCGCACACCGCCTTCCGTGCCGCCCGCGCCAGCGCGCTCGGCACGGTGTAACGCCGCACACGCTTCACGCACGACTGAACACGCACGACTGAACACGCCTGACTGATCACGCACGACTGATCACGCATCACCGATCACGTATCACCTCACGCACCAGTGAAAATTTCCGTACGCCCGAAAGGACAACCCCGCGATGACGACGGGCAGTTCGAGCACCAGCAGACCCAGCGCCGGCGACAGCGGCATCAGTACCTTCAAGGGGCAGGAGCGCGCCCTGCGCGCGGACCGCCTCGGCACCGGGGGGCTGCTGCTCTCCGTGCTCGCCGCGACCGCTCCCCTCATGGTGGTCGCAGGTGTCATGCCCACCACATTCGCGGTGATGGGCATCGTCGGCCAGCCCCTGCTCTTCGTCCTCCTCGGTGTCGTCCTCGTCCTCTTCAGCGTCGGGTACGCCGAGATGAGCCGCCACGTCCACAACGCGGGTGCCTTCTACGCGTACATCTCGCGCGGCCTCGGCGGCACCGCCGGGGCGAGCGCCGCGATGCTCGCACTGGTCGCCTACAACGCCCTCCAGGTCGGTATCTACGGCATCTTCGGATTCGAGGTGTCCAACCTGTTCTCCACCTACCTGGACACCCAAGTCACCTGGTGGATACCGGCGTTGCTGGCCGCGCTGGCCGTCGGCGCGCTCGGCTGGCTGAAGATCGACGTCAACGCGCGCGTGCTCGGCGTGCTGATCGTCATCGAGGTCGTCCTCGTCGTCATCTTCGACATCGCCGCCGTCGCCGACCCGGCGAAGGAGGGCCTGTCGCTGCACGCCTTCAACCCGGACACCCTCACCGGCGCGGGCGTCGGCACCGCCCTTTGCTTCTGCATCGCCGCCTTCACCGGCTTCGAACAGGCCCCGGTGTACGCCGAGGAGACGAGCCGACCGCACGTCCTGGTCCCGCGCGTGATGTTCCTCGCCGTCAGCTTCGTCGCCGTCTTCTTCGCGATCAGCTCATGGGCGTTCACCGTCGCCGCGGGCCCCTCCGCGATCATCGGCACCGCGCAGAAGGAGAGCGCTGGACTTTTGTTCTCCCTCACCGAGTCCCGGCTCGGCGGTACCTTCACGGACATCCTGCACGTCCTGTTCGTCACCGGCATGTTCGCGGCGCTGCTCAGCTTCCACAACGTGGTCGCCCGGTACGCCTTCGCCATGGGCCGCGAGGGACTGCTGCCCGCGGCCTTCGGCCGTACCACCGGCGCGAGCGGCGCGCCCGGCACCGGTTCGCTCCTGCAGACCGGGGTGGCCGTGCTGGTCGTGGCCGCCTTCGCGATCTCCGACGACGGCCCGGTGGGCGACCCCACCACTCCCGTGCTGAAGCTGTTCACCTGGCTGGGCAACATCGGCGCCCTGGGCGTGATCGTGCTGATGGCGGCGGCCTCCGTCTCGGTCATCGTCTTCTTCGCCCGTCGCGGCGCCGTGGGCGCCCAGGCCTGGCGGCTGGTGACGTCCGCGCTGGCCGGCGTCGCGCTGCTCGTCATCGCCGGCTACACGATCAAGGACTTCGACGTCCTGGTCGGTACGGGCCCGGACTCGTCCCTCAACTGGCTGCTCCCCGGGATCATCGGCGCCGCCGTGGTCGTCGGCCTGGTCCAGGGCCTGGTCCTGCGCTCCCGCAGGCCCGAGGTGCACGCCCGGATCGGGCTCGGCAACGAGGCGTTCCAACTGGAGAAGGCGGCGGAGTCGGCCGAGTCGGCGGAGTCCGCCGAGGCGGTCTCCTGAGCACCGCTTCCGGGGCCGCCACCTGAGAACAGGGTGAGAAGCGGTTACGGAAGTCTGACGCGCACCCGCGATCCCTGGCTCGACAGGGGTCGCGGGTGTTCGAATGGATACGTGAACTCCGAACGACCCCGACCGCAACCGTCCGAGCGACCCGGGGCAGGTGAAGAACGCGACGGGCGCGAGCGGGGCACGCCCATCGGCCGCCGGGTGCTGCTCGGTACCCTCGGCCTCGGCGCCCTGGGCGTGGTCGCCGCGCCTGGCCTCCAGCGTGGCATGGAGTCCTTCCTCGCCGGCGCGGCGGAGAAGGACCCCACCGGACTGACCGGCCTCCTCCCGAACGGCGGCGGCTTCCGCTACTACTCGGTGACGTCCTCAGTACCCCACAAGGACGCGGGCGACTACCAGCTGAAGATCGACGGCCTCGTCGACAGACCGGCCACCTACACCCTGGCCGACCTGCGGGCGATGCCCCAGACCAGGATGGTCAAGGACGTGCAGTGCGTCACGGGCTGGCGGGTCCCCGGCACGCCCTTCGAAGGGGTCCGGCTGTCCCGGCTCCTGGACGCGGCCGGGGTGCGGTCCTCGGCCGGGGCGGTGCGCTTCACCTGCTTCGACGGCGCCTACAGCGAGAGCCTCACCCTCGACCAGGCGCGCCGCGCCGACGTCCTGGTCGCGCTGCGCATGCAGGACAAGAACCTGAGCCACAGCCACGGCGGCCCGGTCCGCCTCTACGTCGCCCCCATGTACTTCTACAAGTCCGCCAAGTGGCTCTCCGGCATCACGGTCACCGAGGACGTCCGGGCCGGCTACTGGGAGAACCGGGGCTACGACATCGACGCCTGGGTCGGCAAATCGAACGGACGCGACGATGACCCTACGAGCTGACGCCCCGGCGTCCTCCGCCACGGAGGTACGCCGCTTCGGCCGCTCCCAGAGGTGGGTGCACCGCGTGACGGCCGCGCTGATGGGCGTGTGCGTGGTGACGGCGGCGTGTCTGTACATCCCCCAGTTCGCCGAGCTGGTCGGCCGCCGCGAACTGGTGGTCCGCGTCCACGAGTGGGCGGGCCTCGCCCTGCCGGTACCCCTGCTGGCCGGCCTGGCCTCCCGCGCCTTCCGCGCGGACCTCGGCTTCCTCAACCGCTTCGGCCCGCACGACCGCGTCTGGCTGCGCGCGGCCCTACGGCGTGACAAGCGCCGCGCCTCCCGTCCGGCGGGCAAGTTCAACGCGGGCCAGAAGGTCTACGCGTCCTGGATCGCGGGCGCCACCCTGGTCATGCTCGGCACGGGTCTGCTCATGTGGTTCACCCACCTCACCCCGCTGATGTGGCGCACCAGCGCGACCTTCGTCCACGACTGGCTGGCGCTCACCATCGGCATCGTCCTGGCCGGCCACATCGGCATGGCCCTGGGCGACCCGGAGGCCCGCCGGGGCCTGCGAACGGGCTCGGTGAGCAAGGAATGGGCAAGGCACGAACACTCCCTGTGGCACCCCCAGAACCACAACCACCAAGGCGACCACCCCGGCGAGGGGTGAAACATGTCCCCTCCGGCGCGGGTGGCGCGCCCGCTAGGGGCGCGGGGAACTGCGCGACCAGCCACGACGGCCCCGCACGCAACAACGCACCGGCGGACCCGGGCCCCAGCGGCGGCTGGCGTGCCGCCGTCTCGCCCGGCGCGGGGTGGCGAGCCCGTCAGGGGCGCGGGGAACTGCGCGACCAGCCACGACGGACCCGCACGCAACAACGCACCGGCAGCTCTCGGCCCCAGCGGCGGCAGGCGTGCCGCCGTCTCTCCCGGCGCGGGGTGGCGAGCCCGTCAGGGGCGCGGGGAACGGCGCGACCAGCCACGACGGACCCGCACCCGACACCGCACGCCCCCTCCGCAGTGCGCTACACCCCGCCGAAATCCAGCAGCACCTTGCACGACCTGCCCCGGTCCGCCGCCTGCGTGAACGCCGACTCCGCCTCCTCGACCGGGACCACCGCGCTGACCAGCCCGTCGAGGGCCGGCTCGGACGCCAGCAGGGCCAGGGCGTCGTCGAACTCCGTGTCGAAGCGGAAGGCGCCCCGCAGCTCGATCTCCCGGGTGACGACGAGGTTGCCCGCGAAGGGGCTGGGCCCGGGCGGCAGCAGGCCGAGCTGTACGACGACGCCACCCCGGCGCACCAGACGAAGGCAGGTGTCCAGCCCGGCGGCCACCCCCGACGCCTCGACGGCCACGTCCACCTCGGCCGGCCACCCGGGATCGCCGGGATCGTCCGCCCGTACGACCGAGTCGGCGCCCGCGACGGCCGCGTACCGCAGGGCCTGGGGGAGCAGGTCCGTGACCGTCACCCGGTCCGCACCGGCCGCCTTCGCCGCCGCGACGACCAGGCACCCGATGGGCCCGGCGCCGGTGACCAGGACGTGCCTGCCGGACAGGTCCCCGGCCCGGCGTACGGCGTGCAGGGCGACGGAGAGGGGTTCGGCCAGCGCCGCCAGATGCAGCGGCAGGCCCGCCGGTACGGGCCTCAACTGCTCGGCGGGGACGACGAGTCGCGCCGCGAAGCCGCCCTGGACGTGGGGTGTGCGGGCGGCGCTGCCGAGGTAGCGCGTGTCCCGGCAGACGTTGCGCCGACCGGACGCGCACTCCGGACACACTCCGCACGGGGTCGCCGGGTGCACGGCAACCGGCGTACCCACGGCGGGACCTGACGTACCGTCACCATAGGAGACGACCGTCCCCACGACCTCGTGGCCCAGTACCATCGGTTCCTTGAGGCGGAAGTCGCCGACCCCGCCGTGCCGCCAGTAGTGCAGGTCCGAGCCGCAGACTCCGCCGTACCGGACCGCCACCAGCGCCTCGCCGGGTCCGGGGGACGGTACCGGCAGTGCGTCGACCCGCAGGTCACCCTCGCCATGAATCACGCAACCGAGCATCGGGAGAACCCCTTTCGCGTCCGCGTTCGTCCCTGTCACAGGACGCTGGTCATGCCGCCGTCGACGTACAGCACCTGTCCGCCGACGAAGTCCGCCGCCGGGGAGGCGAGGAACAGCACCCCACCCACCAGGTCCTCCGTACGCCCCCACCGCCCGGCCGGCGTGCGCTTGCGCACCCAGGCGCTGAACTCCGGGTCGTCGACCAGGGGTTGGGTCAGTTCCGTCTCGATGTAGCCGGGGCCGAGGGCGTTGACCTGGACTCCGTGCGGGCCCCAGTCCGCGCACATGCCCTTGGTGAGCATCTTCAGCGCGCCTTTGGTGGCTGTGTAGGGCGCGATGCCCGGGCGGGCCACCTCGCTCTGGACCGAGCAGATGTTGATGATCTTGCCGTGGCCGCGTTCCGTCATCCGGCGGGCCGCCTCCCGGCCCACCAGGAACGCGCTGGTGAGGTTGGTGTCGAGGATGCGGTGCCAGTCGGAGTCGCTGAACTCCAGGAGCGGGGCCCGCAGTTGCATGCCGGCGTTGTTGACCAGGATGTCGAGCGGGCCGACCCGCTCCTCGATGTCAGCGATACCGGCGGCGACCGAGGGGCCGTCGGTGACGTCGAAGGCGGCGGTGTGGATGGCCCCGGTCTCCGAGGCCAGTTCGGCGGCGGCCTTCGTCAACCGGTCGCCGTCGCGCCCGTTGAGGACGACCGTGCAGCCCGCCTCGGCCAGTCCCCGGGCCAGGGCGAAGCCGATGCCCCGGCTGGACCCGGTGACCAGAGCCGTACGGCCGCTGATGTCGAACAGAGGGTGACTCATTCCCGTACCCCTAGATCACGAGTGACAGCAGCAGGACCAGGCCGCCCGCGACCACGGAGATGATCGTCTCCATGACCGACCAGGTCTTGAGGGTCTGGCCGACGCTCAGGCCGAAGTACTCCTTGACCAGCCAGAATCCGGCGTCGTTGACATGGCTGAAGAAGAGGGAGCCGGCGCCGATGGCCAGGACCAGGAGGGCCGCGTGGGCCGTCGACATGTCGGCCGCGAGCGGGGCCACGAGGCCGGCCGCGGAGACCGTAGCCACCGTCGCCGAGCCCGTCGCCAGCCGGATCGCCACCGCGATCAGCCAGGCCAGCAGCAGGGCCGGGATCGACCAGTCCTGGGAGATGTCCAGGACCATCTTGCCGACCCCGGAGTCGATCAGCGTCTGCTTGAAACCGCCACCGGCGCCGACGATCAGCAGGATGCCCGCGATGGGCGCGAGGCCCGTCTCGACGATCCGCGATATGCGTTCCTTCGAGAAGTCGGCGGGGCGGCCCAGCGTGAAGATGCCCACGAGGACGGCGGCGAGCAGCGCGATCAGCGGGGAGCCGGCGACGTCGAAGACGCGCTGCACCATGTGTGTGGGGTCGTCGATGATGATGTCGACCAGGGCCTTGGACAGCATCAGGACGACGGGAAGGAGGATCGTGGCGAGGGTGGCGCCGAAGCCGGGACGCTTCTCCAGGTCCTCGGAGGGGCGCTGAGGGATCATGCGGTCGGGGGCGGGCACATCCACCCAGCGGGCCGCGACCTTCGAGAACAGCGGGCCGGCGATGATCACCGTCGGGATGGCGACCAGGACACCGAGCGCCAGCGTCACACCGAGGTTGGCGCCGACCGCGTCGATCGCGATCAGCGGACCGGGGTGCGGCGGGACCAGGCCGTGCATGACGGACAGACCCGCGAGCGCCGGGATGCCGATGCGCATCAGGGAGTAGTTGCCGCGCTTGGCGACCATCAGGACGACCGGGATCAGCAGGACGACGCCGACCTCGAAGAACAGGGGCAGGCCGATCACCGAGGCGATCAGGACCATCGCCCACGGCATGGTCCGGCCCGACGCCCTCGCCAGGATCGTGTCGACGATCTGGTCCGCGCCGCCGGAGTCGGCGAGCAGCTTGCCGAGGATCGCGCCCAGGGCGATCAGGACGCCAACGCCGGCCACCGTCGAGCCGAGCCCGGTGGTGAAACTGGCGATGGTCTTGTCGAGCGGCGCGCCCGCGAAGGCGCCCAGCGCGAGCGAACCGATGGTCAGGGCCAGGAAGGCGTGCAGCTTGAACTTGGTGATCAGCAGGACGATGAGCGCGATGCCCGCCAGCACGGCGACGCCCAGCTGGGCATGGCCGGCCGAGGTGATCGGCTCGACGGTGTCCGCTGCCAGCATCTCGACGCTGAGTCTGGTCACGGTGGTTCCCTTGTCTTCTGGAGTACTTCAGGAGTCTCTGGAGTCTGGAGAGGGACTCTCCAGGGCAATGGGCTATGGCCCATGGGCTTACGGGCTACGGGCTACGGGCTACGGGTTACGGGGTGCCTCGGGGCCGTCGAGGTCGCCGAGCGCCGCCACGGCACGGGCGGTGATCTCCTCCGGGGTGCCGGAGACGTTCACCGCGACGCCCGCCTCGTCCGGTTCGAGCGGCTGGAGGGTGGCGAACTGGGAGTCGAGCAGCGCCGTCGGCATGAAGTGACCCTGCCGGTGCGCCATCCGGTCCTCGATGAGCGCCCGGTCACCGGTGAGGTGCACGAAGACCACCCCGGGTGCGGCGGCACGCAGCCGGTCGCGGTACGACCGCTTCAGCGCCGAACTGCTCACCACCCCGCCGACCCCGGCCCGGCCGTGCGCCCACTCGCCGATGGAGTCCAGCCACGGCCAGCGGTCGTCGTCGGTCAGCGGGGTCCCGGCCGTCATCTTGTGGATGTTGGCCGGGGGGTGGAAGTCGTCGCCCTCGGCGTACGGAACGCCGAGCCGGGCCGCGAGCAGGGGACCGATCGTGGTCTTCCCGGTGCCCGCGACGCCCATGACCACGACGACGTGGGGGGTAAGCGTTTGCTCCATGGACGCAATGAAACGCATTAGGTACGACAAATTCAAGACCCGGGAAGATTAAGTCTGACTTTTTGGAAGTGTGACGCGCCACGTACTCTGAGTGCATGAGCACACCGGGCCGAGGGCTGCACGGCCATGTACTGGAAACCCTCGGGCCGGCGATCACCGCGGGCGAGTACCCCCCCGGCAGCGTTCTGCGCACGGACGAACTGGCCCAGCGCTTCGAAGTGTCACGCTCCGTGATGCGGGAGGCGGTCCGGGTCCTGGAGTCGATGCACCTGGTCGAGTCCCGCCGCCGGGTCGGCGTCACGGTCCGCCCCAAGGCCGAGTGGAACGTGTACGACCCCCAGGTCATCCGCTGGCGGCTGGCGGGCGCCGACCGCCCGCAACAGCTGCGCTCCCTCACCGTGCTGCGCTCCGCCATCGAACCGGTCGCCGCGGGCCTGGCCGCCAAGTTCGCCACCGCCGAGCAGTGCGCGCGGCTCACGGAATGCGCGCTGGGCATGGTGGCCAACTCGCGCGGCCATCAGCTGGAGGGCTATCTCGTCCACGACATGGCGTTCCACCGGGTGATCCTGGAGGCCTCCGGCAACGAGATGTTCGCCCGCCTGGGCGACGTCGTCGCGGAGGTCCTGGCCGGCCGTACCCATCACGAGGTCATGTTCGAGGACCCCGACCCGACCGCCGTCACCCTGCACGTACAGGTCGCCGAGGCGGTCCGCGAGGGCGACGGGGAGCGCGCGGAACGGCTCACCCGGGAGATCGCGGTCGGGGCCCTCCAGGAACTCGACATCCTCGCGCCCTAGTTTTCCTAGTTTTCCTGGGAGCCCTGGGAGGTCTACGAGTCCTGGGCGCCCTGTTCGCTCCCGGCACCCGCGTCGATGTCTCCGTCGACGTACACCCACGCCCCGTCGGCCCGCTCGAACCGGCTCCGCTCCCGCAGCGCACCGCCCCGGTAGGAGGCCCGGAAACTCACGGTCCCGGTGGTGTGGAACGCCGTACCGTCGCCCGTTTCGATGATCTCCAGGCCCGTCCACCGCATCCCGGGGTCGAATGAGATCCCCGCCGGGCGGGTACGCGGGTGCCAGGTGCGCAGGAGATAGGGCTCGTCCCGCTTCACGAAAGCGCTGTAGCGGGAGCGCATCAGGGTCTCGGCGGTCGGTGCCGCCGCCTGACCCCGGTGGAATCGGCCACAGCACCTTTCGTACGTCTCCGCAAGACCGCACGGACATGTGGAGCTCTGAACAGGGGTGGAGGGGCGTTGGCGCCGGAGATGCGCGGTACGTCGGGACATGCCCGCCATTCTGCTGTACGGGCTGCATCATCGGCTGTGCGCATTGTGTGAAGTGGCTGACCCGACACGCGCACGTCGCGTGCGAGTCGTGCGCGGTGGTCTTCATCGAACCTTCCCCGCGGGTGGCGTGAACACGTCTTGCTGGCTCAACTCCCCACCCCCAATGGTGGATTACGCACTTGAGCATCAGGAGTCGCAAGCGTGTTGCTTGGCCCGGGGCGGCCGTCCGTCCGGGGCTCTGACGGGGGAAAGCTGATGAGGTGTCATGGGCCGGCGCGTTCACGCGCTCCGGACAGTTCCGTGCGCACCCGACCGGACGACTCTCCCTCCGCCTCCTCTTGGTGCCCTCATCCGGTGCCCGGACAGAGATTGGAGGGGGAATGCCGACGACAGCAGTGGGTGCGGCCAGGCCGACATACCCCGGCGTCTACGTCGAAGAGCTTCCCAGCAGCAGTCGTACCGTCTCCGCCGTGACCACGTCGGTGACCGCGTTCGTGGGGCACACCCGGCGCGGTCCACTGAACGAACCCGTGCGTGTCACCGGATTCACCGAGTTCGAGCGGCGGTTCGGCGGCCTCGCCTCGCAGAGCGCCGTCGCCTACGCCGTGCACCAGTTCTTCGGCAACGGCGGCTCCGTCGCCGTGATCGTGCGGGTCGCGAAGTCCGGCAGCGGCAAGGCCGCGTGTGTCGCCCTGCAGTCCACCGAGGGCCACAGCGAAGCCCACGTCCTCGACGTGCACGCCAGGGAACCCGGCGTGTGGGGCAACGGCCTGCGCGTCGCCGTGGACTACGACACCCCGAACTGCGACGAGACCTTCAACCTGCGGGTGTACGACGCGAAGGGCGACGCTCGCGAGTCATTCACCGGGCTGTCGATGGACGAGGGAAACGGGCGGTACGCGCCGACCGTCGTCAACGCCGGATCGCGGCTCATCCGCGTCGAGGCGGTCGGGGAGGGGCGGCCCGATCCGTCCGGGACCGTGTCCAAGCCCTTCGGCAACGAACTGCCCGACCTGGCTGTCGACGTGACCGTCAAGATCGGGCGCGTGGAGCGGGAGTTCACGCTCTACGACCCCGAGTGCGACGGCGAAGTCCCGTGCTCCGTCGCCGAGTTGGCGCTGCTGCTGGAGCGCAAGCTGCGGGCGCTGCCCGACGCGCCGGGCCGGCACGCCTACGCGGGTGTCGAAGTCACCGCGTTCGGGCGGCGGTTGCAGGTCGTCGCCGGGTCCACCGACCCCGAGGACGTCGTCCGCTTCCTCGGCCAGTGTGCCAACGACCTGGGCCTCGAAGCGTCCGTCAACCCACCCGTCTTCCCTCTGGAGGGCGGCGAGGACGGCAAGGCTCCCGGCCCGCGCGACCTCATCGGCTCCGAGGCCGCCAAGACCGGTATCCAGGCCCTGCGTGGCGTCGCCGACGTCAACCTGCTGGCCCTGCCCGAGCTGGCGGCGTACGAGAAGACCGAGGACATGCTCACCGTCGTCTCGGCGGCCCAGCGGCTGTGCGAGGAGCGGCGGATCTTCCTGCTCGTCGACGCGCCCGGCACCTGGGTGAGCGTCGACACGGCCCGTGCCGGGCTCGCCGCCTTCGACGCGGTCCGGGGCAGCCACGCCGGTCTGTACTTCCCGCACATCCAGCTCACCGACCCGCTCACCGGACGGCTGCGCGCCTTCCCGCCGTCGGGCGCCGTCGCCGGGGTCGTCGCCCGGACCGACGCGGAACGTGGGGTGTGGAAGGCGCCGGCCGGGACGGAGGCCCGTCTCGCGGGCGTCCACTCGATGACTGTCGACCTGACCGACCGTGAGACCGGGTTGCTCAACCCGCTCGGCGTCAACTGCCTGCGGACGTTCCCCATGACGGGTCCGCTGGTATGGGGGGCGCGCACGCTGGACGGTTCCGACGCGCTCGACAGCGAGTGGAAGTACGTACCCGTGCGGCGGCTCGCTCTGCATGTCGAGGAGAGCCTCCAACGGGGCCTGCAGTGGGTCGTGTTCGAGCCCAATGACGAGAGTCTCTGGCAGCAGATCCGGCTGGGCGCGTCCTCGTATCTGCACACCCTGTTCCGGCAGGGCGCTTTCAAGGGCAGTACGCCGCGCGAGGCGTACTTCGTCAAGTGCGACCACGAGACGACGACCGACGAGGACGTCGCGAACGGCGTCGTGAACGTCCTGGTGGGCATCGCCCCGGTGCGTCCCGCGGAGTTCGTGATCGTCAGGATCCAGCAGATGTCCGGACAGTTCGCCCTCTAGGGCCACGAAGGACCCCGACGGACCCCGAAGGTCCCTGAACATCGTGGAGAGTTGAAGGAATCCGATGGCTGAGTTCACGGTCAACGCCCAGCGCTTCGACCCGTACAAGAACTTCAAGTTCCTGGTCCTGTGGGACGGTCGTACGGTCGCCGGCATCAGCAAGATCAGTCCGCTCAAGCGGACCACGGAGGTCGTCAAGCACCGCCACGGCGGCGACCCCTCCTCCCCGCGCAAGTCGCCGGGACGCTCCGAGTTCGAGGGCATCACCCTGGAGCGCGGGGTCACGCACGATCCCGAGTTCGACCGCTGGGCCAACAAGGTCTGGCAGATCGGGGCGGGCCTCGGCTCCGAGGTGTCCCTCGCGGACTTCCGCAAGGACATCGTCATCCAGGTCCTCAACGAGGCCGGCCAGGTCGCCGTCTCGCACAAGCTCTACCGGACCTGGCCCAGCGAGTACCAGGTCCTCGGCGAACTCGACGCCAACGCCAACGCGGTGGCCATCCAGTCGCTCAAGTTGGAGTGCGAGGGCTGGGAGCGGGACTACGAGGTGCCCGAACCCCAGGAGCCCTCGTTCCTGAACCCGGCCTGAAACGACGGTAGTTGATCGCAACTCGATCGAATCGGGGGACGGTATGGCGATCACCTCGGCGGCCGGACTGCTGGCCGCCTGGGAGGCGGGACTCGCCGAGGCGCCGGTCGGGCGTGCGCTGCTGCTGCACCGCACGGCACGTCCGGACGTCGACACCGGGAGGCTGCCACAGCTTCCGGTGGGCGAGCGTGAGGCGGACCTGTTCGCGCTGCGCCGCTCGCTGTTCGGCGAACGCATGCAGGTACGGCTCGCGTGCTCGGCGTGCGGCGAGGACATGGAGTTCGAGCTGGACGCAGGGGAGTTGGCACGCTCGCTGGGCGGGCAGGAGGGTTCGCGGGGCGCGGCGGACGGTCCGGGCGGTTCGCCGACCGGGAGCGGCGAGGTGGCTGCGTCCGGGCTGGGTCGTTCCGTTGTGCGGGTTCAGCAGGATGGCTGGGACGTCGTGTTCCGAGTGCCCGGGGTTCTCGATCTCGCCGTGGCGGGCCGGGCGGCGGATCCGCGCGGGGCGCTGCTCGCGCGGTGCCTCGTGTCCGCGGCGCACGACGGGGCCGCCGTCTCCGCGACAGACCTGCCCGTCACCGTGCAGCGCCGGATCGCCGAAGCCGTCGAGGCGGCCGACCCGGGCGCCGACCTGGCGCTGAACGTGGCCTGCCCCGAGTGCGGCGCGGCCACCCGGGCCGAACTCGACATCGCCTCCTACCTGTGGACCGAACTGGACGCCTGGGCCCGGGACGTCCTCCTCGACGTCCATCTGCTCGCCACCGCGTACGGCTGGAGCGAGCCGGAGATCCTGGCGCTCAGCCCGCTGCGGCGCCGCTACTACCTGGAGCTGTGTGCGGATGTCTGACTCCCCTGCGGGAAGCGGGCGATCAAGCCTGCCCGAGCCCGACTTCCTCGACCGGCTCATCGCCCGGCACACCGCCGAAGCCGCCCCGGACACGACCCGGGTGCGGCCCCGACTCCCCGGGCCGTTCGAACGGGTCGAGGCGGTACGGGCCACGGCACCCGACCCGGACGGGCAGGCCCCGTTGTGGCCCGCCGCCCCGGCCGCCGCCGCGACCCACCCGGACCGGCCGCACCTGACCGTGTTCGAGGCCCGCCCGCGCTCGGAACGGGAGCGGACCGTCGTACACACAGAACGGGTGTACGACGACCGGCCCGCCGAACCCGCGCCGCGCAGCACCGACCCCCAGGGGCCCCTGCTGCGGCCGGTCACGCCCCTGCTCCCCGGCCCGCGACCGGCCGCCGGGCCCGCGCGCCGCACGGCGAGCGGTCGGCGCCCCGAGGACGACTCCACCCGGACCGTGGCGCCCACGCCCCGCACCCCGGGCCCGGACACCGCTTCCCGCGCCGCCGTGTCCGCGGCCCCGCGACCCAGCGCCGCGGACACGACCGCGGCACGCGAGGCCGTACGGCAGGCCACCGCACGGCGGCCCGGACGGGCGCCCGAGCAGGTGGTTGAGGTACGGATCGGGCGGCTCGAAGTGACGGCGGCGGCGCCCCCGGGAGGCACCCGTCGCCGTACGACGGCTGCCGAGCGACCCGGAGCGACCGTGAGCCTCGCGGACTATCTGGCCCGGGGGCGCGAGTGAACCGCGCGACGCGGCCGGCGGAGAAAGCAGTCGGACGAGCAGCAGGGACCGAGGAACTGACGTCATGAGCAACGCACTTGCCATCGCCCACGTCACCCAGGCCCTCGCCGTCCTGATCGAGAACAACCTGGGGCCGGAGTTCGACGCGGCCGTCACGGTCGAGACCCGAAAGCCGCCGACCGAACCGTCCGGCGAACCGACCATCCATGTGTTCCTGTACCAGGTCACGCCCAACACCTCGCAGCGCAACAACGACCTGCCGACCCGCGCCGCCGACGGCACGCTGGTCAAGCGGCCCGCCGCCGCACTGGACCTGCACTTCCTGATCAGCGCGTACGGCGAGGAGAACGAGCTGGTCGGGCAGCGACTGATCGGCATGGTCGTCCGCACCCTGCACGAGATACCGATCCTGCCGAAGGACGTCATCGAACAGGCGGGTGAGAAGCCGTACTTGGCGGGCAGCGACCTTCTGGAATCGGCGCAGCGCGTCCGCTTCACACCGACGGTGATGGACGTCGACGAGACGTCGAAGCTCTGGGGAATGCTCTACCAGACCCCGTACTCGCTGTCGGTCGTCTACCAGGCCGCCCTCGTCCTCGTCGATGGTCGTGCGGCACCGGTCGCGGCGAAGCCGGTCCAGCGGTCCGATGTGCGCGTGCTGCCGTTCGGGGCGCCGGGAGCACCGGCGCCGGGCGGACGGGCGCTGCCGGTCAACGAGGCTGCGCAGGGCGGGAGTTCCGATACGGATACGGGTACGGCCGCAGAGCCTGACCCTGATCCAGAATCCTCGTCCCGGCCCGGCAAGGCGGCGGCGAAGGTGCCCGCCAGGAAAGCCGTGGTGAAGGTACCGGCGAAGGCGACCCAGTCCCGCACGCGCAAGACGGCCCAGGCGGCGAAGACGACGGAGCCGGGCTCGGGCGGCGGCAGAGCCGTGCGCGGCGGCGCGGGCAAACGCGCGACCGCCGCTCCGGACCGGACCGGGGAGCCCGACACACCTGAGAACACCGAGAGCTGAGGGCCGGGTGCGGACAACGAGCGGGGGCAGCTGACGACATGGGGATGCCAGAGGGGACGAGCGTGAACGCCACGGGCCCGACGACGCTGACGGCGGAGATCCAGCGTGTGCTCGCCCGTGTCGACGCACACGTGGCGCACGCCGGAGAGGGGACAGGGCCCGTCGAGGTCCCTCGGCCCGACAGCACGCCTGTGGCCGCCGGTCCCGTCATCGCGCCCCTCGACGCCCTCGTCACCTGCTTCGGCCTCACCCCGTTCGAACGGGACCTCGTACTCCTCACCGCTGCCCAGGAGTTGGAGCCGACCACCGCTGCCCGCTGCGCCGCCGCCTGCGGTGACCGGGAGCGGACGTACCCGACCTTCTCGCTCGCCCTCGCCGCGCTCGCCGAACCGCACTGGAGCGCGCTCACCCCGGTGGCACCGCTGCGCCGCTGGCGGATCACCGAGCTGGACGACGACTCACGGCTGACGACATCCAGGCTCCGCCTCGACGAACGCATCCTGCACTTCCTGCTGGGCTCGCCCTACCTCGACGCCCGGCTGCACGGCCAGCTGCGTCGCGCGAGCGTGCCGGACCGGCTGCCGCCCTCGTACGACCTGGCCGCGAGCCGGGTCGCGGCCGGCTGGGCGACCGGGGCGAGCCCCGACGCGCCGCTGCTCGTCGAGGTGACCGGCGGCGATCTGCGTGGCCGGGCCGACATCGGCGCCGCCGCGGCGGCCCGCGCCGGACTCGGGCTGTACTCACTGAGCGCCGAGGACATCCCCGGCGACCCCGCCGAACGGGACCGCTTCGCCCGGCTCTGGCAGCGCGAGGCGATCCTGCTGCCCGCCGCGCTCCTCGTCGACGTGGGTGAACTGGACCGCGACCAGCGGACGGCGGCGGAGTCGTTCCTCGCCGGGGCCGCCGTGCCCGTCGTGGTGTCGAGCGAGGACCCGCTGCGCACGGACCGCCCGCACGGCACCCGGGTGACCGTCCCCCGACTGGACGACGAGGAACAACTCGCCCTCTGGGCCGACGCGTTCGAAGAGGTCGTCGACCTCGACGAAAGTGAACTCCGGTCCCTGGTGGCACAGTTCCAGCTGCCCCCGCATGTGGTGCGGGCGGCGGCAGCGGTCGTACGGCGTGATCTGCCCGGCGAGGACGACCTGGACGCGGCCCAACTCGCCTGGCGGGCAGGGCTCGACGAGGCCCGGGTCGGCATGGACGAGCTGGGGCGACGGATCGAACCCGAGGCGGCCTGGGGCGACCTCGTCCTGCACGAGCGGCAGACGAATGTGCTCCGCGAGATCGTCGCGCATGTGCGTCAGCGGCCGACCGTCCACCAGGAATGGGGATTCGCCGCGACGCTGCGCCGAGGACTCGGTGTCACGGCCCTGTTCGCAGGCGGCTCCGGCACCGGCAAGACGCTGGCCGCCGAGGTCATGGCGAAGGAACTGGGCCTCGACCTGTTCGTCGTCGACCTCTCCCAGGTCGTCAGCAAGTACATCGGGGAGACCGAGAAGAACCTGCGCCGGGTCTTCGACGCCGCCGAACGCGGCGGCGCACTCCTCCTGTTCGACGAGGCCGACGCCCTCTTCGGCAAGCGCAGCGAGGTCAAGGACAGCCACGACCGGTACGCCAACCTCGAAGTCAGCTATCTGCTGATGCGCATGGAGGCCTACCGGGGCCTCGCCATCCTCACCACCAACATGAAGAAGGCCCTGGACACGGCGTTCCTGCGGCGCATCCGCTTCGTCGTCGACTTCCCCTTCCCGGCGGAACACGAACGCGCCGAGATCTGGCGCCGCGTCCTGCCCCCGCAGGCCCCGGTCAAGGACATCGACGCAGACCTTCTTGCCCAACTCACCGTCGCGGGCGGCTCGATCCGCAACATCGCCCTGTCCGGCGCGTTCCTCGCCGCCGAGGAGGGCGACCGCCTCCAGATGCGGCACATGCTCGCGGCGGCCCGCACCGAATACCGCAAACTGGAACGCTCCCTGACGCCGACGGAGGTCCGCGGATGGGTGTGAACAGGGAGCCCTCGGCGATACGGCTGGACATCGGGGAACTCGTGCTCGACGGGTTCCGGGCGGACCCCGAGCGGGTCTCGGCGGCCTTCGAGCACGAACTCACCCTCCTGGTACGGGAGTACGGCGTGCCCCTCGCGGCCGACGGCACGGTGGACGTCGACGCGCTGACCGGGCTGCCGCCGCTGCCCGCCGGCCTGTCCGCGCGCCGCCTCGGACAGGAGCTGGCACGCGCCGTGCACCAGGGGCTCAGCGGGCACGGGGAGGTGACCCGGTGAGCGGCAACGCGCAGTCCCAGGACGTTCGTTCGGAGCAGCCGGCCGCCGAGCAGCGCCGACGCAAGCGTAAGGAACGGGGCTCCAAGTCCCGTACCCCCGAGCCGAGAAGCATCGTCAGCGGCGCCGGACAGCCCCTCGACCCCGGCATACGACGGGAGTTGGAGGAACAGCTCGGCCACGACCTGAGCCGCGTACGGCTGCACACGGACCGCGACGCCGGGCAGCTGACGGAGCTGCTCGGGGCGGACGCCGTCGCCATCGGCCAGGACATCCTCTTCCGCGAGGGCGCCTACCGCCCCGGCACGGCGGACGGACAGCGCCTCCTCGCCCACGAACTCCTGCACACCGTCCAGAACCCGCACGGCCTGGGCACACTGCGGGCCGGGCGCGAGCTGGGCGCGGTGAGTCTGCCGCAGCAGGCGATCGAACGGGAGGCGGAGTCGGCGGCACGGGAGTTGGTGGATTCGAAGGAGGCCGCCGCCCAGGCAGCTGAGACCTCCGCGGCCGCCACGGTCCAGGAGGGGCAGGCCACCCCCGGCTGGCTTCGGTACGCCACCGTGGACGCCGACCGGATGCGGGCCGAGGCCGTCGACCCCGCCACGCTCGTGGACCGGCTCGCGGGCGGTGTGCTGCGCTCGCTGCGCGGCGACCCCGCCGACGCCTCCGGCCGGGTACGGCTCCAACTGGGCCGTATGTCTGAGCAGTTGGAGGACGCCGTCATCGAGCGGCTGGAAGAGTGGCTGCTCACCCCGGAGTACGAGCGTCTGCTCGACCTCGCCGAACAGGCCGACGGCCCCGGTCTGTTGGAACTTCAGCCCGCCGACGTACCGCTGCCCGAGATCGACCTCTTCGACGAACTCGGGGTCGAACGCGTCCAGTGGCAGCACAAGCAGGAGTCCGGCCGTGTTTCCCGGGACAAGCGAGCGGCCGACTCCCGCGAGGAACAGCGCGACGCCAGGGCCCGTGACGAGAAGAGCGGCAGCGACCGCAGCCGGGCACGCTCGGACGCCGCCTCCGAGGACCAGGAGGCCGCCCGGCGCACGGAGCAGGAGGACGAACGTGACGCCTCCCGGCAGCAGGCCACGCAGGAGCAGCGGCAGGAGGACGAGAAGGCCGCCGCAGGCCGTGAGCGCACCGACGAGGCCGCCGATCAGCGTGCCCAGGGGCAACGGCAGGGCGTGGAGGAAACCAAGGAGGAACGCAAGGAACAGCGTGAGCGTGAGGAGGCCGACCCCGAGCAGGCCAACGCCCCCGGCGCCGACAAGCGCGGGCGCAAGGACCAGCAGACCCAGCCGGCGGCCGGCGCCAGGCGCGCGGAGCTCGACCCGAAGCAGCAGGGCCGACCAGGCCCCGTACGCCCGGAGAAGGTGGACGAGCGGGGCGAGCAGCCCGACTCCGCCCTGTCCGAGCACGGCTTGAACGAGCAGGACGAGAACGGGGACGCTGAAGTCGATCCGCGCGAGGAGGAGCAGCCGCTCGGCCTCGAAGCGGGCGCCGACCGGGACATCACCGGCGGCGAGGACGAGGGCCCGCACGCGCCGGGCGCCGTGCGCGGGCCCACGATCAAGCCCGAGGACCAGCTGCCCGAGACCGACCTCGACCTGTCCGCCGTACCGACCGCGGACCAGCTCCAGCCGGGCGCCGCCGAGCCGTCGCCGCCTTCCTTCCCGACCCCGCCGCCGACGAAGGCGGAGAAGATCGAGCAGGAACGGGAGAAGCAGGAACAGGAGCGGGACGACGAAGCCGGCACCGGTCCCGAACCGAAGGCCCCCGGCCAGGACGAGGGCCCCGTCGAGGGTGAGGCGGCGCAGCCCGAGAACGGACCCGCCGCCCAGGCGCAGGACCGAGGCGCCCAGGACCTCCAGGCGACCGAGAAACCGCTCGACCAGGAGGTCGGCCCCGACCCTGCCACCGAGGACAGGGAACGGCCCGAGCCGGAGGCCGAGAAGCCCGACCCCGGACAGCAGCAGGAGAAGGAACAGACCAAGGACGCCGACGACTCCGACGACTCGGGCGAGGCCGGGGCGGACGGCCCCGACGAGCGGCCCGACGCCAAGGACGCACAGGACGAGAAGAGCGACCAGCAGGAGCGTACGAGGGCGGAGGCGCGGTCGGCTTCCGGCTCGGCGGCAGCGACCGGGGGTCCGTCACCGGCCACGGCGAGTCCGGCGGCGGCCACCACGAGTTCCCTGTCGGCCGCCGTGTCCCGGCCCGCCGGCGCGCAGACACCCAGGACCGCTGTCGAGGACCGCGACCCCTCGCCGGCCGCCCGGCGCGGGGCCGAACCGCCCAGGTCCGAGCGAGAGGCGCCCCGGGCCAAGAGCCGGATCCCCAAGGAGACCGGTCCCGGCGCGGCGCCGCGCGGACCGGTGGGCGGCGCGGAGACGAGCGGGCCGACGACCGCCGCCGGGCCCGGTGCCGCGCCGTCCGCCGCGCAGGCGGCGGTGAGCCCGGCCGCCGAACAGACCGGGACGCCCGGCCAGAACGCGGAGGGTGGCACCCCGCAGCCCGAGGCGTCCCTGGAGAAGGACGGCGGTGGTTGTGCGCCGCCCGAGCCCGCCGCGGAGAAGGACGACGGCGGCCAGGGGAGTTGCGGGGGAGGCGGGGATGCCGCTCCCGAGGAGAAGGAGCAGGAGCCGCCGGACGTCTCGGGGCAGGACCCCAAGGCGGCCGTCCAGACCGTGAGCAAGCTGGCGCCCGACCAGGCGGCCGCCGCCATGCCCGGCGTGGACAAGGCCGCGGACCGGAAGGTCGGCGAGGAACAGCGGCGGCTCGACGCCAACGCGCCCACCCGGGAACGTCCTTCGGGCGCGCCCGAGACACGTTCGGCACCGCCCGAGGCCGCCCCCGCAGCTGCTCCCGTCACGGGGAAGGTGGAGAGGCTCGGCCCGGAGGACCAGGGCGACAAGCAGAAGGCCAAGGGCAGCGAGAAGGCAGCGGGCGCCAAGCCGACCGCTCCGCCGCCGCCGGCCCCCGCGGTGCCCGCCGAGGGGCTCAGCGGCGCCGAGGCACAGAGCGTGGAGGCGGCGGCCGACGCCGTACCGACGCACGACCCCGCCCTGGAGAACAAGACGGTCGGACCCGCGCCGAAGATCCGCCTTGAGGGCGCCAGCGACCCGACCCGTACGGACGACCAGCAGAAGGCCCTGAAGGAGAAGCAGTCCGACATCCAGCAGACCGGCCGCGACGACGCGGCGAAGTCCCTGGGCGAGGACCAGATCTTCCCCGATGCGCCGAAGGAGAAACTCACCGGCAAGGCGTCCGGTGGCGGGCGCGGCAAGGGCGGCGGTCTCAAGGCACTCTCCGCGCCCAAGGCCGGCGTCGGAGCCGTCGCCAAGCAGGAGAAGGGCTCCGAGATCCAGGGCGCCGCCGGTCAGGCCCAGGGTGATCTCGTAGCCACGGAGCAGGCGCAGAGGCAGGGCGAACAGCAGGCCAAGCAGGACAAGCAGGCCGAGATCGACCGCGAGGTCGCTCAGAACACCGAGAAGCAGACCGGCGAACGGGGCAGGGTCGCCCGGGAGGCGCAGGCGCAGCGCGAGGACTGGCGGGCCGAGCAGGACAAGAAGATCGAGGACGCGGACCAGAAGTCCGAGAAGGAGCACGGCACCAAGAACAAGGAGATCGTCAAGGCGCGCGACGACAAGGACAAGGAAGTCGGCGAGCGCAAGGACAAGGACAACGCGCAGATCGACACCGAGCGCGAGAACGCCGAGAAGGAGGCCGAGAAGAAGAAGAGCGAGAAGAAGCCGTCCGGCGGCTTCCTCGGCTGGGTCGCCGACAAGGTGGGTGACTTCTTCAAGGGCCTGCTCGAAGCGGTCACCAAGGTCTTCGAGGCCGCTCGCGCCCTCGTCAACGGCATCATCGACAAGTTCAAGGAGTGGGCCGACGCGGCGATCGACTTCGTCCGCGATCTGGCCGTCGCGGCGATCAACGCGCTCGCCGACGTCCTGATCGCGATCGGCGATGTGCTGCTCGCGGCCTTTCCGGAGCTGCGCGACAGGTTCCGCAACGCGATCGAAGGCATGCGGGACGCCGCCATCGCCAAGGTCGACGAGCTGGCGGACGGCCTGAAGAAGGCGGTCAACGCGCTGCTCGACGCGCTGGCGGCAGGCCTGAACGCGCTGCTGGACGTTCTGGAAGCCGGGGTCAAGGCGGCCATCAAGGCCTTCCAGGGCATCATCGAGGGCGCGATCAAGTTCGCCCAGGCGGCGATCGAGGCGCTGGGCAAGTTCGCGGCCCTGGTGGCGGACATCGCCCCCGACCCGGGCGGCTGGATCTCGAAGGCGGGCAGCGCGGCCAAGACCGGCATCTCGGACCACTTGTGGGGCGCCATCAAGGTGGGCGTGAAACGGTGGTTCGACACCAAGGTCGAGGGCATCCTGGGCCTCGGCAAGGCGGTCATCGACGTCCTGGTCAAGGGCTGCGTCTCACTCAAGCAGATCGGCAAGATGGCGTGGGACGCGATCATCGCGTCCCTGCCGATGATGATCGCGTCGCTGGTGATCGAGAAGGTCGTCTCGATGATCGTCCCGGCGGCGGGAGCGATCCTCACGATCGTCCAGGGCCTGATGTCTGCCTGGCAGAGCATCAGCTCGATCCTGTCGGCCTTCTCCAAGTTCTGGGCCTACCTGAAGGCGGTGAAGGCGGGCCCGGCGGCGTGTCTGTTCGCGGAGGCGGTCGCGGCGGGCGTGGTGGCCCTGCTCGACTTCATCGCCAACTTCCTGATGATCAGGCTCTCTTCGGCGACGAAGGGGGTGGGCAAGCGGCTCAAGGCCATGTCCCAGAAGATCATGGACGGCCTGAAGAGGACCGGCAAGGGAGCGCGGTCGGCGGCGGGTTCGGCGGTCAACAAGGCGCGGGGGGCGCTGCGGAACGCGAGGCAGAAGGTCGCGGAGCCGTCGACGGCCCCGAGGCCGAAGGGGGCTCCTTCACCGGGCCCGAAGTCCCCGGTGAAACCCAAGGACACGGCTACCCCCAAGGGTCAGGCGAAGCAGGAGCCTGCGGCGGCGAAGCCGAAGGACACCGACTCCAGGCCGGCGAAGGACCGTGACCCTGACACGTCCTCGGCGAAGCCGAAGGACACGACACCGCAGACACCCAAGAAAAAGAAGGAGATCGAGGGGCCCAAGCCCACCAAGCCCAAGAAGCCGAAGTCCCCGGCAGGCAAGGCCCTCGCGAAGGCCAAGGGCGCCGTCAAATCCGCTCTGAAGAAGGTCGGCAACGCGGCGAGGACTCTCGGCAGGAAGCTGAAGAAGACAAGGGTCGGCAAGGCGCTGAAGAACGGCGCGTCGAAGCTGCGGGACGCCTTCAGGAAGAAGAAGGACCGGCTGCGCGACGACAAGAGGCGGCAGCAGGAGCAGAAGAGGCGGGACCAGGACCGGCGGAAGAAGGAGGAGAAGTCCAAGGAGTCGAAGGAGGAACGACTCAGGAAAATCGTGGTCCGTCTTGAGCCGAAAGTGAACGCTTTACTTAAGAGCGGTATTCCGCAGCCTGTGCTCCGTGCCGTGTTGCGCGGTCTCCAGACCTGGTATCGCCTGACCGGGCTCGAAGTGAACGACAGCGGCGAATCGTTCGACTTCACGGCGCTCCTGAATCCTTCGAGGAAATTCGGTGCCGGGCACTGGGACATGTTCAGCCGTGTCGGCGCGGACGGGATAAGGCGTTTCAACGAGAATTCTGACCAAACGCGGCAGTTCAGCTCCGTGGAACAGAACATGAACGCCGAACGATACGGAGAGGCCGAACTCGGGCATCACATGGGTGACCTGCCGCGGGACCAGCGGAGAGCAGCTCTCGAGTATTCCGACTACGGCTGGGTCTACAACCAGATGCTGCGTCTGCATGATTCCCCTGAAAACCTGCTGGCCAGCTGGCGTGATCCCAATGAAAACCCCGGACCGAGGAGAAGACTCACCGGCATCATGGGCGCGGCGGGTACCGGTCGCCACGGCCACTACACCCCGGAGGACCTCAAGGCGGCGTTGTCGCGTACGGACCTCACCGACGACGACCAGAGCAGGCTCCGGGACATCCTCGCTGCCGGCGATTCCGCGGCCACACCCGAACAGGCCCACAGCAAGCAGCGGCGTGCCATCGCGCGGTGGATGAAGGAGCACGCCAGTCCCGAGGAGCGGTTGAAGCTGTTGTTCGGCGGTTCCTACCCGACGCCGGAAGCTTTCCTGGACAGCAACGTTCTGATCGACGAGGCCACGCGAGCACACCAGTTGCCCGAAGGGCTGGAGGTGCACAGATCACTGAGTGACATCAACTTCATGAACGGTTTCAACAGGAGCTTCCCCACGGAAGTGGAACGTCTGGTGGGGACCACTCAACGGGAGCCTGGCTTCATGTCCACTTCAGTGGGTGGCGAGTCGACGTTTGCGAACACATACCGAATACGCCTCAGCGTTCCAGCCGGTTCGCCGGCCCTCTGGATCGGCCGCACCAGCAAGTATCCTGACCAGCGTGAACTACTGCTGCCCAGCAATACGAGGTATCAGATCATCGATGTCATCTCGCTTGGCCGTCGCGGCCCATGGACGATCATCGCCGAGGTGAGGGACCCCCGATGAGCAGACCTCGCGCCAGGCACCCTTCAGGATCGGAGTACATGTTGTCGGACCATTGGAATGAACCACCCATGGGGCGCCCCACCGAGTTCGGTGACCTCAGCCCCTTCACGCTGGAACGCGAGGAATTCATCGGTGTTTCGAAAAGTCCCGTCAGATACTTTCCGGTGATTCTGAACGGACAGCTGATCGGATTTCTGTGGGCGTCGGAGTCCGCGAGCGACGACGCCGCCAACTTCTTTCCCATGCACGGTTTGGGCGCCATCGGCTGGAACGCCACTGGGGCATGGCAAGGCCGGTTGAAGCGGTCAAGGGACAGCGGAATGACGCCGCTGGAGGCCGTACAGCACTGGGTGGGCAAGCCGGAGGATCCCCGGGGCGGGGCCGTGCCGGCAGGCGCCGCGGGGCAAGTCGTCGCCAACTCACAGGCTGTGCGGCTCCTCACCAGCCGCCGCCCCCGGCAGGAGGGCTGATGACCCGCTACCCCGACATCCCCAAACCCATCCGCTCCGGAATAGTTGTCGTCAACCCCGACACCGGCACCCCCCAGCGCATCATCGTCCTCCAGTTCAACCCGGACACCCTGGAGCGCAGCATCGCCCCCCAGACCGCCGGTGACAGTGCCGACTCCGGAGGTGGCGGCGGAGCCGGTGGTGGGGACAAGAACGAGGCTCTGCGGCTCAAGGGGCCCGCGCAGGAGACCTGGAAGTTCACCGCCGAGATCGATGCCACCGACCAGTTCGAGATCGCCGCGCCCGACGGTATCCACCCCCAGCTCGCCACCCTCGAAATGCTCGTGCAGCCCACCACCGCCCAACTGCGCGCCGCGAGCCGCCTCGCGCAGAGCGGGACCATCGAGATCAGCCCGATCGAGATGCCGTTGACCCTGTTCACCTGGGGGAGCAAGCGCGTCATGCCTGTTCGGCTGACCGAGCTGTCCGTCAACGAGTCCGCGTTCGACGTGAACCTCAATCCGATCCGGGCCTCCCTCGGTATCGGCATGAAGATCCTCACCGTAAGCGACCTGCCCGCCGGGCACCGAGGCGCCGACCTCTACATGGCGCACCTCGCTCAGAAGGAACAGCTCGCCGCTGCCGCCCGGGGCGGAAGCCTCGGGGCGCTCGGGCTCGGCGGCATCGGCGTCGGCGTCGGCGCGTTCAGTGGAAGGGGCTGAGGGAGATCACCATGGCCGACATCGAACCGTACGAGAACGCCCTGGACGCCATTCCGGGCGCTCATCCCTATCCGCGCACCAGTCGGTATCACGACGCCGAGATCGGGGTCCACCGTCAGGCCGACGGGACCGAAGTCCGGTACGCCAAGCGGCGGTTGCTGCCTCCCCTCCACGACGACACACACCCGCACACCGTCGGTGCCGGCGAGCGCCCCGACCTGCTCGCCCAGCGTTACTTCGGCGACCCCGCCCAGTGGTGGCAGATCGCCGACGCCAACCCCGTACTCGACCCACGGGAGTTGACCGAAGAGGCCGGTCGCATCATCGGCATACCGACCTACGGCGGGCTTCCGCGAGGTGACCGGCGTGTTTGATCTGCCGGTGGGGCAGGGCCCCGTTCACATCACGCTCCTCATGGGGCCCAAGCTCGTGCAGCCCGTCCCCGCCGAGGTCACCCAGGCTCTGTTGTCCGCGCAGATCACCGCGACCGCGGGCGAACGCAGCGGATTCCAGCTGGCCTTCGACCTCACCAAGAACGGCATCATCAGCCGACGGCTCCTCCCCGAGGGGTTCTTCGACCCCAAGACCCGCCTCATCGTGACCGTCGCCGTCAGAGGCATCCCCGACGTGCTGTTCGACGGCCTGATCGTCCGGCACGAGGTCGGCGCCAGCAACCAGCCCGGCCACTCCACCCTCACCCTCACCGGCGAAGACCTGACGCTCCTCCTCGACCTGGAGGAACGCACCGCCCGCTACCCCAACCTCCCGCCCTCCGAGCGCGTCCTCGCCATCCTGCGCCAGTACTCCGACTACGGCATCCGGCCCGACGTCTACACGGAGAAGATCGCCCAGCCACCGCACCAGGACCTCCGCGTCCATTACCAGACCGGCACCGACCTCCAGTACGTCACCGAACTCGCCCGCGCCAACGGCTACACCTTCTATCTGGAGCCGGGGCCCAACCCCGGCCAGTCGTCAGCGCGTTGGGGTCCCGAGGTGCGCCTCGGCATCCGGCAGCACGCCCTCAACGTCAACATGGACGCCAACTCCACCGTGGACCAGCTGACCTTCGCCTACGACGGGACGGCGCGCGAGGAACCGCAGGCCCGCTGGCAGGACCCGGGGACCAGGCTGTCCACGCTGCTGCCCCAGCCGCCGATCAGCCCGCTGCGCCCGCCGCTGGGCAAACGGCCCACCCCGGCCCTCAAACGCCGCACCCTGTCCGGCACGGCCAAGCAGCAACGGGCGGAAGCCGAAGCGGAGTTGCTGGCCCGCGCCGCAGTCTCCGCCGACGTCGTCTCCGGTTCGGGCTCCCTCGACGTCAACCGGCACGGTTACATCCTCCAGCCCCGGCAGCTGGTCGGAGTACGCGGCTCGGGACGGGCGTACGACGGCGACTACTTCGTCAAGTCCGTCACCCACCATCTGCGCCCGGGCTCGTACCAGCAGAACTTCACCCTCTCCAGGGAGGGACTGGAGGCGCAGAGCGACTACGTCCGGCCCTGACCCGGCCCCCGGCGCCAACCGCGCGGTACCCGTAACAGACCCCAGACGCCAGACCCCAGAGCCCGACCCCAGACCAGGAGCAGTTCAGCATGGCGGCACCCAGCAATCGCTACCTCGGCAAGTTCCGCGGCCGGGTCGTCGACAACAACGACCCGCTGCGCATCGGACGTCTCACCGTCGAGGTTCCGGACGTCCTCGGCGACGAGCCGTCGACGTGGGCGCTGCCCTGTCTGCCGTTCACCGGGCCCGAGTCCGGCCACTTCGTGGTGCCGAAGGAAGGGACGGGGGTGTGGGTCGAGTTCGAGCAGGGGGACCCCAGTTTCCCGATCTGGACCGGCTGTTGGTGGGGCACCGCCGACGAACTGCCGCCCGACGCGCGCCGCGAGCTGGAGGCCGACGCGGTCAACAAGCCGGTCGTCGTGCAGACACCCCTCGCGCACAAGCTCGTCATGAACGACACGCCCGGCGTCGAGCAGGGGATCCTCCTCCAGGCCCAGGGCGGCGCCTACATCCGCATCACCCAGGGAGCCATCGTCATCGCCAACGGCGCGGGCGCCGAGGTCCTGCTGAGCGGCGATCAAGTGACCATAAACGAGGGCCAGTTGACCGTGCTCTCGAAGCGATAGAAGACGGGGGACGAAGAAGTGTCCGGGAGTCTGCTCGATGCGAGCGCCGTGATCGGCTGCCCGCACGGCGGTCGTGTCAGCGCCGCCTCCACACCCTCCGGCGGCGTACGGGTCGCGGGCGCGGTCGCCGTCACGGCCGCGTACGCCCACACCGTCGTCACCGGCTGCCCGCACACCGTCGACGGTGTGCCCACGCCCTGTGTCTCGGTCCGCTGGACCGCCGCCGACACCGGCGTCCTGGTCGACGGCGCGCCCGCGCTCCTCGACACCTCCGCGGCCCAGTGCTTCACCTCGGGCCTCGTCCCACAGGGACCGCCCGTCGTCCAGGCCGCGCAGCGAAAGGTCACCGTCCGATGAGCCGCCCGACCCGCCCCGGCGCCACCAGCATCTCGACAAGCCCGCGCAGCGACATCGCGTTCCCCTTCCGCGCCGACCGGCGTGGCCGCACCGCGCACGCCCGTCACGGCGAGCACGTCCACGACCTGGTCGAGCAACTCCTCTTCACCAGCCCCGGCGAGCGCGTGATGCGCCCCGACTTCGGCTGCGGACTCCTCGAACTCGTCTTCGCGCCCAGCAGCCCGGAACTGATCAGCACGCTCGAACTCTCCGTACAGGCCGCGCTGCAGCGCTGGCTCGGCGACCTCATCGACGTGCTGGCCCTCGACGTGTTGGGCGAGGACAACGTCGTACGCGTGCATCTCTCGTACGTCGTCCGCGCCACCGGCACCCGACGTGACGACGTCTTCGAAGGGCGGGCCGCCGTATGAGCACCGACCGGAGTCACAGCGTCGCCGTTCCTCGGCGCGCCAAGGTGAGGGCCGCCCAGCTCAACGGAGTCGACGCCGTCGAGGTCGGCGACGACGGGCTGCTGCTCACCGTCACCTTCCTCGGCAAGGCCCCGCACGGCCTGTGTCCCGAGAACATCCGAGTCGACGGCGGCCGACGGGTCACCGGCATCACCGCCGTCGATGTGAGCGTCGAGCGGGAGGAGGACCCGGAACTCGACGACCGGCTGTACGTCACCCTTGACAAGACCGGGGACACCTCGCGCTACCGCCTCTCCGTCGTCGAGACCGACCCGTACGACCGCCCGGGCACCCAGCCCTACCGCGGCTTCGACCAGCGCTACCACAGCGCTCTCTTCTCCTTCCGGCCCGACCGTCCAACACCCTTCGACAGCGCGGGAGATGAGCCGGGCGCGGGCTCGGAGCGGGTCTTCCCGGCCGCCCCCGTCGTCGACTACACCGCCCGCGACTACGACACCATCCGCAAGCTCCTCCTCGACCGGCTCGCGCTCACCACCCCCGACTGGGTCGAACGCAACCCCGCCGACCTGGGCGTGGCCCTCGTCGAACTCCTCGCCTACACCGGCGACCAGATCAGCTACCAGCAGGACGCGGTCGCCACCGAGGCCTACCTCGACACCGCCCGCCGCCGCGTCTCCGTACGCCGGCACGTCCGGCTCATCGACTACGCGATGCACGACGGGTGCACCGCCCGGGCGTACGTCACCGTCGAGACCGCCGGTGACCACACGCTCGCCCCGGGCACCTTCCGCTTCGCCTCCGTCGACGTCCGCAGCCTCGACCCGCACGACCGGCCCGAACCCGGCACCGTCGTCGACGACCGCGACCTCGCCGACCTCGACGAGCGCGGCTCGGTGGAGGTCTTCGAACCGGTCCTCGCCGCCGACCCGTTGGAGCTGCGGGTCGCCCACAACGCGATCCGGCTGTGGACCTGGGGCGGCGAGGTGTGCGCCCTCCCGAAGGGCGCCACCGCCGTCACCCTGCGCGACGAGTGGCAGGACCCCGAGACCTGCCGCGACCGCCGACTCGACCTCAGGCCAGGTGACGTGCTCGTCCTGGAGGAGGTGAAGGGCCCGCGTACCGGCACCCCCGGCGACGCCGACCCCGCCCACCGCCAGGCCGTCCGCCTCACCTCCGTCACCCCCGCCCTCGACCGCATCGAGGACCAGCCGGTCCTGGAGGTCACCTGGGCGGCCGAGGACGCCCTCCGCTTCCCGCTCTTCCTCACCGCCCGCGCCGGACGCGACTGTCTGCCCGTCGAGGACGTGACCCTGGCGCGCGGAAACGTGGTCCTCGTCGACCACGGCCGCTCCCTTCCCGGGGACGGACTCCCCGAGACGTTCACCGTGCCGCCCGTACCCGCCGTCGTCGCCCCCTGCGACCTTCCCGCCTTCGGCTGCGCCGACCGCACCGAGGACAACGCGCCCGCGCGACTCGTCAACTCCCTCGCGAGCAAGGCGGAAAGCGGGCAGGCGCTGACGGCCGACGACATCCGCGAGCTGTTCGACGTACTCGGCGAAGCCGCCACCACCCGCGCCGGACTCGGCCTCGAAAGCGCCGGACAACGCCACGAGCGAAGCGAGATGGGGGTCCCCCAGGCCGGAGGCTGGGGGAGTGTCGTGCCCGGCACCGCGTACGCCCAGGCCGCCGCCCTGCGCACGCTGCTCGCACAGTCTGCCTACCCCGGCATCGCACCCCGCTTCCGGCCGCTCCTCGGACGGGCGCCGATCGCCCAGGCGGTGCCGTTCCCCGACCCGGTGACCGTCTCCGCCGGACAGGCCGAGCGGATCGCCGCCATTCCCGGGCGGGTACGGCAGCGCCTCGTCGAACTGTGGCGCAGCGCCCGCGACCGTGACGGACTCGGCGACGAGGAAATCGCCGAACTCGCCGTCGTGTACAGCCTGAAGGTGCTGGAACGGTTCGAACTCCGCCTCCATCCCGTGCGCGCCCTGCGGGAACTCCTCCACCGGAACGACGAGTTGCTCGACGGCAAGCTGCGCCGCGTCGAGATCCTCACGGCGCGGGCCCGCGCCGGGGCCGTCCTCGACGGGCACATCGCCTGGGAGATCGCGCACAGTTGGGGCCCGGCGTACGCGGCCGGACTCCACCCCGACGAACCCGTACTGCGCGGCTCCGCGACCGCCGCCCTCACCCAGGACCCGCGCCGCGCCCTGCCCGCCGTACGGCTGGAGGGCGGCGACGACAGCTGGTGGCCGCGTCGGGATCTGCTGGGCAGCGGCCCCCGCGACCGGCACTTCGTCGGCGAACTGGAGGACGACGGACGGCTCGCGCTCCGCTTCGGCGACGGCAGGCACGGCGCCCGGCCCGTCCCGGGAACCAGGCTGGCCGCCCGCTACCGCCTCGGCGGCGGCAGCGCGGGCAACGTGGGCGCCGAGGCCATCAGCCATTTGGTCGTCGACCACCAGATCGTCAACCCCCGGGCCGTCAACCACCGAGACACGCCGGGGGAGTGCCTGCCGCCGCCCGTCGCGGTCGTCCGCAACCCGCTGCCCGCCGTCGGTGGCACCGAGCCCGAACCCGTGGAGCTGGTACGCCAGTTGGCGCCGCTCGACCTGCGCCGCACCCGACTGCGTGCCGTCACCGCCGAGGACTACGCGGACCTCGCCACCGCCCTCCCCGGCGTCCAGCGCGCCGCCGCCGAGATCCGCTGGACCGGGAGCACCCAGGAAGCCCACCTCGCGATCGACGCGTACGGCACCGGCGCACCCCTGCCCGAGTTGCTCGCGTCGGTCGCCCAGGCCCTGGAGGCGTACCGGCGCATCGGCCACGACCTCGTCGTCGGCCCCGCCCGGCACGTGCCGCTGGACCTCGCCCTGACCGTGTGCGCCGCGCCGGGCCATCAACACGGGCAGATCCTGGCCGAGTTGTACCGCGTCCTGGGCGCCGGCCGACTGCCGGGCGGACGGCTCGGGTTCTTCCACCCGGACGCCCTGACCTTCGGCGAGCCGGTCCGGCTCAGTCGGCTGGTCGCTGTCGCCGCCGCCGTACCCGGGGTGGAGGGCGTCCAAGTCACCAGGTTGCGGCGGCTGTTCGAGCAGGACCGAGGAGAGAGGGAGGACGGCGTGCTGCGGCTCGGCCCGCTGGAGATCGCCACCTGCGACAACGATCCGGACCGGCCGGAGAACGGCCTCCTGGCGATATCCCTGACGCCTCTTGGAGGTGCCCGATGACCACCGACACGACCCTCCCGGCCGACGACTTCGCCGACGACTGCGCCTGCGGCGGTGCCTGCCGCCCCGGCCACGACGAGCGCCTCGCCGCGGCCCCGCTCCACAACCCTCCCGGCCGCACCGCCCTCGACTACCGCGTCGACGAATACGGCGGCTTCCTGGCCGCCCTCCTCGACCGGCTCGCCTCACCCGCGTACCCGGCCCTGAGCGAAGCGAAATGGGGGTCCCCCCGGCCGAAGGCTGGGGGAGGCCTCACGGTGCGCACCCCGGACGACCCGGCGATCGGCCTGCTCGACGCCACCGCCGTCCTCAGCGACCTGCTCACCTTCCACTCCGAGCGGATCGCCGACGAGGCCTATGTCCGTACTGCGAACGAGCACCGCTCACTCGTCCTGCTCGGGCGGCTCGTCGGCCACCGGCCACGCCCCGGAGTCGCCGCCACCACCCATCTCGCGTACACCCTCGAACGTGACCCGCGCGCCGAGGCGTTGCCCGTGCTGATCCCTCGCGGGGCGCGCAGCAACAGCGTGCCCGCGTCCGCCGACGAGCAGTCGCAGACCTTCGAGACGAGCCGTGACCTGACGGCCCGCTGGGACTGGAACGAGCTGAAGGTCCGCCGTCGGCGCCCCTCCCTGCTCACCCCGCAGGATCTGGAGTCCCGCTCCGAGATCTTCGTCGAGGGCACCGTCAACTCCCTGCGCACCGGTGAGCAGTTGCTCTTCGTCTTCGGTGAACAGGCGGGTGGTGAGCGCCTGTTGTTGCCGGTCGCCAAGACACGCGTCGACCGGGACGAGGACATCACGGCCATCTCCCTGCCGTCGTCGGCACCGGCCACGCTGAAGGAGCTTGTCGACGAGGTCCGCCGCTGGACCGCTGAGCCCGCGACCCCCGGCGAGCCCGGCGACGAACCGCCGACGCCGGAGGTGCCCAACCCGCGTCCGGTGAGTCGCCTGATCGAGGACTTCGACGACCAGGTTCTTGCCCCGCTCCGTTCCGACCTGGACGGTGTGAAGACTCCGGAGCAGCTCGCTGCGCGGCTTGCCGAGCCCTTTGACCGCCTCGGTGAGGCGCAGGTGCTGGCCACTCCGTGGGGGGACGTGGCGGGGTGGTTCGAGCAGTTGCAGGCGGTGCTGGGTGAACTCGGTTCGCGGGCCCTTGAGTTGGCGCCTGCTCGGAGCGCGGAAGGGGGTGCCGATGTAGGTGGTCTGGCGGGTGCTGCGCCGTTGGGGCTGGTCGCGCAGTTCCCCGCGCCCCCTAAGAGCGATTCGCGTGCTGCTGCTTTTGAGGCTCTGGCCGCTGTTCTGCCCGGTCTGCGGGGCTCGGTGCCCGCTGCCGTCGGTGGTGCTCGTGTCCAGCGGGTCGGTGGGGACGCCGCTCGGCTTCTTTCCGCTCTTCATCCCGGTCTCGCCAGCCTCTATCCGGCGTGGCGCACCGCGGCGCCCGCCGTCCCCGGTGCGCCCCAGCTCTTGCGTGAACTGCTCGCACTGCGGGTCACCACGGCCCCCTTCGGCGCCACCGCTCCGCTCAAGCCGGTCCAGGACGACCGGGGCCGGGTCATCCGTACCGCCGACTGGCCGCTCACGGGCGCCGCGCTCACGAGCATGCGAGTCGTCTTCGACACGGCGGGCAAGGTTCCGGTCAGGGCCGAGTTCCAGTACGTCGAGGGCAGCAGCTCCGACCAGCGGGCCGAGAACCTGCCCGTCCCGCAGTTCGTCAGCTTCCCGCTGGGCACCGGGCAGGTCGACCTGTCCGTCCGCGCGGGCCAGGACCCCCAGCAGCCCGGGGTCACCGCCCGCCTGCACTCGGGGCTGCCGGGGCGCACGGTGTTCGTGTCGCGGCCCGACGACGAGGGACTGGTGACCGTCGCCATCCACAACGGCACCAGCCAGGAGATCTCCCTGCGGCCGGGCGTCAGCGAGCAGTTCACCCACGGGGAGTACGAGGTGAGCCTGCGCTACACGCTGGGCTCCACCGAGCCCAACGTGGAAGTGGTCATCGCGAGCAAGCCACAGCCCGTCAACCACCGTCTCCTCCAGCTCGACACCGTGCACACCGGCATCACGGTCGGCAGCTGGGTCGCGATCCAGCGCCCCGCCAAGGGAGTGCAGGGCGGAATCCCCGGCGACCCGAAACTCGCCTTCGTCACCACGCAGGTCGTCGCCACCCGTACGGCCGCCTACACCAACTACGGCATCACCGGCCGAGGCACCGAACTCACCCTCGCCGACCCGTGGTTGGACGAGTTCGACGTCCTGCTCTCGCACATCCGGGACACCACGGTGCACGCCGCCGGGGGAACCCTGAGCCTGGCCGACGAACCGCTCGGCGAGGACGTGCACGGCAACGAGATCGAACTCGCCCAGCTCTACGACGGGTTGCGCGCGGGCCGCACCCTGATCGTCACCGGGGAACGCACCGACATCCCCGGCGTGACCGGCGTCCGGGCCACCGAGGTCGTCACTCTCGCCGCCGCCGATCCAGCCGTCGACCCCCAACTCCCCGGCGACCACGTCCACACCAGGCTCACCCTGACCGCCGACCTCACCCACCGCTACCGCCGGGAGAGCGTCAGCATCCTCGGTAACGTCGTCGAGGCGACGCACGGAGAAGGGCGCGACGAGGCCATCGGCAGCGGCGACTCGGACCGCGTCAACCAGACCTTCGCGCTCTGGCAGTCGCCGCTCACCTGGCTCGCCGACGACAACCCCCTGGGCGCGACACCCGTGTTGGAGATCCGCGTCGACGGTCTGCGCTGGCACGAGGTCGACAGCCTCGCCGGGCGCGGCCCGCGCGAACGCGTCCACATCACCGGCACCACCTCCGACGGCCGTACGACGGTGACCTTCGGCGACGGAGTCAACGGCGCCCGGCTGCCCACCGGCCACGAGAACGTCCGCGCCCGCTACCGCTTCGGCACCGGAAAGGCCGCCAACACCGCCGCCCACCGGATCACCCAGCCCCTCACCCGCCCGCTCGGCGTCAGCCAGGTCACCAACCCCCGTCCCGCGACCGGTGGTTCGGACGCGGACGGGCCCGGCCTGACCCGCCGGACCATCCCGCTCGCCGTGTCGGCCCTGGACCGGCTGGTATCCGAGAGCGACTACGAGGACTTCGCCCGTTCCCGCGCCGGCGTCGGCCGCGCCACCGCACGCGAACTCTTCGACGGACGGCGGAGACTCCTGCACGTCACGGTCGCGGGCACGGACGACATCCCGATCGCCGACGACGCGGAGATCCTGCGTGCCCTGCGCGGCGCGCTCACCGAGTACGGCGACTCGGGCCTCGCCGTCCGCGTCGACGTCCGCGAACTCGTCCTCCTCCTCGTCGCGGCCAGGGTCAAGGTCGCCCCCGACCACTCCTGGGAGCTCGTCGAGCCACGCCTGCGTCAGGCCCTGTTGCGCAAACTCGGCTACGAGGGGCGGGAGTTGGCCCGCCCGGCGCGGCTGTCCGAGGTCCTCGCCACGGCCCACACCGTGCCCGGCGTCGACTACATCGACGTCGACGTCTTCACCGGCGTCCCCGCCTCCACCACCCCCGACCAGCTCACCGAGCTGCTCGCCCACCCCGGCACGCCGAGGCCCTCGGTCCCGGCGCACCCGGCGACGTACGACGAGAGGACGCACACGGTACGGAACGCGGACGGCGAGACCCTGTCGTCGGTCTGCGCCCGTCACGGCATCCCGCTCGCCGAACTCCTGCGCCTCAACCCCGACATCACCGACACCCGGCGCCTCGCCAAGGGCCGGACGGTGTACGTCTTCCGCGGCATCCGCCCCGCCCAGCTCGCCCTGCTGTCCCCGCGCGCCGCGGACACCCTGATACTCACGGAGGTCAAGTGATGGCCGCGAACCCGACGGACGTCCAGTTCGAGACCACGGCCCAGGGGACCGCCAGGGAGCCCGACGGCCTCGCCGCCCTGCTGCCCCGCTGGCACCTTCTGCGCGACGCCGAGGAGGGCGAACCGCTGCGCGCGTTGCTCGCGGTGATCGCCGAGCAACTCGACCGGGTGCGCGACGGTGTCGAGCAGGGCTACGAGGATCTGTTCGTCGAGACGGCGGCCCCCTGGGTGCTGCCGTACCTCGGTGACCTGGTCGGCTATCGCACCCTCCCCGGCTACGAACGCGTCCTCACCACCGGCCTGCACGACGGAGGCCGGGCCGCGCTCGCCGAGGCGATCGCCCCGCGCGCCGACGTGGCGGCCACCGTCGCCGGCCGCCGTCGCAAGGGCACCCTGCACCTCCTGGAGGAGATCGCCGAGCAGGTCGCCGACTGGCCCGCGCGAGCCGTCGAACTGTCGCGTCTGGTCGCCCACAACCAGTCCGTGAAACTCCACCGGGACACGGGAAGGGGCCGTCTCCTCGACCTGCGGAACAGTTCCGCGCTCGCCCTCGCCGGCGGCCCGTTCGACACGGCGGCCCGTACTGTCGACGTACGCGGCGCCAACTCGTCGCGCAGGCAGGGAGGGTGGACCCCCGCCGGAGTCGCTCTCTTCGTCTGGCGGCTCAAGGCGTACTCGCTGACCCGCTCCCCGGCGTACTGCGTGGACCGCGCCCGCAACCTCTACACCTTCTCGATCCTCGGCAACGACAGCCCCCTGGTCACCAAGCCGGTCCCGGAACCGTCCCCCACTCACCGTGCCGCCGTCGACAACGTGCCCGCCTTCATCACCCGCCGTCTCCTCCACGACCGCCTCACCGACTACTACGGCCCCGGCAAGAGCTTCGTCATCCGGCGCGACGGCGAGGACAAGCCCGTACCCCCGTCCGACCTCGTGGTCACCGACCTGTCCGACTGGCGCTACCGACCGAAGCGCGGCCAGGTCGCCGTGGACCCCGAGCTGGGCCGGATCGCGTTCGGCGCCCGCTCCGCACCCCGGCAGGGCGTCTGGGTCGACCACCACTACGCGTTCGGCGCCGACATGGGCGGCGGCGAGTACGAGCGGGCCGACCGCGAGGCCCGTCCCGACGCCGACTTCTACCGGGTGGGCCCCGGACAGCCGTACCGCCAGATCATGGACGCCTACCGCGCCTGGCAGCACGAGCGCCGGGCGGACCGCACCGGCCCCGAGGGCATCATCGAGATCACCCACAGCGGCGCCTACCAGGAGCAGTTGGACTTCGACCTCGACCCGGGCGACCGTCTCGAACTGCGCGCCGCCGAAGGCACCCGACCGGTGATCCGCCTTCTCGACTGGTACAGCAACCGCCCCGACGCCCTCAACATCCGTGCCGTCGCGGACGACTGCGCCCCGCACGAGCGCCCCCGGATCACCCTCGACGGGCTCCTCGTCGCGGGCCGGGGCATCAACGTCACCGGCCCGATGGGCGCCGTCGTCCTACGGCACTCCACGCTCGTCCCCGGCTGGTCGCTGGAGCCGGAGTGCGACCCGCACTCGCCCGACGAACCGAGCATCGTCCTCGAACGCACCACCGCCTGCCTGCAGATCGAGCACAGCGTCCTCGGCACCATCGAGGTCATCGGCGACGAGGTCAGCGAGGACCCCCTCGACATCCACCTCCGCGACAGCGTCCTGGACGCCACCGACGACGACCGCGAGGCCCTGTCGGCCCCCGACTGCCGTCACGCGCATGCCGTCCTGCACCTTCACCGCACCACCGTCATCGGCGAGATCCACACCCACGCGGTACGTGTCGCCGAGAACTCGATCTTCACCGGCCGGCTGCACGTCGCCCGGCGCGGCATCGGAGGTCTGCGCTACTCGTACGTTCCCACCGGGTCCCGTACTCCGCGCCGACACCGCTGCCAGCCGGACCTTGTCGGGCCCGAACAGGCTGCCCGTGTACGACCGTTGTTCGTGTCCCAGCGCTACGGGACGCCCTGGTACGGCCAGTTGGCCGACCTCCCCCACTCTCGGCTTCGCTCGAGCGGGGGGACCCCCATGGCCCCGGAGATCCGGCGCGGCGCGGACGACGGCGCCGAACTGGGCGCCTTCCACGACCTGTACCGCCCGCAGCGCGAGGACGGTCTGCGCGCCCGGCTCGCGGAGTACACGCCCGCCGGAACGGACGCGGGGATCTTCTTCGTGACCTGAGCCGACACCCGGGGCCGCCTTGATCCGGCACCCGTCAAGACCCCGCGAATCCGCCTACTTCTCACTTCTGAACCTGGGGGACCCCTTCCATGCACGCCGACCTCTCCCGACTCACCTTCCGCCCCGACCGCCACTACTCGTCGGTCATCGCTCAGCAGGGCCGCGTCCAGCTCGACGCCGACGCCAACGAACAGGCGGCGATCCAGCTCCACCAGGCCCGTAGGCTCGCCGCCGACCTGATCGGACCGCACGGCGGACCGCGCGAGTCGGCCGGCTTCCGTATCGAGTACGTGGGCGGCAGGCACGACATCGACACCCTGTACATCCACGGCGGCCGGTACTACGTCAACGGCATCCTCCTCGACGCCGACCGCACGGCCCCCGGCACCCCCGTACCGCTGGACGACGACGCCCCGGACAGCCCGGACCAGGCGCCCGACAGCGCCCAGCCGTCCACGTACTGGACCTACTGGGACCAGCCCGACGGCTTCCGCGACCCCGAGAGGCCCGGCGACCGGCTGCCCTCGCCCGCACAGTCGCCCTTCCTCGTGTACCTGAAGGTGTGGGAGCGCTCGGTGACGGCCGCCGAGGACCCGGCGCTGCGCGAGGTCGCCCTCGGCGCCGCCCTGCCCGACACCGCCGCCCGCGTCAAGGTCGTCTGGCAGGTACTGCCGCTCTCGCTGGCCGCGCTGGACATCGACGAGTCCGAGCCGTCCACGGCGGTGGTCAGCGCCGCCTTCGACCGCTGGGCGCTGAAGCAGTCGACCCCCACGGCCCGCCTCGCCGCCCGCAGCGAACGCCCCGACCACGCCGACGAGGACCCCTGTCTCGTCAGGCCCGACGCCCGCTACCGGGGCCCAGAGAACCAGCTCTACCGTGTCGAGATCCACGACGGGGGTGAGGCGAAGGACGCCGGCTTCAAGTGGTCTCGCGAGAACGGCTCCGTCGTCCTCCCGGTCGACGAACTCGACGGTACGTGGGTCCAGTTGGCGTCCCTCGGCTGCGACGGCAAGCTCGACCTGGACGTCGGTGACCGCGTCGAGTTCACCGACAGCGCGTACTCCTCCCGTCTGGAACCCCTGCCCCTGCTCCGCGTCGAGGAACTGGACCTTCCCGGGCGCCGGGTCCGTCTCTCCGGCGAACCGGAGCCGGGCGTGGGCCGCCTGCCTGAGCTGAACCCGTTCCTGCGCCGCTGGGACCACCACGAGGGCACGAAGCGCAAGGGCCGTACGACCGCCCTCCGTGACGGAGCCGTTCCGGTCACGGAGGGGGAGTGGCTGCCCCTGGAGGACGGCGTCGAGGTCTACTTCGCCAAGGGCGCCACCTACACGACCGGCGACCACTGGCTCATCCCCGCCCGCACCGCCACCGGCAGCGTCGAATGGCCGGTGGACCGGGCCCGCCGCCCCCTCCTCCAGGCGCCCGCCGGCATCGTCCGCTCCTACGCCCCACTGGCCCTGGTCAGGGGCGAAGGCAGCACGGTGGACCTCCGCCGCGCCTTCGGGTGGGCGGCGAGCAGTATCCCCGCGGCCGACGAGGCGGCCCTGGCGACGGAGGAACAGGCCCGCCGGGAGGAACAGGCGGCGGACGCCGATCCCTCCCACGGGAGGTCCCAGACCACCGCGAAAGCGGAGACAGCCGTGGACGGAGACAAGTAATGGCGAACCCGCTCAGCGCGTCCAAACTGCTGGAGATCCTGCGCGCGGAGGGCCTGACGGTCCACGAGGTCCGCAGCTGGCGCACCCACAACCGCAACGCGAAAGGCCCCTGGGGCCCCGTCAACGGCGTGATGATCCACCACACCGTCACCTCCGGCACGGACGCGTCCGTCGACATCTGCTACGACGGCTACGCCAACCTGCCCGGCCCCCTCTGCCACGGCGTCATCGACAAACAGGGCCACATCCACCTCGTCGGCAACGGCCGCGCCAACCACGCGGGGCTCGGCGACAACGACGTCCTGCGAGCCGTGATCAACGAGTCGAAGCTGCCCGTCGACAACGAGGCCGACACCGACGGCAACCGCCACTTCTACGGCTTCGAGTGCATCAACCTCGGCAACGGCACGGACCCCTGGCCCGAGGCGCAGAAAGAGGCCATCGAAAAGGTGTCCGCCGCGATCTGCCGCCACCACGGCTGGAGCGAGCGCTCGGTCATCGGCCACAAGGAGTGGCAGCCCGGCAAGGTGGACCCGCGCGGCTTCACCATGGACAGCATGCGGGCCCGTATCCGCGAACGCCTGGCAGGCGGCGGCCAGGACACCGACCCGGCCCCGACCCCGCCCAGGCCGTCCTACGTGCCGTTCCCCGGAGCCGGCTTCTTCCGCATCGGCCAGAAGTCCCCGCTGATCACCGCCATGGGCCTGCGCCTGGTGGCCGAGGGCTGCGGGCGCTACGAGAAGGGCCCCGGCCCGGAATGGACCGAGGCCGACCGCAAGTCCTACACGGCCTGGCAACACAAACTCAACTACAGGGGCAAGGACGCGGACGGAATCCCAGGCAAAACAAGCTGGGACAAACTAAAGGTGCCGACCAGCTGATTTCCAGACACGGCGAGGTGTCGCGCCCGATAGGGGCGCGGGGAACTGCGCGACAAGCCACGACGCACCCGCACGTACCCCACTACGCACTGGAAGACGGCGGATAAGAGGGCCGCGCAGGCGCCCGCGGCCCTCCCCCCGCCGCCGACGCCCCCTGCAAGGGCAACGCAGGCAACGCCCCCTCAAAAAGCCACGCGGCAAACAACTCGTCCAACGGCTCCCCGGCGAACCGGGACACATACGCCGTGAACGTAGCCGTACTCACCGACCCACCCCGATGCAGCCCCGCCCACCCCCGCAGCATCCGGAAGAACGCGTCGTCCCCCAAAGCGCACCGCACCGCGTGCACGGTGAGCCCACCCCGCTGATACAACCGGTCGTCGAACATCAACTTCCGCCCGGGATCCGCGAGCCGCAGATCCTGCGGCCGCCCGGACAGCAACCGATGCGCCACCGCGGCGAGTTGCTGCGCACTACGCCCCCCGGACCGCTCCGACCACAACCACTCCGCGTACTTGGCGAACCCCTCGTTCAGCCAGATGTGCCGCCAGTCCGCGATGGACACACTGTTGCCGAACCACTGGTGGGCCAGCTCGTGCGCGACGAGCCGTTCCGAACTCCGGGCCCCGTCCACATGGTTGGCGCCGAACAGCGACAACCCCTGCGCCTCGACGGGCACATCGAGTTCCTCCTCGGTCACCACGACCGCGTACTCACCGAACGGGTACGGCCCGAACAGCTCCTGGAACAGCTCCATCATGGCGGGCTGGCGCGCGAAGTCCCGGGAGAACTCGGGGAGCAACTCGGCCGGAATGTGCCCGTGTTGGGGCACGCCGCCCAGTCCCGGGTCGCCGAGCAGCACCGTCTGGTACTTCCCGATGGACAGCCCGACGAGATAACTCGACGTCGGCGCGGACTGCTCATACACCCAGGTGGTCGTGGAGGCCTTGGTCGTCCGGGTCAGCAGCCGTCCGCCCGCCACCACCGAGTACGCCGACGGTGTGGTGATCGAGATCTGGTAGGACGCCTTGTCGGCGGGCCGGTCGTTGCACGGATACCAGGAGGGCGCCCCGATCGGCTGGCTCGCCACCAGCGCCCCGTCCTCCAGCTCCTCCCAGCCGATCTCGCCCCAGGGGCTGTTGACCGGCTTGGGATTGCCCGCCCAGTGCACCTCGACGGTGAACGCGGCCCCGGTCCGCAGCGGTTTCGCGGGGCGGATGCGCAGCCGGCCACCCCGGTGCGTGTAGTGGGCGGCCTTGCCGTCCACCCGCACCCGGCCGATCTTGAAGTCGCCCAGGTTCAGCTGGAATTCGGCGAGCGGGGACCGGCCCGCTATGGCGTTGATACGGGCCGTGCCCGCGAGCCGGTTCGGGCCGGGGCGGTAGTCCAGCGCGAGTTCGTACCGGTGCACCCGGTAACGGGCGTCACCGTTGGCCGGAAAGTACGGGTCCGAACCCACTGTCTGCTGAACGCTCACTGCTGAGTCTGCTCCCTGCGATGTGCTCGAACGTGGTGCCGGAGATGAACCCACCCCCGCTCCGGGTACCCGAACGAGTCGCGCCCACCGCTTTCAGGAACGCCATGACTCGATCGGGTTGCCCAGCCAGCGGGTGTCGTCGGGAACGGACTCCGCCGCCATGACCAGCGACGCGGGACCCAGAGTGGACCGGGCCCCGACCGTTGAGCCGGGCAGGACGATCCCGCCAGGACCCAGCGTCGCGCCCTCACGGAGGACCACAGTATCCGTCCGCAAGATCCGGTCGTGGAAGAGGTGTGTCTGGAGCACGCATCCGCGGTTCACGGTGGCCGCGTCCCCCAGGGTCACCAGGTCGGTTTCGGGCAGCCAGTAGCTCTCCACCCAGACGCCCTTGCCGATGTGCGCGCCGAGCCCCCGCAGCCACGCCGACAGCACGGGCGTACCCGGCACGGAACCCGCCAGCCACGGCACGGCGACGACCTCGACGAAGGTGTCCGCCAGCTCGTTGCGCCACACGAAGCCGCTCCACAGCGGATGCTCACCGGCGCGGTGGCGGCCCACGAGCACCCACTTGGCGACGATGGACAGCAGACAGGCGACAGCCCCGACGCCCAGCAGCACCAGCCCGCCCACCAGCCAGAACCATCCACCCAGCACACTGAACGCGGCCACCGTCAGCACGGCCAGACCCGCCGAGCAGAACACCGGCACGATCCGGAACAGCTCCACCAGCGCCCGCGCCCACAGCAGGCGCGCCGGGGGATCGTACGTACGGCTCTGGTCGCCGCCGCTCGCCGACCGGGGCAGTTTCATGGGCGGCAGGCCCAGGTACGAGCTGCCCTTCTTGGCCTTCTTCGGGGTGGCCGAGAGGACCCCGACGAGGCCTCCGTCGGGCACCGACCGGCCCGGCGCGGTCATCCCGGAGTTGCCCAGGAAGGCCCGCCGCCCGATCTCGGCCCGCCCGATCCGCAGCCAGCCACCGCCCAGCTCGTACGGCGCGGTCAGCGTGTCGTCGGCCAGGAACGCGCCCTCGCCGACGGTCGTCAGGCTCGGCAGCGCCAGCACCGTCGACACCTCGGCGCCGCGCCCGATCCGCATCCCCAGCAGCCGCAGCCACACCGGCGTGATCAGCCCGGCGTACAGCGGGAACAGCGTCTCGCGGGAGCGGTCCATGAGCTGCGTGACCGTCCACGCCTGCCAGCCGATCCGGCTGTGCGTGGGATGCGTACCCTCGCGCAGGCCCAGGCTCAGCAGCCGTACGGCGATCAGCAGCATCAGCGCGTACGCGAGACCGAACGCCAGTGTGGCCGGCACCAGCGCCAGCGCGATGCCCCGCAGCGCGGTCCCGAGCCCGGCGTCCGGGTCGACGAACAGGCCCGCGACCAGCAGCGCGACCGCGCCCGCCAGGACCGGCAGCGCGGTGAGCGCGAACCCGGTGATGCCGTACATGGCCCGCCAGGCGCGCCCGCGCTGCGGACGCTCCTTGGGCCAGTTCCGCTTGGCCTTGCCGAGCTTCACGGCCGGCGCCCCCGCCCAGCGCTGCCCGGTCGGTACCGTTCCGACGACCGCCGAACCCGGCGCCACCTCGGCCCGCTTGCCGACCCGCGCCCCCGGGAAGAGCAGGCTGCGCGTCCCGACGACAGCGCCGGCACCCACCTTGACCTGCCCGATCTCCAGCCGGTCCCCGTCGAGCCAGTGCCCCGACAGATCCACCTCGGACTCGACGGCGGACCCACGCCCCAGCTTGAGCATGCCGGTGACCGGGGGCAGCGAGTGCAGATCGACGTCGGCGCCGACCTTGCCGCCCAGCGCCCGCGCGTAACGCTCCAGCCACGCACCGGTCAGCGAGGTCGCCCCGCTGAACTCGGCGAGCCGCTCGGCGGTCCACAGCCGCAGATGCACACTGCCACCGCGCGGATACCGCCCCGGCTTCACACCGCGCAGCAGCAGCCGCGCCCCACCGGCCGCGAGGGCGAGCCGCCCGGGCGGGGAGAACAGCACGGCGGCCCCGGCGGCCACCGCCCACCACGACGTGGCCGGCGCCCACGGATAGGCGCCGAACCAGTGCAGCGCGTTCGCGGCGGCGGCCAGCGCGACCGCCCACCGGAGCCCCATCAGCGTGAACAGCGGAACGAGCAGCAGCAGCTGTACGGCCTTGGCGCGCAGCGGGACCGGCGCGATGACCCGTCCGCTGGTGTCGTCCTGCGCGGACTCCTCCAGATGCCGGGCGAGCTTGCGCAGTACGGGCTGCTGGTAGATGTCGAGGACGGCCGCGCTCGGATAGCGCGTCCGCAGGCGCGTGGTGAGCTGGGCGGCGCCGAGACTGCTGCCGCCGATCGCGAAGAAGTCGTCTTCCGCGCTGCCCACGGGGATGCCGAGCACCTCGCTCCACTGCTCGGCGACCCAGGCCTCGGTGCCGTACAGCTGGGCGGCGCGGCCGGTCTCCATGCCCTCCAGCGGCCACGGCAGGGCGTTGCGGTCGACCTTGCCGGATGTGCGCGTCGGCAGTTCGGCGACCGGCGCGAGCAGCGGCACCAGGGCGGCGGGCAGCTCGGCGCGCAGCCGCTCGACGGCGGCGGCCTGGTCCCAGCCGTCCTGCGTCACGACATAGCCGACGAGCAGTTGGTTGCCGCTGCGGGCGGTACGTACGGCGGCCGCGGCACCGGCGACACCGGGCAGCGCCTGGAGCGCCGAGTCGACCTCGCCCAGCTCGATACGGCGTCCGCCGAGCTTGATCTGCTCGTCGGCCCGCCCGAGGAAGATCAGCCCCTCGGGTTCGGCCTTGACGAGGTCTCCGCTGCGGTAGGCGCGCTCCCAGCCGAGGGATTCGAGCGGCGCGTACTTCTCGGCGTCCTTGTCGGCGTCGAGGTACCGCGCGAGTCCGACACCGCCGATGACCAGCTGGCCACTGCCGCCCATGGCGACGGGCTCCCCGGCCTCGTCGACGACGGCCAGCTCCCAGCCGTTCAGGGGCAGCCCGATCCGGATCGGCTCCTCGCCGGTCATCAGGGAGGCGCAGGCGACGACGGTGGCCTCGGTGGGCCCGTAGGTGTTCCACACCTCGCGCCCCTCCGTCACCAGCCGCTGCACCAGCTCGGGCGGACAGGCCTCCCCGCCGAAGATCAGCAGCCGTACGTCGTTGAGGGTCTCGGGCTCCCACAGCGCGGCCAGTGTGGGCACGGTGGAGACGACGGAGATCTCCTGCTCGACCAGCCAGGGCCCCAGGTCGGCGCCGCTACGGACCTGGGAGCGCGGTACGGGCACCAGACAGGCCCCGTAGCGCCAGGCCAGCCACATCTCCTCGCAGGAGGCGTCGAAGGCCACGGAGAGGCCCGCCATGACCCGGTCGCCGGGCCCTACGGGATCGTCGGTGAGGAACAGCGCGGCCTCGGCGTCCACGAAGGCGGCGGCGCTGCGATGGCTGACGGCGACGCCCTTGGGCTTCCCGGTGGAGCCGGAGGTGAAGATGATCCAGGCGTCGTCCTCGACCCCGGGCCGCCGCGCGGGCAGCTCACTGCGGGCGCCCGGAACGGTGATCTCGTACCCCGCTCCGACGACGGCCCGTACACCGGCCTCGCCGAAGACCAGCTCGGCCCGCTCGTCCGGGTCCTCGGCGTCCACGGGAACGTAGGCGGCGCCGGCGGCGAGGACGGCCAGGATGGCGACGTACAGCTCATTGGTGCCGGACGGCACCCGGACCCCGACACGGTCCCCGAGGCCGACCCCGGCGGCGCTCAGCCGGCGTCGTACGCCCTCGACCTCGACGGCCAGCGCCCGGTAGGTGAGCGCGGTGGTGCCATCGTCGAGGGCGGGCTCGTTCGGGTACGAACGTACGGTGGCGTCGAACACGTCGACGAGGGTGCGCGGCGAGGCGGCGGGCCCCGCGGAGAAACGTGCCGTGTCGCCGAACCGCTCGCGGATCTCGTCCTCGAGCAGACCGAGAGCACTGCTCTCGTGTAGCGCTGCCATCAGGTCCTCGCGTCTCGTTCCCGGAGACCTCCGGGGCGCTGGCGAGGGCCCTCAGGTCTGCCTGGGGTTGTCCGGCTCCAGCTCCGTTCCGTAACAAGCCGGAAATTTTAGTACGAGACTAGGCTCGCGCCAGTACGCCTGCCAGGTGAGAGCGCTGTACGGGGGATGCGGCGTCGGCTCCCGCGCCGGAGCCGACGCCCTGACCTGGTGATCTTCGTCGGTCACCCGGCCGGACGAGATATCGCCCACACGCAGCGAAAAACAGCGAATCGGTCAGCGTGCGGTCCATTTCTGGTTGGGCTGGCCGTTGCACGTCCACAGTTGGAGCCGGGTGCCGTTGCCCGTCTTCTGGTCCTTGACGTCGACGCACTTGTTGGCCTGCGGATTCACCAGGTCGTTGGGTCCGGCGAGGATGAACTTCTGGGCCGGGTTGCCGCTGCACCTGGCCAGCTGGATGACCGCGCCGTCCGCGCTGGAGCCCCAGGCGACGTCCATGCACAGGCCCATGGCACGCACGGTGCCGTCCGACTTGAACACCCACTTCTGCTGGGCCTTGCCGTTGCACGACCAGATCTCCAGCGGGGCGCCGTCCTTGCCCTTGTCGCCGACGATGTCGATGCACTTGTTGGACGCCTGACTGATGATGATCGCGCCGGGTACGACGACAGGGGCCGGGGCGGGCTTGGTGTCGCTGCTGCCGCCGCTGTTGCTCGAACCGCCGCCGCTGGTCGAGCCCTTCGTGCCGGATCCCGAGCTGCCGCTCTTCGAACCGGAGGAGTTCTGGGACGTGTTGGAGCCCGCGCCCTGACCTTTGCCGCCGGAGTTCGCGGCAGCACCGGTACCGGCACCGGCACCGGCGCCCGAGGCGGCGCCGGCCGCCGCGCCCTTGCCGCCGGCGGGGGCCTTCGCGGGCGCCTTCGACGGCGACTTGGAGGGCGTCGCTCTGCCGGCGTCCGGCTTCGGGTCGGCCGATTCGAAGGCGCCGGGAGCCGCATCGCCCAGCGAGTCGCTCAGTACGGTGTCCGCCGTGCTGCCTCCGGCGGCGGTACGGGTCGGGGTGCCGTTGTCGCGGGCGCTGATCAGGAACGGCACCGACACCAGGAGCGCGCCCGCGATGGCCGCGGCGGCCAGGATGGCCCGGGACGGGCGGCCGGGGTGACCGTCCTGCGCGGCGGCGGTGGCGCCGCCGTCGGACTCGTCGCCCAGGGTGACCACTTCGGGCACGGTCGCGGCAGCGGCGGCACCGTCACCGGCCGGGCTCCCACCCTCCGACCGGGCCCCCGCCTCCGCCTCGGGGGCGGGCTGCCGCACCTCACCCTCCGGCTGTGACTCCGGGTCCGGTTCGGCGCCGGGGTCCGGCTGCGGGTTCGGGTCCGGGGAAGACGCGGCTGTGGGTGCCGGTTCTGCCACCGGCGCGGCAACGGCCGTGGGGGCGGACGGGGTCGCGGTCGGGTCCGGCGCCGGAGCGGCGGCACCGGAGTCCGGCTCGGCGGCTGCGGACTGCCCATGGGGGGCGTTCTGTGCGGCGGTCATGACGTCCTCCTGGCGGAGCGGCAGTGGGGGGCGGGGCCCACCGGGTACTGGGTCATCGGTTACTGGGTCATCGGGTGGTACGGGGCCACCGAGTGCTGGGTCACCGAGTACCGGGGCATCGCGTACAGGGGTACTGGGTACGGGAGTTGCGGCGGAGCTGCACGGGCCATGCCTCAGCTCTCCGGCAGGTGGTGAGCGGGCGTGGAGTACCCCGCGCCGTCGAACGTGATCCGGATCGGCTCACCGGGGACGGAGCCGTACCGGTGTTCGACGGGACCCGGGCCGACGATCACGATATCCCGGCCCAGCGCCTGGGCCGCCAGCGCGGCCACTGTGGCAACGTAATCTCCCGACTCCGGCCGGTTCAGCATGAGTTGGAGCTGTTGTCCGGGGTCGAGAGACACGGCGGCGACGGTCAGCCGACCGCCGAGCATGACGGCCTCGGCCTCCATGCCCGACGTCACGTCGATGCCCAGGGAGCGGATCTCCGCCACCGACAGGGTGTCGTCACCGGCAGGCAGCCGGACTCCGGCTGGAAGTCCGAGGGGGCCCGGCTCCATCAGCCGCCCGCGCGCCCAGTCGTGCAGGGTGCCGGTGCTGTCGACGCCGGTCAACTGCTGCGGCCCGCCGGTGCCCGAGGGCACCTTCACGGCCACGGCGGCCAGCAGCGCGGCGCCGAACGAACCGTCCACGGTCACCCGGCCCGCGCCATCGTCGGTCGGCGCCACGTCGTCGGTGCCCGACGCGTCACGGGTCGCAGCGGCCCCGGGGGCCGTGTGTTCCGCCTCATGCGGAGCCACGTCGGCCGGGGGGAGTCCCCGGGCCGGGGTGGCGTGGGCGCTGAGGTCCGGCCACCGGGGCGGAGTTGAGGCCAGGGAGCCCGTCGGTACGTCGACGGGCGGTGCCGTGCGGTCGGCGGCGGCCCGGGCCGCGAGGGCGGGGAGAGCCTGCTCCTGGGCTGTCTGGATGCGGGCCTCGGCCTTCTGGCGGTCCTCGGCAGCCGTGATCCGGTTGGCGAGTTCCTCCGCGTACAGCAGGGCTTCGTCGCGTGCCGCCACGGCGGTACGGAGACGCTCGACCGCGTCGGCCAGCGTGGCGCGGGGCTGCCCGGCGGCGAGCTCGGCCTCCTCTTCGGCGCGACGCAGCACGGGCAGAACACGTTGCGCGGCCACTTCGGCCTCCTGCGCCGTCCCCAGCTCGCCCTCGATGCCGTCCAGGACCGTCCTCTGCCTGTCCCTGGCGGCCCGCAACCCGTCGAGCACCAGGTGGGCCTCGCGGGCCCGGATCTTGTCCGGCCGCTCATTGCCGTCGTCGGCGGGCCGGCCGCGGTCGATGTCGGTGACGATCGAGTCCGCCTCCCGCACCCGCAGTTCCGCGAGCCGGATGTCCCCGTCGAGTGCGCCGACGTGCGCCGACTGCGCGGCGACGAGACCACGTTGACGCTCGACCTCCCGCTGCCGCAGGTCCCTGTCCCGCTCGGCCTGCTCCCGTGCCTCCCGGGCCGCCGCGACGGCCCCTTCGGCGGCCTCGGCGGTGGTACGCGCGGCTGCCAGGGCCTCGTCCGCGAGGACCGCCTCGTTCTGGGCCCGCGTCAGCACGCCCTGGTGAACGGAGTTGTCGCTCCGGAGGCCGAACTCCACCTCGCGCGCGTCCTGTTCCGCCTCCGCCGCGTCGGTCAGCGCGGTGGCCCGGCCGTCGAACCGTCCCCAGGCGGCCCTACCTGCCTCGCCGAGCCCCGAAAGGGTGCCGTCGGGGCCGAAGTTCCAGAAGGTGAGGGTGCTGTCGTCGGCGCGCAGGACGAGTTCGACGGGCTTGTGGACGCTCGCGGCGGCGCGGGACACGGCGAACAGGGCCCGGCTGAGCTGCTGTTGCCCGGTGGCGGTGCCGGTGTCGCCGATGGCGAGCCACAGTTGGGCCGCCGGGTCGGCGGCGTCGATCCCCGAGGCCAGGAGGCCGGGCAGGGTCCGCAGCGGATGCCGAGTCCAGTCCCGCAGTTCGGTCGCCGCGGCGACCGTCTCACCCCCCTGCGTCGCAGGGTACGGCGTCGCGGCGGCCCCGGCCTCGGCGTCCGCCGCCGCCCGCACCATCGCGGGCAGGTCGTACACCTGCGCCTGGGTACGCGGGGGAGTGATCCCGTACCCGAGTGCGTCTCGCTCCCCGATACGCACCGTGGCGGCGCCGGAGACGTGCCGCACGCCCTCCGGACCCCGGACCGTGAGATGCGCGTCGACCAGCGCCTCGTACGTCCGGGTGCCGTGCGTACCGTCGGCGGGGGCGCTCGTGCTGCCCGTCTTGAGCCATTCGCGGACGCCGCCGGTGGTGCCCCCGCTGCTGCCCACCGCCTGTGGCTGCCGGGCGAGTAAGGGCGCGCTGAAGCCGCCGAGGACCCGGTCGGGGTCGTCGGTGCTGTAGACGCCCTGGAAGCTGATTCCGCCGGTGGTGGAGAAGCTCCGGGACGAGCCGCCGGTGGTGGACGCGATACGGACGCGGTCGAGGGTGACGTCCGCGCTCAGCGTGACCCGGCGCGGGTTGTGCAGCGTGACGGACAGGCTGGGCGGGCTGCCGGGGGCCGACTCGAAGGGGAAGGCGCCGGGCAAGGTGTCGGTGAGACCCGCCGCGGTGCGCGGGTGGTCCAGGGCGATGTCGCCGGCCTGGATGAGCTCGCCGATCCGGACCGCGGTGCTCTCGGCGGACGTCGACGTGGAGGGCGACCGCCAGCCACGGTCCTGACCAGGGGCGACGGCGTCCAGCGCGGTGGTCAGCTCCGACCAGGCGTTGAACTCGAACACCGGCGCGGGACCCATCGGCACGAACCGGTCGCCCCGGGGGGCCGGGGCCGTCGTGCCGACCGTCGGCGTCAGTGGCGCCTCCACCACCTCGGCAGGGGCCGCCTCGCCGCCGGTGAAGCGCAGGGTGACGGAGGCCGGCACGGTCGCCGTGCGGTACGGGCGGGCGCTCAGAGCGCGGCTGATCCAGCTCTCGGTCGCGGCGGCCTCGTCGGTGTCGTACCAGGCGAGGACACCACCCTGGAGGGCGCCGCCGATCAGGTTGGGCGGCCAGTCCGCGACGAGTTCGGAACGTACGGAGGCCGTGAACTCGTAGTCGAGGTCGAAGTCGGCGGCGCTGTCCGTGCGCAGCCAGAACCGGTCCTCGGCTGTGGACGCGGCCTTCGCGCCCTGGCTCTTCGCGCTGCCGACGCTCAGCCCGGGGCCGCTCCGGTCGGTGCGGGTGTCCTGCCCCGGACGCGGGTATCGCGTGGTGGGGTTGAGGGTGAGGCCGTGCTGCGTGGTGCTGGTCGTGCCGGTGCTGACACCGGCCGGGGTGTGCCCGTGGAACTGCTCAAGTCCCGTACCCGGTCCGGCGTTTCGGCCGCGTACCCCGCGCAGTTCGGTTTCGTCGGCGCGCGGCCGGGCGGTCAGGGTGACCTCGACCAGCCGGGCGCCGCCGAGCGCGAGGTGGCGGAAGTGGAAGCGCTGGGCGCCGCGCGGGCCGCGTCCGGGGAGGGCGCGCAGACCGGCGGTGGAGGTGTAGTCGGCGATCCGGGAGGCCACGCCGGGCAGATAGGAGGAGTGACCGGGCTGGGTGACGCCCGGTGCCTCGGCCTCGACCAGCGCGGTCAGTTCGGCCCGTAGCCGGTCCCGGCGCTCGGCGAGGGCGGGCTGTGCGGTGGGAGCGGGGGGCGCTTCCTGCGCGGCCTCGGCGCCCTCGGCGGACTCGGAGGCCGGCCCCGCGACGGGCGCACCGGTGGTCGGCCCTTCGGAATCGGCGCCGACCCCGTCCGGCTCGGCCGCGGGCACCGGCTCCGACTCCTCGAACTGCGTGACGGACAGTACGGCGGCCATGCCCGGTTCCCCGGTGCGGGTGAAACGCTTTGGCAGAGGCAGCTCGGCCGGGGCGGGCAGCGGGGGAGTGAGCCCCGCGACGCCGGTGAACCACCCCTCGAAGCGGCTGAGTTGGCCGTCCGTCATCAGGAACTGCACGGCCTGCGGCAGGTCGACGGCGACGGTGACGTCGGACTCGCTGCCGAATCCGAGGGTGTTGCCGACCACGTTGCGGGTGCCGCGCCGGACGGTGATCAGGATCGTCGCGTCGGCGCCGACCCGGTGTTCCATGCCGCTCTCGGTGGCCGTCCGGTTGACCGAGGTGCTGGAGGAGACCGTGCCCGAGTCCTCCGTACGGCTGGTGTACGAGTACTTCCCGGAGGGCCCGAAGACCGTGGGCGGCGCCGGTGTCGAGGCTGTCCCGGTCCCGGTGCCGGTCCCGGAGGGAACGGGAGGGGCGGGAGCGGCGGGAGCCGTGGCCGGGGTCCTCGTCCCGGTGACGGCGAGGCCGGTCTGGTGCGTGCCGCTGACCGACTTCTGCTGGGCGGCGGAGTCGGTGGCGGCGACACCGGTCTCCAGGTACTGCTTGGCGCTGTGTAGATGCCGCGCGCTGTGCAGCACACCGCGGATCTCCAGTGCGTACTCCTGATCGGCGCCGAGCCCGGGCAGGGTGATGCCCTCGACGACGTACCCGCCCTTGAAGATCTGGTGCGCGCGGGCGACGAGATTGCCCGGGGACAGCGCGGCCTGCCGCACCTCGGCGGCGACGGTGGTCGGATCGCCGGCGCTCTGCCCGGCCAGGTTGGACGCCACCGATCGGGCCGCCCATGCGAGCAGTTGAGGGCTCGCCGCGCCGACGGCGGAGGCCATGGACCCCAGCCGCCCGGTTTCCGGGCGCCCCGGATGGGTGCCCTCGACGATCTGCCGCAGCGTCTCCTGGAGGACTCCCGAACCGCGGAACACGTCCACGATCGCGTCGTCCGGCAGCTTGACGATCCCCGGCAGCGGGCTGCCGTCGGGGCCGGTCATGGCCAGCCGCGAGTGATCGGCGGCCACCGGTTGCGACACGGTGGGCGCCGGGGCCGGGGAGGCCGGCTCGGACGCCGGTTCCAGTGTGCGGTGGTGGGGCACCGCGAGGGTGATGGTGCCGCTCACCGTCCGGGGTCGCGGCCCGGACGGCCTGCCCTCCTCCAGGAGGTGCAGCTGAAGGTCACCGAACGCAGCCTCCCCGGGCACCGGGAGGACGGGCGGCTCGACCGGGGCCGGGGCGGTGTGCTCGGCGAAGCGTACGGATGGCTCGGCGCCCGGACCGTCGTAGAGGTCGAGCGCGAACCGCGCCGGTATCTCGAAGGCCTCGCTGCCCTGCCCGGAACCGATGAACAGCTGGTCGTGCGCCAGACCCGCGCCGACCGTGGCCGTGTGGCCGGTCTGCCGGCCGTACGAGTAGTCGGCGGCCCCGCCGAGGGTGCCCGAGCCCTTGGTGTACGGCACCGCGAGGCCGCGCGGGCCGTCGGTGTACGGACCCACGGGGCCGGACGGGCCGCCGCCGAAGCCCAACGACCAGCCATAGCCGGACGCCTGCTGCTCCGTACCGGCCATGCCGAAGGAGGCCAGCGAGACGTGCTGGATGTCGGTGCGGGTACGGGTGTGGATGCTCGGCGGGGCCACGGCGGCACCCGTACCACCTGCGGCACCTGTGCCTGTGCCTGTGGTCGTGCCCGGGTCGCGGACGGCGGTGAGGTTCAGCTTGACGCGATGGGTGCCCGTGGTGGTGGGTCGTTCCAGCCACAGGGGGTGGCCGCCGTCGACCATGGCATCGGTCGCGGCCCGCAGCCCCAGATCGGAGCGAGCCTGCTCGAAGCGCCGCAGATTGTTCAACTGCGCCTGCACCAGCGACTCGTCGGGCAGCACAAGGTTGCGGACGTTTGTCTCCGGCGGCAGGAAACCGTTGGCGCGCAGCCAGACCTCGGCGTGCCCGAAGAGCTCTTGAGGGCCCTCGACGGCCAGCGGGGCGGCGGTGATGCCGATGGCCTCGAGGTTCTCCAGTTCGGCGGGGAGCGCGCGCCGCTCCTCGGGAGTCGGCCGGTGTCCCTGGGCGGATTCCCGGGTCAGCAGCCGCAGTTGCATGCCGTCGTGCCAGGGATCGAGGACGTGCGGCGTCTCGCCGCCGCCGGGCCGGACCAGGGTGACCGTGTGCCGGACGGTGGCGGGGGTGAGGAGATGACTCCGGTTGGTGCGCAGGCCGTGCATGACAGCGGCGGTGCCGCCGTTGCCGAGGGTGTCGCTGGTCTGCCAGCGCACACCGCCCTTGCCGACGAGGCTGCCCGCGACCTTTTTCGACGCGTCCGGGTGCTTCGCCGCGTGGTCTCCGGTGAACGCCGGGCCGATCCCGATGTCGACCCCGACGGCGTTGGTGATCTTTGCCTGACCGTCGACCTTCACCGTCTGGACGAGATGGCTCTCCAGGTTGATCTTCGTGTCCAGAGTCCGGTGGGTGGGTGTTCCCGTGGTGATCTCCGTGGTGACCTTGAACATGCCGATCGCCCGGCCCCGCGAGTCCAGGAGCAACGGCGAGAAGATGCCGCCCGACCGCTGCATGGGCAGCGTTCCGCGCAGCACGGGCTCGGCCAGGAACGCCTCCAACTCCTGGGCGGAGGAGGCGCTCAGGGTGGACAGCTCGTCGTGGAAGGCGCTCAGCACGGACTCCAGCAACCGCTGCGGGTCCGCGACGGTGTCGACCCCCCACACCGGCAGATCGTCCAGCCCCGCCGGCGGCGGCAGCGGGGTCCCGGACGTGTCGGCCACGGCCAGGTGCTGCGGGAACCAGACGGTGACCGGCCCGTGGGCCTGCGGCGGACTCCAGTTGACCGGGGGCGCCATCCGGGGCGAGTCGACCCGTACCTCCCACTCCGACGTGAACTCGTATGCCTGCGACAGCTCGTTGCTGCGCTGGGCGGTGGTGGTCTGCACGAGCTGGGTGACCGACGTGGACAGCGACAGCTGGTTGTGCGTCAGGGAGAGGGAGGGGCTGAACTCCCAGCCCCGCAGCGCCCCGGCCGCGGCGACGGGCATGGACACCGACCAGGGCACGGGCACCGTACGGAAGTTGCCGGATGACTCCGAGTCCCCCGACTCCTGCGCGCCGAACCCACGGCGCTCCACGCGCACATCGGGGTCGGTGACGTCGTGGGTGCCGTAGCGGGGCGACGGCGCCGGGTCGCGCAGCCCCAGCCGTACGTCCACGGTCCGTTCACGGCCGTCGACGGTGACCGTCACCCGGTGGCCCATGCCGCTGCGCAGATAGGGCAGCGCGAGCACCAGCTGCTCGGCACCGAGCCGGTCCCGCAACTGGCCGAGCACCGGATGGTCCTGGGCCGCCGGGGCACCGAACCCCAGTGCGCGCAGCACCTGTTGGTGAACGCCGTCCACCACTCGCGCGGGCAGCGGCTCGACCTGTACGAGGCCTACGTTGCCGTCGTGCCTGCTCCCGTAGTCGCGCACGAAGGGCGAGGGCGGCGCGGGGGCGAGCGGGTCCGCGCCCAGGACGGGATCGGGGCGCGGACCCGAAGCCGCAACCGGGTCCGGGTCGGGGTCGCCGATCAGTGCGTTGATCAGTGCCAGGTGGCGGGGGCGCAGGCCGCCGTGGGCGTAGTGCTGCTCGGCGTCGGCCGAGACGGCTTCGGTGCTGACCGACTCCGGTACGGCGAGACCGTAGTCGCCCATCAAACTGCCCTCGACACGCGGGCGTTGAGGTGCGGAGGCGTCCGGGGACTCGTCGCGCAGGCCCAGTTGGTGGCCGACCTCGTGGACGAAGTCCTGGCCCGTTCCGTCAAGTCGCCAGGTGTGGTGGGATGTTCGGGCGCCGGAGCCCCGGGCGGCCAGCCGCACCTTGAGGTGGGCGTGTCCGCCGGAGGGTACGGGGGTCACGGTCACGTGTATGCGGTCGCCGCCGGGGAGCCGGTGGCCGGGGGAGTTGAAGACGCGCTCCACACCCGCCGCCATCCGGTCCCAGACGGCTTGGCGGTCCGCTTCCGGTACGGAGTCGGCGTTGGTGAACTGCACGTGGACGGTCAGGTCGGTGACGGGCTCGCCGTCGTGCGTGAACCGTCGTACGTCGAATCCGGACCGTACGACGTACTGCGTGAGGCTGCCGTTCGCGCCCCGAGGCCTGGACACCGGGTCGACCCAGGTGTGCGAGCGCTCCACGGGGGAGGCACCGGCCCGGGCCGCATCCCACCCCGGAGGCGACGGCGGCACCGGGTCCGGGGTCTCGGTGTGGTCCTGGCCGGCCGTCGGCGCGAGTGGATCGACGCCCTCTGTTGTGTCGGTCGTGAAGACCCTGCCCAGTGCCTGGAGGACCTGGTCGTTGTCCGGACGGAGCGCCTGCTCGGTCAACCTGCCGAAATACCGGCCGAGTTGCGACTCGGGCCGGTCCGCGTCGGCGATCGCCCGCGCGATGACGGCCACCTGGTGCGGGGGAGGGGCCACGGACAGCGCGGCGGACTCCGCCCTCAGGTCCGCCAGTTGCCGCTCATGGACCCCCGTCACCACTGCCAGCAGGCCGTCCCGCTCGGCCGGGGTCAGCTCGGCCCACTCCTCCTGCAGCTGCATCGACCACTTGTAGTCGGGCATGCCCGCGGGGGCCGGAGCGAGCATGGTGTCGATCGTGGCCATGGCGCTGTGGCCCTCTCCCAGGACCCCGAGGACGACCGCGCGCGTCTCGTCACCGAATACGTCCCTGAGTCGGACCAGCTCGTTGTATCCCAGATACAGCGTCACCTCACCGTCGGTGGTCTCCGATTCCAGCGACCCCAGCACGCTGCGAGCGGTCTCCGCCCGGCCCGCCATCAGCCCCGCGGGAAGGTTCTCGAACTCCTCCCCCCACTCGCTCCTGGCGACGATCGCCTCGGTGACCTGCTGCAACGCGTCCACGGCCGCCGAGTCGTCGGAAGTGCCGGCCAGCGGATCGTACGGAGTGGTGTTGGTGCGCACCGAGAAGTACGGACGCCCCAGCACCTGGAGCATGTTGCTGGTGTTCGCGCCCTCCACCACGGCGGGCAGCGTGCCCATCTGGTACACCTGCCGGAACAGGTCCTGGGTCAGGTTCCCGGCCTCGACGACGATGACCTCACCGGGCCGGGCCTCCGCGACACGGCGGGGCAGTTCGGGATCATCGAGCCTCAACTGCGTGAGCCACGGCGCCTGATGGCGGGGCGCGATGTCGACCGTCGCATTGCCCAGCGCCAGCAGGACCGCCGCCCGGTCGAGTCGGGCGCCGTGTATGCCCTCCGCCAGAGCGCCCAGGGTCGACGCGCGCTCCGAGGGGTGCAGGTTGTGCATGCCGTACGCCGGCATCAGGTTCACGCGGTCGCCGTCGACCGCGCGGGCGACGGCCCGCAGCCCCGCCGCGCGGGCCGGCGTGGAGGCCTGATCGGCGATCATCTCGTCGAGGGCGGCCCCGGTCACGCGCGGGACCGGGAACCGGTACAGGGCGCTGTCCGGGATGCCGTCCGTGCCCTGGAGATCGGTGACTTCGGCGTCCGCGTCCGGGCCGGTACGGGTGTACAGGTAGCGGTGGCCGCCGTTCCACGCGTACGGCCGCAGCACGACGGCCTGGTCTCCGCCGGTGAAGTGCAGGAAGTTGGCGGCGAGTTCGGCGTCGTCGACCAGCGCGTCATTGGCCGCGACCAGGACCAGATGTCCGTCGCGGGGACGGCTGGTGGTGTCGTAGGCGATGGCGGGGTCGAAGGTGTCCGTCACCCAGTCGATGCGGGCGCGCAGCGGCGCGGAGAGCAGCACACCGAGGCGCTGTTGGACGTTCTCCGGTGCGATGACGGTGATACGGCCGTGGTAACCCAGCTCGTCGAGCGAGTCGGCCAGCATGGTGGCGGCGGCCTGATGACCGAAGTTGGCGGCGTCGTCCACGACGACGGTCACTCCGGGCAACGCCCCGAGACCGTCCCGCACGCGTCGCCGCAGCGTCGCCTCCGAGACCGGTGCCAGGGGGTCGGCGCCTTCGGCGGGGGACGCGGGTGCGGGCGTCACTGGCACGTCCGGACGGCGTGCACCGCCCAGCGTCCGGACCGTGGGCGCCAGCGGATCGGCACCGGGACCCGGCTGCGGCGGGAAGACCGTGCCCAGCGCCTGGAGGACCTGGTCGCGGTCCGGTTGGTGTGCCTGCTCGGTCAACCTGGCGAAATAGCCGCCGAGTCGAGAGTCGGGACGGCCCGCGTCGGCGACCGCCCGGGAGAGAAGGACGACCTGCTCCGGGTCCGGCGCCACCGAGTACTCGGCGGACTCCTGCCTCAGATTCTCCAGATGCCGCCCGTGCGACTCCCGCACCGCCGCGAGCAACGCGTCGCGCTCGGCGGGGGTGAGATAGACCCAGTGCTCCTGAAGCCGGTCCATCCGCCGGTACGAGGGCTCGTTGGGCCGGTCGGGCTCCATCAGCTCCCGGACGGTGTCCAGGTCGGCGTGGTCCGGTCCCAGTATGGCCGCGATGTCCTCGCCGGCTCGCTCGCCGAACGCCCTGCGGAGACGTTCCGCCTCGTCCGGCCCGAGCAGCAGCCGGCCGTCGTCGGACTCGGTGTCCGGCGGCAGGGCGTTCAGCACACTGACAGCGGTCTCCGCCCGGCCCGCCGCCTCCCACGAGGGAAGGTTCTCCAGTGCCTCTCCCCATGCGCTCCTGGCGACGATCGCGCCGGTGACCGCCTGCAGCTCGTCGACCGCGGCCGAATCGTCGGGAGTACCGGCCAGCGGGTCGTACGGGGTGTTGTTGGTGCGCACCGAGAAGTACGGACGCCCCTGCACCTGGAGGGTGTTGGTGGTGTTCGCGCCCTCCACCACGGCGGGCAGCGTGCCCATCTGGTACACCTGCCGGAACAGGTCCTGGGAGAGGTTCCCGGCCTCCACGATCACCACGTCGTCCGGCCCCGCCTCCGCCAGGACACGCGGCAGTTCGGGATCGTCCAGCGTCAACTGCCGCAGCCACGAGGCCTCATGGCGGGGTGCGAAGTCAACTGTGGCGTTGCCCAGGGCCAGTACGACCGACGGCCTGCCGAGCCCCGCCCCGTGCACACCCTCCGCGAGCGCGGCCAGCGTCGAGGCCCGCTCCGCGGGATGCAGGTTGTGCAGACCGTAGGCAGGCATCAACTCCATGCGTCGGCCGCCCACTTCGGCAGCCACCGCCCGCAGTCCCGCCGCCCGCTCCGGCGGCTCGACCTGCGCGTTGATCGTCTCGTCGAGGGCGGCACCCGTCACGCGCGGCACCTCGAACCGGTACAGGGCGCTGTCCGGGATGCCGTCCGTGCCCTGGAGATCGGTGACTTCGGCGTCCGCGTCCGGGCCGGTGCGGGTGTAGAGGTAGCGGTGGCCGCCGTTCCACGCGTACGGCCGCAGCACGACGGCCTGGTCTCCGCCGGTGAAGTGCAGGAAGTTGGCGGCGAGTTCGGCGTCGTCGACCAACGCGTCGTTGGCGGCGACGAGAACCAGGTGGCCGTCGCGGGGGCGGCTGGTGGCGTCGTAGGCGAAGGTCGGATCGAAGGAGTCCGACACCCACTCGATGCGCGCCCGCATCGGCGCGGAGAGCAGAACATCCAGCCGCTCCCGCACGTCGGGTGGCGCGATCACGGTGACGGGTCCCTCGTACCCCAGCTCGGTGAGCGAGTCGATCATCATCGTGGCCGCCGCCTGATGACCGAAGTTCGCCGCGATGTCCACGACCACGGTCACCCCGGGCAGGTGCCTGAGCCCGTCCCGTACCCGCCCGCGGAGGACCACCTCGTCGTCGGACGGGGCGGTCCCGCCGCGGGTGTCGCCGATCGCGGTGAGCAGCGCGGGCTGTTGGTCGGCGGGGCCATCGAGGAGTTGGTGCCACAGCGTGTGTTCAGGGACGCTCGTCGATGTCGAGGTCGTCGCGGGTGCCAGGGGCTCGGCCCCGTGGGCGGGGCCGGCAGCGGTGTCGGCGCGGGGCGTAAGTCCCCCGTCGCCGATCAGGGCGTTGATGAGGGCCAGGTGTCGGGGGCGCAGGCCGCCGTGGGTGTAGTGCTGCTCGGAGTCGGTCGAGGCGGCCTCGGTACGGACGGAGGCCGGCACCGGAAGTCCGTAGTTGCCCATCAAGCTGCCCTCGACCTGCGGGCGTTGGGGCGAGGTGGCGTCCCGGTACTCGTCGCGCAGGCCCAGCTGGTGGCCGATCTCATGGACGAAGTCCTGGTCCGAGCCGTCCGTGTGCCACACGTGGTGGGACGTGGCGCGACCGTCGGTCGGTGCGACCAGCTCCACCTTCAGATGCGCCTGGCCGCCCGGGGGCACCGGTACGACGGTGACATGGACGCGGTCGCCGCTGGGGAGGCGGAGGCCGGGCGCGTTGAAGACCCGTTCGACACCGGCCGCCATCCGGTCCCAGACCGCCTGCCGGTCCGCCTCGGGTACGGAGTCGGCGTTGGTGAACTGCACGTGGACGGTCAGGTCGGTGACGGGCTCGCCGTCGTGCGTGAACCGGCGCACGTCGAATCCGGACCGTACGACGTACTGCGTGGGCGAACCGTCGGCCGCCCTCGGCCTGGACACCGGGTCGACCCAGGTGTGCGAGCGCTCCACCGGCACGGCCTCGGCACGCGCCGCATCCCAACTCGCAGAGGCAGAGGCAGAGGCAGAGGCAGAGGCAGATGTAGATGTAGACGTAGAGCCAGACGTGGATATCGGCGTCGGAAGTGTGTCGTCGTCGATGGTCGGGTCGTAGACGCCGGGCGGGAGTACGGCGGTCGGCAGGATGCGGTCCAGGGCCGTCGACTGTGCGTCCAGCTGGACCGAGGGAAGGTGCAGCAGCTGGGAGAGGCCCGGATAGTGGGCCGGGAGGACGGGGCCGCCCGCCGGGTGGGGGATCGCGGGCGGAAGATGCCAGTCGGAGTGCGCCTTGCCGATCACCGCGATGTAGCCGTCATTGCGGCCGGTCCGGTCGCGCTGCACTGTCAGAGCCGCGTAGGCGTTGAACTTCACCGCCCGCTCGTAGCTTCCCCAGCCTGATGTCATCGAGGAGGCGGCGGGAAGGCCGTCCATGGCGACGACCCGCACTCCGTTCGCACGGGCGGCCTCCAGGGTCGCCAGCAGCCCGAGACCGGTCTGCGAATTGTGCGAGGAGTCGTAGAGCGTGGCCATCCGGCGCAGTTCGATGGGCATGGGCGCGTTGACCGGGGCCTGGAAATAGGCGTTCAGGGAAGGCTGGAAGCTGTCGCCGCGCAGCGCCTCCACGTAGATCGTTCCCATGCCCTGAGCCCGTAGCGCGGCCATGTTGTTGATCAGGAAGGGCCAGCTGGTGGACGCGCCGTGCGTCTCCCCGAGGATCAGACCCTGGTGGGTGTTCAGCAGCGTGGTGGCGCCGGTGAGGGCGTCCGGCGCGGCCTGCAGGGCGGCGTCCACGGCGGCGAGTTCGGCCGGGGACAGCGAAGGGGGCCGGTTGTTCAACTGCCGTGTGATCTCGGCTTCCAGTGCCCGCGTCCGAGCCTCCTGCCCGCGCCAGAAACCCGCCGTACGGTGGTCGAGCTGCCCCACCGCCTTCCACCAGGCGGCGCTGTCGAGCATCTGCATCTCGGGGTGCGCCGCGTTGAGGGGGTCCCGGATCTCCTGCCTGAGCGTCATCCGGGCCAACTGGTCCAGATTGCCGAAGGTCACCGGGTCCCAGTCGGTCTTGAACGTGGTGCCGGCCTCGTTCATACGGATTCCGGGCACCGGCCCGCCCGTGTTGATCGCGGCGGCGACCGGGGCCAGCCGGTCGGTCTCCGCCCTGTTGGGCTTCATCCAGCGGAACGTCTTGTGCACGACGTTCCGCCGGGGCGGATAGACGAGGGAGGGCCCGGCAGGGCTGGCCAACAGGTCCTGCGGGGGCCGGGGCCGGCCGAAGCCGAGGACCCCGCCACGCAGTCGGGGCCGCCGGATCAGGTCCGCCTCGTCGACCTCCGACGACGGCGCGTCGACCTCCAGCACCGTCAGATGGTTGATCACGTCGGTGACGCGGGACCGTGCGTCGTGCATCCGCCCCTGCGCCTCGGCCCACTCACGGCCGTGTGACGTCCCCTCGCCCGAGGCCCGCGCCGACTCGGCCGCCTCGAAGTCCGCCTGCGCCCGCCCCAGCGCGGTCAACGCCGAACCGTAGTCGGCCAGCGCCTGGTCGGCGTCGTACCCCGCCAACTGGCGCCTGTAGGCGTCGGGCGACTGCGCCGGATACTCCGGCGAAGCCTGGTCGTCGGCGGGCTCCGCCGGGACCGCCCGGCCCTTCCCCTTGTCCACGGCGGAGGTCTGTACCGCCTGGGTATCGGCATCGTCCGCCTCCGGCGACGGCACGACCGGAGTGCCTCCCGGTGACACCTCGTACGATGCCTGCGACGTCGCCGTGACCCGGGCAGGGGCCGGCGGGTCGGCGCCCTGGGAAGCCGGCAAAGCCTGGGAAGCCGTGTCCGCAGTTGCCCCGGGGGCGGCGGTCGGGCGGGACTCTGTGGCGATGCGCGACGGCGCGTCGATGTCGCCGGGCGGCGTGCTGACCGTACGGACGGAGGCCGGTCGGGGGGCCTTCTCCTGGTTCCGGTTGTCGGGTGACGGGGGGAGTTGGTCGCGCAGGCCCAGTCGGTCGCCGATCCGCTGGACGAGGTCAAGCTCCGAATCCGCCTTCAGGGGCGCGCGTTGGCCGGGAGGCACGGGCACGACGGTGACATGGACGCGGTCGCCGTTGGCGAGCCGGTGGCCCGGGGCGTTGAAGATCCCCTCCGCACCGGCGGCCATCCGGTCCCAGGCAGCCTGCCGTTCCGCTTCCGGCATGGCGTCGGTGCCGGTGCCGGTGAACGCCACCTCGACAGTCAGCTCGGTGACCGGGTCGCCCTCGGCGGTGAGACGACGTACGTCGAAACCGGACGTACCGGCGTCCGCACCCGACCCCGCCGTGGCAGTACCGCGCTGCGACGGCGGAGTGGCTACCGACGCGGGGGACTGCTGCGAGCCGGAGGCAGGGGAAGCGCCGGGGGCGGGGGCGATGCCGGTCGGCAGTGGGGCGCCCGCGACCGGGTTCACGACGGTTTCCGCGCCGTACCCGGAGTTGGCCTCTGGCGTCGGGGTGGAGCTGGACACAGAGTCGGGCCCGGACTTGGCTTCGCTCCCGGACGCAGCCGCGGACCGGGCTTCGGCCCCGGGCACAGCCCCGGACTGGGTTCCGGCCTCGGGCCCCGACCCCGCCTCGGATTGGGCCCCGGCCCCGGGCCCGGCCCCGGCCCCGGCCCCGGCCCCTGCCCCGGCCCCTGCCCCGGACCTCGACCCGGCCCCGGACCCCGGCCCTGCCCCGGACCCGGCCTCGGGCTGGGTTCCGGCCTTGGGCCCCGGCTCCGTCTGGGATTGGGCCCCGGGCCCGGACCTCGACCCGGCCCCGGACCCCGGCCCTGCCCCGGACCCGGCCTCGGGCTGGGTTCCGGCCTTGGGCCCCGGCTCCGTCTGGGATTGGGCCCCGGGCCCGGACCTCGACCCGGCCCCGGACCCCGGCCCTGCCCCGGACCCGGCCTCGGGCTGGGTTCCGGCCTTGGGCCCCGGCTCCGTCTGGGATTGGGCCCCGGGCCCGGACCTCGACCCGGCCCCGGACCCCGGCCCTGCCCCGGACCCGGCCTCGGGCTGGGTTCCGGCCTTGGGCCCCGGCTCCGTCTGGGATTGGGCCCCGGGCCCGGACCTCGACCCGGCCCCGGACCCCGGCCCTGCCCCGGACCCGGCCTCGGGCTGGGTTCCGGCCTTGGGCCCCGGCTCCGTCTCGGATCGGGCCCCGGGCCCCGACCCTGCCCCGGACCCCGGCCCCGTCCCGGACTGGGCCCCGGACCCCGGCTCGGACGCCGACCCCGTCAGGGTCTGGGTGTCGTCCTCCGTCGACGTGGTGCGGGTCGGCTGCGGGGAACCGGAGCCGGTGTGTGCCGAGCCGGTGGTCGGTACGTTGGTGGAGTTCGGGGTGTCAGACCCGGCGCCCTGGATCTGGGTGGCGGAGTCGCCGGTACCGGTGGAGTCCTGGGAGTTCGTGGGAACAGGCTCGGTCGGTTCCCCCGTGCTGTCGGCCTCGGTCCCGACCGTGTCCGAGGAGCCGTCGGCCTCCTGGTCGGTGTCCGTGCCGTCGGACTGGTTGCCCCGAGTCCCGCCCGTGGACGGGGAGTTGCTTCCCGGAGCGTTCCCGGCGGAGGAGGCACCGCTGCCTCCCGCGGACGGCGTGGCAGTGGAGCCGGAGGACGTGGTGGACACCGTCCCCACACCGCCGAGAGCCCCGACGCCTCCCGAACCGGTGACGTCGCCGATGCCCTCCGCACCGGAGAAATCACCGTTCACCAGGTCCACGGACCCGGTGCCGTTCCCACCGCCGGCCCCGATACCCCTCGTAGCGCCGCTGCCGGAGTCGCTGCTCCCGCTACTGCCCCTGCCGTCCTTGCCCGTACCCCCGCCGTCCCCGGTGACCGGCAGCACATTGACACTGCCGAAGTCGAAGTTCGAGCCGAACTTGCCGCCGAGGGACGACGCCCCGGAGAACAGCGCCGAGGTGACCACGGAGCTCATGCCCGCGCCGACGAAGGTCTCCCAACTCCCTTCCCACTTACCGTTGAAGATCCCGTTGACGAAGATCTCCGCGACCGCCTCCGAACCGCCGCCCACCAGGAACTCGTTGGCGCCGCCGCCGACGCCCCGGCCGAACCTGTCGCCCGGGGAAGGCTTCGGCGGACTGTCGAACTTCGAGGTGATGTCGTCGGTGAACTTCTTGGTGCTGGTCTTGTCGAAGGGGTTGGGACCAGGGCCGTCGAGGATGTTCTTGAAGTTCTTGCCGAGGTTCTTGGTGACCGAGTCGAAGGCGCCGTGGAACATGCCGGCGAGGCCGCCGAAGACGCCGTCCTGGAAGATCTGCGACCAGTCGAAGTTGTCCGGACGGCGGCCCTCCGGGGCCATCGTCATCATCGCGAGCCGGACGACGAAGGTCTGGAACGCCTCGTCGAACGCCTCCGACAGACTCGGCATCACATGGGTGCGCTTGAGCAACTGGTCCAGGGTGGACAGGATCGCCACCCTGCTGCGCGCCTTCGCCGTGGCCACCTGGCTGGCGGCCGAACCGCCGGTGAAGAACGACAGCGCCGTGATGATCGCCAACTCGATGAACAGGCGCACCAGTTCGGCGATGATCTGCCACTTCGACTCCATGATGTCCATGGAGGTCTTCACCCGGCCGTCACCGACGTCGTCCAGCTGCTTGGCGAACTCACGCAGATAGTTCGTACCGCCGTTGTCCACGAACAGCCGCATCGCCCGTACGTACTGCTGCCCGACCTGGGGCGGCAGCGCACGGCCGACGCCCACCACGGACTCCTCGATCAGATCAGAGAGGCTGCGGACGTTCTTGCCGAGCCGCTTGTACGGCTTGTGGCTGGCGTACGCGAGATCCTCGTCCGCCTGGAGCATCTTCTCGCCGATGAGCACGAAGAGCAGGTTGTTGAGCTCGGGCGAGACCATGATGCTCATGGCAGGGTCAGTGCCTTCCGCCGCGGTGGCCCGCGGAGTTGATCGAGTCGATGACACCGCTCTGGGTGTTGCGGATGTTGTCGAGGTTGGCCATGGTGCCGTCGGCGACGCTCACCACCGCCTCGACCAGGGAAGTCCCGGTCTCGACGGCCGTCTTGCGCTCACGCAGCTCCTGCGGGATGACCTCCTGCGCGAAGCTGTCGTCCTTGCCCGGCCAGCCGTGGGTGTCGTTCACGGTGGTCGTGAAGTCGCGGAGCATCTCGTGGGCGAGCGCGCCGATCTGGTCGATCTGCCGGACGCCCGCCGCGAGCCGGTCCGGCTCGGCGTAGTACGCGTTTCCCTCGGCCATGAAAGGTCAGTCCTCCGTGTCCTCGTTGATCTCGTCGCGCAGTCGGCTGGACGACGAACGGTCCTCCCCGGCCCCCGGGCCGTCGAGCACACCCGGGCCGAAGATCTTGTGCCAGTCGACGTTCACCCCGGCCAGTTCGGGCACCGCGTCGCTGGGCCGGGTGAACGGCTCGAACGTGCTCATCACCCGGCGCGCCATCACCGCGCGGGCCTCCTGAGCCGCCTCCAGGACGCTCGCCGCCAGCTGGGTGGCGGACATGGTGCGGTACTTGCCGTCCAGGAACTTCAGCTCGGTCAGATCGCCCTGCGCGCTCACGGTGACCTCCACCGCGCGGTCGGGGGAGCGCGCGGTGGAGGTGGCGTCGGCGAGTTCGCGTTCCGCCCGCGCCACGGCGGTCTGGGTCGTCTCCAGGTCGGCCATGGCCTGGGCGAGCCGCTGCTCGATGGTCTCCCGCATGTCACTCATGACCCCACCGCCCGTCTCACGTCACTCGGCACCCATAGCTCCCTCGACACACCCAGCACCGTCAACGCACTCGGCACACCCGGCGCCTTAGACACGCGTGGCACCGTCAGCGCACCCGGTGCGTTAAGCACGCCCGGCGCCCTCAACGCACCCGGCGCCTTAAGCACACCTGGCACCGTCAACCCACCCGGCGCACCCGGCGCCTTCAGCTCCCGCGACACACCCCGTGCCTTCAACCCGCCCGGCACGCTCATCGTCCGATCACGGCGGGTGCGCCGCCCTCGTCGGTGCCCCACACGTCCTCGTCCTCCGGCTCGGCCATCCAGCTCTGCCGGTCGCGGTCGCCGCTCTCGGTGGACCGGCCGCTCTGTCCGGCGCCCCCCGGACCGCCCACCGGGTAGCCGGACCCGGAACTCGTCGACGTACCGCGGCCCCGGGCCACGGTCAGATCCTCTTCCTCCGTGGCGCCCCTGCGGCCCCCGGACCGGCCGCGCCTGCCGCTGCCGCCGGGCTCGGCGAGCACGTTGCGGACGCGCTCCGAGGAGCCGTTTCCGCCGCCGCCACCGGCACCGCCGCCGCCCATGCCTCCCATCCCGCCGCCCATGCCCGGGAACAGCGGTGACCCGCCGGAGCCAGCTCCGCCCGTGCTGTCCGCCGAGGCGCCCGCACCCGCGCCCGCGGTGAGTGGGGCGCCGAGCGAGCCGCCGGACAACAGGTCGCCGGTGCTGTCCTCGCCGTCGTCGTAGTCGGCGTACTGGCCGCCGTCGTAACCGGTACCGCCGCCCAGCAGACTGCTGGAGGTGAGCCCGGAGGTGCCGGAGCCGCCGCCGAGGGACGAGCCGAGACCGTTGCCCGAACCGGCCAGGCCGTCGCCCAGGCTGCCCAGGTTGCTCAGGCCGTCGAGGGAACTGCTGCTGGTGGTCGGGGGGATGACGGTGGGAGTTGGACTGGTGAGGTCGAGGTCGCCCAGTCCGTCGCCGAGCCCGGTGCTGATGTTGCCGGTCTCGACCGACCCGTCCGGGTTGGTCGTGGTCAGCTGGCCGGTTTCCGGGTTGATGGTGGTGACGGTGCCGTCGGGGAACCTGGTGGTGAGGGTCCCCTCGGGGTTGAGGCTCGTGACACTGCCGTCCGGATTGGTGAAGCCACCGGGGACGGTGAGATCACCGGTGGTGACGGTGCCGTCGGGGGCGGTCGTCGTGACGAGACCGGTCTCGGGGTCCAGGAGCTGGCTGGTGCCGTCGGGGTAACGGGTGGTCAGCGTCCCGTCGGGGTTGAGGGTGGTGGTGCTGCCGTCCGGATTGGTGACAGTGGAGCCCTTGGCGGCGTCGTTGCCGTCGTCGGCACCGCCGAGATTGAGGCCGGGGCCCAGACCGGGGCCCAGACCCGTGCCCAGGCCGGTACCCAGGCCCGTGCCGTCACCGAGACCGTTGCCGAGCCCGGCGCCCAGGTGGCTGAGGCTGTTCCCGAGGCCGTCACCAAGGCCGTTCAGCCCGTCCCCGAGACCGTTGATGCTGTCGCCCAGCCCGTCCCCCAGACCGTTCAGCCCGTCTCCCAGCCCGTCCAGGCTGTCGCCCAGTCCGTCGCCGAGGCCGTCGAGGCTGTCCCCGAGCCCGTCGCCGAGGCCGTTGAGACCCTTGCCGAGGTTGTCACCCAGGTTGTTGAGGCTGTCTCCGAGTCCGTTGCCCAGGTTGTTCAGGTTGTTGCCGAGGTTGTTCAGCGAGTTGTTGAGGTTCTGCTGGTTCTGGTTCGCCTGGTCGGCGAGGATCTCGCGCTGATCCTTGTCGTACTGGTCGGTGAGGGTGGAGGTGTCCTTCGTGTCCATCTTGTCGAAGGCGTCCTCCAGTTCGCTCCACGCGGCCTTGAGGTTGGTGATCGCCAGGGCCCCCGCCGTGACGAGGACGGTCTCCACATGCTTGTTCCAGGCGGTGACGGCTGCCTCGCCGATCTTCTTCCAGGTGGCGTCGTAGTCGCGCAGGTTCCCGTAGGTCGGGTGGTTCTGCAGGAAACCGGAGTCGGTGCGGTAGGTGTACGTCGACTCGTCCGCGTACACGGTGGTGTGCTTGATGTTGTGCTCCAGCACCCACGCGGAGACCTCGTCGAGGATCTCCATCACGATGCGGTGCGGATCGTGCCGGCCGTCACTGGCCCAGGTGTCCCACGCGGTGCTGAGGTTCTTCGCCTCGGTCAACAGGGCCTTCTGGGCGGCGGCCAGCGCGTCGCTGAGCTTCGACTGCGGGGTGTGGCCGCCCCGGAATGTCTGCTGCGCCGTGTAGGGGGTGCCGCCCATCTGGTCCACGTAGTCGTCGTAGTTCGTGCGCAGTTGGTGGATCAGATGCCAGAACAGCCCCGCCGCCTGGCCCCGCCACGCCGCGTCCTCCTCGCCGAGCGAGGTCTCCCACTGGGTCAGGGTCGCGGCGTGGTCCTTGAAGAACGTCATCGTCCGGTCGAAGGACTGCGCGGTGCGCTCGAAGGAGTTGGCGTCCACGGCCTCGGCGTTCTGCACGTCGTAGCCGTTGTAGGAGAAGCCGCGGGTCGTCCCGTCGGCGATCAGCTTCTGCAGCGCGGCCTTGGAACCGCTCACGTACTGACCGAGCGGCCCGAAGTCCCACTCGTCGCCCTGACTGCCCGTGAACTTGCCGCCGCCCGTCATCTCACCGGGGTCGAGCAGCCGGGCCCGCCCGTTCCCGTCCACCGGTACGCCGATGAAGACGAGAGTGGCCTGGTAGAGGGTGCCGTAGTCGTGCGCGCCGTCACCGCCGGCGTCGACGAACGCCAGGTCGTAGTCCTCGCCCTCCTGGGTGTGCCAGCCGACCAGGGCCGTGAAGTTGTCCGCGGTCAGTTGGGTCGACACCAGGATTTCGAGGCCGCCCCGGAACAGCGGGATGCCCTTCTTGCTGCTCAGGGTGTCGAAGAGCGTCTTCCGGCTGGGTACGCCGTAGCCGGTCAGGAGGGTGACCGCTTGGCCCCAGGCGTCGTCGGGGTCGTGCTTGGCCGGCATGGTGGGCTCCGCTGCGTGAGGTGGGTGGGGGGAGGACGTACGGCGTGGGGCGACGCGGGGCCGCCCGGATCAGTCGTCCTCTTCCCCGGCCAGGTCGCGGTCGATGTCCGACCAGATGTCCAGCAGCTTCTCGCCGTTGATGCCTTCGAGAGTGGTTCCCTGGGTCTTGAGCAGCGTGCTGATCGTGGTTTCGAGGTTGTCGTCGATGTCGCCGAAGAGATCGCCCTGCGCGTCGAGGATGCCGTCGATCGACGTCGCGGACGCCAGGACCGAGCCCAGCAGCGTCTTGCCGTAGACGGTGTCGTCACCACTCATGAGGCCGATGCCCAGGACCGCGTTCTCGCCGTAGTAGTCCGCGGGGAGGAGGCCCTTGGCGACGCTGTGCAGCGAACGTACGCCGTTCGTGTCGTCCTTCATGATGGCCTTGAGATCGGTGATGAACTCGGCCAGGGCGTGCTTCCTGAACGTATCCAGTGACGCCGCGTCCAGACGGGTCAGATCCGCCATGGCTTCCTCCTGCTGGGTTGTCGGGGACGGCGGTGGAACCGGACGGGCCACGGCCCCGGTGGCCGTCCGCCCGGTTCGTCCGGCGTCAGCGGCCTATCTGGACTTCGGACCAGAGCTGGGAGAGCGAGTTCTCGCTGTAGCGGTAGCTGTCGGAGATGTCCGTCAGCAACGTGGAGTGCGAGGTGAGCAGGGTCTCCATGTTCTTGACCGCCGCGTCCCACGCCTGCTGCTTCTGGCGGTACATGCTGGCGTCCTCGCCGTACCAGGACTTCACCAGTTCGTTGAGCTCGGCCTCCAGCGACGCAAGGGTGTTCGCGATCGCCTTGGTCTGCTGGACCATGTCGTCGGCGGCGTTGTTCATGTGGTTGTAGTCGACGTAGATGTAGCCGTCGGTCAGGTTGTCACCCATGGGAACCTCTCCTGCGCTGGGGGGATGTGGGGCTGGGCGGGGTACGAACCGGTCAGCCGGCGAGCTGGTCGAAGGCGGCCTGCGACTGCGAATAGGCCTGGTTGATCGACTCGTTGGACGAACCCTGGGTCTTCCCGTGCTGGCTCAGGCTCTGGTTGAGCTTGTCGACCATGTCCTCAAGGCTCCGCAGGATGCTGGTGGCCTGGTCGTCCCACTGCTTGAGCAGCGAACCGAACTGGCCGCCGTCGCTGCCCTGATAGCCACTGGAGAGCGTGGCGCGGGTCTGGTCGACGTCCTGCTTCGACTTCATGATGCCGCTGAAGGCGGCCTCCAGCGCCTGGATGCCGTTGCGGGTCGCCTGTTCATTGGACTGCTGGCCGTTGCCTGCCATCGTTCCCTCCTCGGGATCGGGTACCGCGTCGACTCGCGCTACTGCCTTGACGTCAAGAGACTAGAGTTGCCCGCGAAATGGTTGCAACATGACTCGACTCAGGGGTAGTTGGATCGGCCACAGATCAACTGCTTTTACCTGAAAGCAACTTCTTGGCATTCTCGGAAGCGGCTGACGCACCGGAAGCGACCGATGCTCCGGACGAGTCGGCGGTACGTCCGCACGGCGCCGCCCCTGCCGACGGGGCCGCCGCCCCGGTCGCCACCTCCGGACTCAGGTCGGGCCCGGTCGGCAGCATCGCCAGCAGTGGTGAGGGAAGTTGGCGCGCGTCGGACTCCGCGTAACCGAGCGCGGCGACAGCCGCCTTCGAGGCCACCCGGTACTTCACCCCGTCGTCGCCCACGAAGTACGTCGCCGTGCCGACCGCGCCGCCACCCGCGCTCAGCGCCCGCACCAGCACACCGTGGCCGGGCCGCACCACGACCGCGTCCACCGGCAGACAGGCCGCCGCCACCGGCTCGCCGCTCGCCTGGCTGACCGGGGCGAGCTCGCTCTCCCGCACCAGCAGTGAACCGACCCGGACGCCGTCCGCCCCGGGCTTCACCTGCGCGCACGCCGTCCAGCCGGCCGGCACGCGAATCGCGCGAGGCGGGGCGTCGGGAAGACCGGAGGCCGAGGGGTCGACGCCGGTACTGCCCGGCGCCTGGTGGTCCTTGAGTACGTCCGCGCCGACCGGCAGCGCGGCGGGCGAGGCACCGGCGTACGCCTTGGCACGGATGTCCGGATCGCCCAGCAGCAACGCGGCACCGGTCGCGGTGACCGGGACCAGACCCTCACCGCGCAACAGGTAGTACTGGCCGCCCGATTCGGCGCCGGCACCGGTGCCCGAGGCGGCGCCCGGTACCGTGACCCGGAACACCTGGCCCACCTTGGTCGCCGTACCGCCCAGCGACGGCCCGGCCGACCCCAGCCCCGGCACCTGCGGCGGGGCCAGCGCGGCGCCCGGCACCAGGGCGTCCAGGAAGGCGGCGGAGACGGGGCGCGGGGTCACCGAGCTGTACCCCAGCGAGAGCAGCGCGCCGGACTCGGTGTCCAGCGGCAGCCGGCTGCCCTGCCACACCAGGTACGTCTTCCTGTCCGGGCCGCTCACCAGCACCGCCGCGCCGGCGCCGAGCGGGTCGCCCGCCACCGCGCCCCCGGCGACCACGGCCGTCACGGGGCGCGTGGTGACCGTACCGTCCGCCGCGGCCGTGCTCCCCAGCGCCGAGCAGACCTGCCAGGCGCCGGACTCCAGGTCACCGGTGCCGGGCACCGAGTCGGGTGCCCCGGCGATACCCACCGCGGCGCCCACGGGGGTGCCGCGCAGCGACTCCGTGGACACATCGGTGGTCTTCAGATCCGCGCCGCCGATCAGCAGCGCGGAGGAGTAGTTGCGCACCGGCCGAAGCCGCCCGTCGAGGTAGAGATAGCGGGCCCCCGTCTCCCGGTTGACGATCAGGCTCTCGCCGCTGCGCCAGGAGTCGTTACCGCCGGGCGACACCAGACCGAACACCACCGCCCCCGCGGCGATCAGCACCGTGATCAGCAGCCCGGCCACCGCACCCCGGGTGGTACGCCCGAGCGGGCTCTCCGGGGCGTCCGGATCGGCGAGCAGCATGCCCGAGGTGAGCCGGCTCATGATGAAGGTGTGCGCCTGCACCTGGTCGCGCTTGGACTGCATGTACCGCGGGTCCTTCCAATAGGCCGGGGGTGGCCAGGGGTATCTGATGGTGGTGGAGCTGTACGGCCGGGGCGGCCCAGGATCCGGGCGGCCGAAGACGCGGTCCACCTGCCCTCGCCGGTTCGGGCACGCCGGTTCCCCCCGCGCCCGGCCGGAACCTGGGCCGTCCGGACAGGGAAGTACGGCAGCCCACGTAGCCCGGCGCCGGTACGTCGGCCGCGCGAGCGGTCGGACGGGACGTGTGGCCGGGCCGCCCGCCCCGCCAGGTCGCGGTGGTACGCCTGCCCCGCCAGAGCCGCCGACAAGCGGTACGGCCCATCCGCCCATCTGCCAGGCCGGGCGCCTGGCCCGCGAGGGCCGGTGGGTGAGCCGGTGGCCTGCCTCGCCCGGACCGCCGGCCAAGGCGGGCCGCCGGTCCGTCCGGCGCCGGTACGCCGGCCGGGCTGGTCGCCCAACCCGCCCTTGTGGCAAGCCGTACGACCTCTCCACCCGGCGCCGGTAAGCCAGTTGCGCCGCCCGTGCCGCCCGTGCCGCCCGTGCCGCCCGTGCCGCCCGTGCCGCCCGTGCCGCCCGTGCCGCCCGTGCCGGTCGTGCCGCCCGTGCCGGTCGTGCCGCCCGTGCCGGTCGTGCCGCCCGTGCCGGTCGTGCCGCCCGTGCCGGTCGTGCCGCCCGTGCCGGTCGTGCCGCCCGTGCCGGTCGTGCCGCCCGTGCCGGTCGTGCCGCCCGTGCCGGTCGTGCCGCCCGTGCCGGTCGTGCCGCCCGTGCCGGTCGTGCCGCCCGTGCCGGTCGTGCCGCCCGTGCCGGTCGTGCCGCCCGTGCCGCCCGTGCCGCCAGGGGCGCCCGCGCCGCTCATCCCCACACCGCACCGGCTGTCTCAGCCGGTGATCGCGCGGAGCGCGGCGAACACGCCCAGCACCCACAGGGTCAGCGGGAGCAGGGCCATCGCCAGCAGGGAGTGCACCAGTTCAGCCGCCCGGCCCCAGTACGGCAGCATCCGCCGCCCCGGTACCGTCCACGAGGCGACCGCCAGGACGGTGGCCAGCGCCAGCAGGCCCACCACCAGCAGCGGGCGGTCCGCCGGTTCCGTGTCCACGGCCAGCGCGACCACCAGCAGGGCCACACCGAGCGAGCCCGGCAGTACGAGGGCCAGCCGCTGCCACACGTTGACCATGCCCCGGCCGTGCAGCAGCAGGAGCAGCGCCAGCGCCACCGCGGTCAGAGTCTCCGGCAGGCCGGGGTTCCTGGTCAGCGGCACGAGAGCGCCCGCGCACAGGACGCCGGTCGCCGCGTACAGGCCGGTCATCCAGCCGCTCGCGAGTTCCGTACGGGTGGCCACGTCCCGCCCGTTGTAGGGCTCGATGCCCTCCTGGAGCTGCTGCGCGTTCGTCGGCAGCGCCGGCATCCGCATCCCGGCCAGCTTGAACGACAGGGAGGGCACGAAGCCGCCCAGCAGCACCGCCAGCACGGCCACCGTCGCCGCCGCGCCGTCCACCGAGAGGTCGAGGACGCTCATCAGGCCACCGGCGAGCGCCCCGGCCACGGCCACCAGCGCGGAGGCCACGAACAGGGGCGTACGCACAGCCGCCAGGGCCAACGCCAGCACCGCGCCCCCCGCCCCCGCCGCCGCGGCGGCCAACAGCCGTGCGCCCAGCACCTGGTGGGCGTCCGGGCCGGCGATCTCGCCGCCCGGCACCAGCCAACCCGCCAGCGCCAGATAGGGCGCCGCCATGAAACCGAGGGTCGCGCCCGCCGCCGCGTCGCCGACCGCGCGGCTGGCCGAGGCGGCCCCCGCGAGCAGCAGCAGCCCGGCCACACCCGCGGTGCCGATCCGGACCCCGGCCGGGCCGCCGGGCCAGGCCAGCACCAGCAGGCCCAGCGTCAGGGCGGCCACCGTCATACCGAGCAGCAGCCGGCGGCCGGCGGCCGGGTTCCAGCCGTGCAGCCGGTCCCGCGTGACGTTGGCGATGCCGTCCACCAGGTCGTCGAGCCGGACCTCGGGCAACGACTCGGTGTGCGGGCGGAGATACACCACCTCGCCGTCCTTGAGGTCGAGCGCCTCCAGCGTGCTCTCCTCGTCCAGCGGGGCGCCGCCCAGGCGTTGCAGGACCCAGCCGTCGTGCTCCAGCCCGTTCTCCTCGATGTCCTCCCCGGCGTACCGCAGCACGGTGGGCAGCAGATCGGCCACGGGTACGTCGGCGGGCACCGCCAGATCGATGGTCCTGTCCGGGGCCCGTACCGTGAGGCGGCACAGGCCAGCCACGGAGCTGTCGGTCATCGTGGGGCTCACGTCTCCAGAGAAGTTCGGATGGCGGACTCGTTCGCGTCCGCTTGGACGTACGAGTTCATGACATGCAGACTACTGACCGACGATCGAACGGAATTATGGGTCCCGTTTCAGTGGCGTGTCACAAATTCCCACCGGCACGCACTAGTTGGCCGGTTCACGACCGGGCGGCATTTCAACCGTTGTCCAACTCCTTGTTCAACCCCTGGTTCAACCCTTCGAAGGAGCATGTCCGTTGAGCGTGGTTCTGTTCCGCAGGCCGGCCCGTCGCCGGGGTCCGGACATGCCCGAGGGCGAGCTGACTCTCCAGGAACCACCGACGCTCCCCGAGGTCGTCGCGGACAGCTCGGCGATCTGGACGTATCTGCCGATGGCCATGATGTCGGTGTCGATGATGCTGATGTTCATCAGGCCCGGCGGTGGCAACGGCGCGTTCATGTACATCGCCCTCGGCATGATGGTGCTGGCGTCGGCGGCCATGATGGTCGGCCAGGTGATGCGCAAGGCGGGCGAACGCAAGGAACGGCTGCGCGGTGAGCGCCGCGACTATCTGCGCTACCTCACCCAGACCCGCCGCAAGGTCCACCGGGCCGTCGTGGAACAGCAGTTGGCGCTGGCCTGGCGGCACCCCGACCCCAAGGTGCTGCGCACCATGGTGCGGACCACCCGTCTCTGGGAACGGCGGGTCAAGGACGAGGACTTCGGCGAGGTGCGGATAGCCGTCGGCGACCAGCAGTTCGCCATGCGGCTCAACCCCCTGTCCACCAAACCCGTAGAGGATCTGGAACCGCTCAGCGCGCACGCCCTGCGCCGCTTCGTCCGCGCCTACAGCACGGTGCCCGAGCAGCCCATCGCCCTCTACCTGCGCTCCTGGTCGCGGGTCCTGACTCGCGGTGACGACGCCGCCGTACGCGCCATGGTGCGGGCCGCGCTGTGTCAACTCGCCCTGTTCCACCCGCCGGAGGAGCTGTGGGTGGCGCTGTGCGTGTCCGACGAGCGGCGCGCGGAGTGGGAGTGGGTGAAGTGGCTGCCGCACAACCTGCACCCGCAGGAGCAGGACGGCGCGGGCCCCGCCCGTATGGTCGCCACCGCCTTCAACGACCTGGAGGACCTGCTAGGCGCCGAGTTCACCGAGCGCCCGGTCTTCGATCCCGAAGCGGTGCCCGGCCGCGACGAGCCGTTCACGGTGATCGTCGTCGACGGCGTCACCGTGCCCGCCGGTCACCGCCTCGACGGCCCCGGCTTCCGCAACAGCATCGTCCTCGATCTGTCCGGTTCCCTCACCTGGCGCCCCGGCCGCTCCACCCTGCGCCTGGACGTGACCCCGGCAGCCGTCCGGCTCGTCCGCACCGACCGCACCCGCAAGGAACAGACGACCCTGCTCGGCCGCCCCGACCGGGTCGGGCCGGCCACCGCCGAGTCACTGGCCCGGCTGATCGCCCCCTACCGGATGGGCCTCACCGCGGACTCCGCCGAACCGCTCGCCGCCGACGTCCAGTTGACCACCCTGCTCGGCATCCCCGACCTGTACCGGCACGACCCGGCGACCCTGTGGCGCAAACACACCGGCGCCGCCCGACTGCGTGTGCCGGTCGCGATCGGCGCCGACGGCGGCCCCGTCGAACTCGACATCAAGGAGTCCGCGCAGGGCGGCATGGGCCCGCACGGCATGCTGATCGGCGCCACCGGCTCCGGCAAGAGCGAACTCCTGCGCACCCTCGTGCTCGGCCTGGCGCTCACCAACTCGTCCGAGACCCTGAACTTCATCCTGGTCGACTTCAAGGGCGGCGCCACCTTCCTCGGCCTGGACGAACTCCCGCACACATCAGCCGTCATCACCAACCTCGCCGACGAAGTCGCCCTGGTGGACCGGATGCAGGACGCCCTGCACGGCGAACTCATCCGCCGCCAGGAGCTGTTACGGGCGGCCGGCAACTACAGCTCAGCCCTGGAGTACGAGAAGGCCCGCGCCGCCGGCACCCCGCTGGCCCCCCTCCCCAGCCTGTTCGTCGTCGTCGACGAGTTCAGCGAACTCCTCGCCGCACACCGCGAGTTCATGGACCTGTTCGTGATGATCGGTCGCCTCGGCCGATCTCTCGGCGTCCATCTGCTGCTCGCCTCCCAGCGCCTGGACGAGGGCCGTATGCACCAGTTGGAGAGCCACCTCTCCTACCGGGTGGGCCTGCGGACCTTCTCCGCGATGGAGAGCCGGGGCGTCCTCGGCGTCCCCGACGCCTACCAGCTGCCCTCGCAGCCCGGCGCCGGCTTCCTCAAGAGCGGCGTGGACGCACTGACCCGCTTCCGGGCGGCCTACGTCTCCGGCCCCTACCGGCACCGGCGCGGCGCTGTCGTACAGGCGCGGGTAGCCAGCCAGGTGGTGCCCTGGTCGGCGGGCTGGGTCGTGCCACGCACCCCCGCCGCCGTACCCGAACCCGAACGCGAGGAGGAGACCGAGTCCACCGACAGCCTGCTGTCCGTGGCCCTGGACCGGCTGCGCGGCCACGGCCCCACCGCCCACCAGGTCTGGCTGCCGCCGCTCGGCGCGCCCCCCACCCTGGACGCGCTGCTCCCGGGCCTGGCCCCCACCCCCGACCGGGGCCTGTCCGCCGCCGGCTGGCCCGGCACAGGCCGCCTGCGCGTACCGGTCGGCCTCGTCGACAAGCCCTTCGACCAGCGCCGCGACCCGCTCGTGGTGGACCTCTCGGCGGGCGGCGGCCATGTCGCCATCGCGGGCGGCTCACAGAGCGGCAAGTCCACAGTGCTGCGTACCCTGATCACGTCGCTCGCGCTCACCCACACTCCGGCCGAAGTCCAGTTCTACTGCCTCGACTTCGGCGGCGGCACCCTCTCCTCCCTGGCCGGCCTGCCGCACGTCGGCGGGGTCGCGGCCCGGCTCGACAGCGAACGCGTCAGCCGTACGGTGGCCGAGGTCACAGGAGTGCTCAACCAGCGCGAGCAGTTCTTCCTCGACCACGGCATCGACTCCATGGCCACCTACCGGCGGCGCCGGGCGGCGGGGGAGTTCGCCGACGAGACGCACGGCGACGTCTTCCTCGTCGTCGACGGCTGGGCGCAGGTCAAGCAGAACTTCGACAGCCTGCTGCCCACGTTCAACCAACTCGCCACCGGTGGCCTGAACTACGGCATCCACCTCATCGTCACCACCACCCGCTGGGTGGAGCTGTCCGCGCAGATCCGCGACCAGAGCGCCACCCGCGTCGAACTGAGGCTCGGCGACACCATGGACTCCGTGGTGGACGTCCGTAAGGCCGCCACCGTGCCCCGCACTCCGGGCCGAGGCCTGACCGTCGGCGACAAACTCCACTTCCTGACCGCGCTCCCCCGCATCGACGGCCAGAACGGCGCCGAGGACCTCGCGGACGGCGTCACCGCCCTGGTGGAGAGGATCGCCGCCGAGTGGAGCGGCCCGGCCGCGCCGCCCGTACGGATGCTCCCGCACCGCCTGCCGGCCTCCGAGCTGCCTCCGGCCGAACTGGGCGACGGCCTCCGCCTGCCCCTCGGCCTGGACGAGGAGACGCTCTCCACGGTCTGGCACGACTTCAGCCGGACCCCGCACCTCGTCGCCATCGGCGACTCCGAGAGCGGCAAGACCAACCTGCTGCGCCTGGCCGCCAACGCCATCACGGCCCGCTACACCGCCGCCGAGGCCCGCGTCCTGGTCGTCGACTACCGCCGGGACCTGGTCGACGCCGTCCCCGCCGAGTACCAGCTGGGCCACGCGGTCTCCGTGGACGCCCTCAAGGAACTGGTGGGCGGCTCCGCCCGCGCCCTCAAGACCCGCCTCCCCGGCCCGGACATCACCCCGGCGAGGATGCGTCTGGCGGACTGGTGGAACGGCCCCCGCCTCTTCGTCCTGGTGGACGACTACGACATGGTCGTGGGCAGCAACAACTTCGACCACCCCTTCGCCCCGCTCTTCGACCACCTGGCCCTCGGCCACGAACTGGGCCTCCACGTCATCGCGGTCCGCTCGGCGACGGGCGCGGGCCGCGGCCTGAACGACCAGCTCCTGCGCCGCCTGGACGAGGTCAACACCCCCGGCGTCCTGCTGTCCTGCCCCCCGAGCGAGGGCTACGTCTTCGGCAACATCAAGCCCCGCAACCTGCCCCCGGGCCGAGCCCAGTACGTAGTGCGCCGCAAGCCGACCCTGATCCAGACGGCGGAGGTGGACAACGACAGCCCATCCGGCACCTGAGGACGCGGGCCCGCATCTCCATCCCGTGCCGCACCCTTCCAATGCGGGCCCGCATCTCCATCCCGTGCCGCACCCTTCCAGTGCGGGCCCGCATCTCCATCCCGTGCCGCACCCTTCCAACGCAGGCCCGCATTTCCAGCCCGTGCCGCACCCTTCCAATGCAGGCCCGCATCTCCAGCCCGTCCGGCGCTTGAGGACAAGGCCCGTTCAGGGCCGGTGGGGGGTCTGGGGGCGCAGCCCCCAGGAACGGGATGGGACGGGTAGGGGCGGCGGGGGCGAAGGAACCCCACCTCAGCCGGCACCGCCCCCCGCCCGCCACCCCCGAGCCCGCCCCCGAGGCACCACCACAGCCCCCCACACCACCAACAGCAACACCGCCCCACCCCCCGCCGCGAACAACACCGCACGACGCGTCGGCGCAGCCCCCACATCATCCGGCAGCCGCACCGGCGGAGCCCCCCGCACCGAAGCCGCCCCCACCCCCCGCTCGACCGCCCCCACGGACGTAACCGCCGCGTACGGATCCAGCCGCGGCACCGCATCGGGATACGCCGTCGAGACCAGCCTCGACTCGGTCTGCGCAGCCGTCAGCCCGGGATGCGCCGACCGCACCAACGCCGCCGCCCCGGCCACGAACCCGGCCGCGAACGACGCCCCGGAGCCGATGTAGTGCCCACTGCCCCGGGGCCCGGGCCCGACCACGCCGTCACCGGGCGCCGCCAGATCGGCGTCACGCGGAAGCAGGGCGTTGTCCGGCCGACCGCCCTTCGCGTCCACGTCGACCACGGACAGCACCCCCTCCTGCGCTGCGGGCCAGTACGCACGCGGAACCGGCGCGTCCCCGGAAGCCGCGCTCCTCTTCGCCGGCGGATCCGGAACCGCGGCGGCCACCACCAAGGCGTCGTGCGCCACCGCCTCCTCGACAGCCGAGGTCAGCGCCGCCGACCCCCGCTCCAGCGCCGGCGACACCTCGATCACCTTCGCCCCGGCGCCCACCGCCGCCCTGATCCCCGCCGCGACGCTCGCCGCCGTGGCCGTGCCCCGGGCGTCGGTGCCGCGCACGGCGACGACGCGGGCCTGCTGGGCGACCCCGGCGAAGCGGACCCCGTCCGTGGTCGTGGCCGCGATCAGCCCGGCGACGAAACTGCCGTGCCCTACACAGTCCTGCCCCGCCTCCCCGACCGCCGTCACCCGCCCCTTCAACGCCGGCGCGGTCGTCGACACCCCGGTGTCCACGACCGCCACGGTCACCCCGGCGCCGGCCGAGAACTGCCACGCGCGCGGCAGTTGCAGACTCTGCTGCTCCCACGGCACGGAGGCGGCCCGCTCGGCCGAGGCCCCGGTGCACGCGTCGTCGGCATCGAGCCGGGACGGCATCACGGGCAGCCGCACCGGCGAACCGTCCGCGGCGGAGGCGACCGGCGCGGCGAGTACGACCAGAGGCACCAGAGGCAGAAGTACGGCGAACATCCGGGCCGGACAGAGACGACGGAGAAGACCGACACGACGGAGAAGACCGACACGACGGAGACGGGGGAGGGGGCGACGCATGAATCGCATCCTATGGCGCGGAAACCGCCCCACCTCAGACGCCCTCCTCGCAACCCCCGCCCACATCAGCCCAGTTGAGGCACATCCCCGGGGACCAGCAACCTCAGGTCGTCCAGTCCCGGCGCGGCCATCACGCTGACTCGCCCGGCCTGCCGCGTCATCATGCCCTCCAACACCTGCCGCGCCAGCCGCGCGTTGCCGAACGAGCGGTTCCTCGGCATCGCGTCGAAGTACTCCCGCAGCACGGTCCCGGTCCCCGGCCCGCACTCGTAGCCGGCGCTGTCCGCGTGCATCCGTACGATCGTGACCAGTTCGTCGGACGAGTAGTCCGCGAACTCCACGCGCCGCGAAAACCGCGACGACAGCCCGGGGTTGGAGGCCATGAAGCCCTCCATCTCCCGCGTGTAGCCCGCGACGATCACCACGACCTGCTCACGGTGGTCCTCCATGAGCTTGAGCAGCGTGTCGACGGCCTCCTGCCCGAAGTCGGACCCGGAGCCCGAACCCGCGGGCGTCAGCGTGTACGCCTCGTCGATGAACAGGACGCCTCCCAGGGCCCGTTCGAAGACCTCGCGGGTGAGTTGCGCGGTGTGTCCGACATATCGTCCGACGAGGTCGGCCCGGGACACCTCCACCAACTGCCCGCGCGGCAGCACCCCGAGAGAGACCAGCAGCTCGCCGTAGAGGCGGGCCACGGTCGTCTTACCGGTGCCGGGCGGGCCGCTGAAGACGAGGTGGTGGCTGATCCGGGGCGCGGGAAGGCCGGCGGCCTCACGCTGGCGGGCGGTGGACAGGAGGTTGACCAGATCGGTGACGTCGCGTTTGACGGCGGTCAGGCCCACCATGTCGCCGAGCCGGGACAGCGCGTCGCTCCGCGAGGCCCCGCCCCCGGCGCCGCTCGCGGCGTCGGCGGCCTCCGCGCCGACGTCCTCCGGGAGCAGCAGCGAGAGGTCACGCTCGCCGACCTCGACCAGACCGGCCAGCCGTACGGCCTGCCGGTCGACCATCTCCTCGAAGACCTGACGCGCGGCCCGGCCGTTGCCGAACGTGGCGTCCTTCGGCATGCGTTCGAAGTGCGTGGCCAGCGCGGCGGCCGTGCCGTCGCCCAGTTCGTACTGGTGGCGGACGCACATGCTTTCCATGATCGCGACCAGCTCGGGCACCGAGTAGTTCTCGAACTCCACGGTCCGGGAGAAACGGGAGGCCAGACCCGGGTTGGAGCCGAGGAACGACCGCATCTCACCGGAGTAACCGGCAGCGACGACGACCACGTCCTCCCGGTGGTCCTCCATGAGCTTGAGCAGCGTGTCCACCGCCTCCCGCCCGAAGTCGGCCCCCGAACTCCCGCTGTCGGCCGTCAGGGTGTACGCCTCGTCGATGAACAGCACCCCGCCCAGGGCCCGGTTGAACGCCTCCGTGGCCTTGATCGCCGTACCGCCGATGACCTGGGCGACCAGATCGGCCCGCGAGACCTCCACCAGATGCCCGGAGCGCAGCGCGCCCAACTGGGCGAGGATCGTGCCGTAGAGGCGGGCCACCGTCGTCTTACCGGTGCCGGGCGGCCCCGCGAAGACCAGATGACGGCTCATCGGCGGTGCGGACATGCCGAGTTGGGCGCGGCGCTGCGCCAGCTGGGTGAGGTTGACCAGGGTACGGACCTGCTGCTTGACGTTGGACAGGCCGATCAGCGCCTCCAGTTCGGCGAGCGGACCGGTCTCACCCGCCGCGCCGCCCCCTGTCTGGGCGGTTCCGGCGGGGTCGGTGCCCTCACTGTCGCCGTAACCCCAGGCGTCCCGCTGGCCGTTGCCGTTGCTGGTGAGACCTTCGACGGCGAGCCGGTCGCCCTGCTTGGACTGGATCAGGCCGCCACCCTTGTTGTCCCGCACCACACAGTTGACGACGGAGACGGGGTCGGTGCTCTCGACCCGCAGGCCGTCCTTCGAACTGCCGCCGATCTCACAGGCGTTGAGGGAGGCACGGCCGCCCTCCCGGACCACGACACCGTTCCCGCCGGCCGCGTTCACCTTGACCCGGGTCGCGGTGAGTTCGCCCTTCCCGTCGACGACGACTCCGTCGCCGCCCGGCTCGCGGAACTCGCAGTCACGGGCGGTGGCGCTGCCGCCGGCGGCCACCATCAGGCCCACGGTGGCGGGGGCGAGGACGGTGGTACCGCCGAGGTACAGGTTCCCGTCGCTCTCGACATGGACGCCCGCGCCGCCGGCCCGGTCGATCTCGCTGTCCTCCAGCCGGCCCCGCCCGTCCTTGACGGCCTCCACGCCATGGCCGCCCGAGCCGCTGACCCTGACCCGGCGCAGCATCGGATTGGCGCCGCCGCGCACGCTGATGCCGGCTCCGGCGGCGTCGATGACGTCCAGCCGGTCGAGCTCGGCGGTGGACTCCTCCTCCAGGAGTACGCCGGTCGCCGCGCAGTCCCGCACGGTCAGCGAGGTCAGCGTGGGGGAGGCGGACCCGGCCACGCGCAGGGCGGGGGCCTGGGAGGTGTCCAGCCAGCAGTCCTCGAAGGTGCCGCGCGCCCGGTCGGTGACCAGGATGCCGTTGCCCGTCGTGCGGGCGGTACGGCAGCGGCGCAGCAGCGGGTCGCTGCCGTGCGAGACGACGATGGCCGGCCCGGTGGTCGCGGTGACCCGCAGCTCCTCCAGGACCGTCCGCGAGGAACTGGTCAGATGGACGCCGATGGACGTGTCGTGCACGACCGTGCGCACCACCTGGGTCGTGCAGTGCTCCTCCAGGGCGATGGACGGCTTGTCGGTGGACGAGATGTCGCACTCCTCCACGGAGCCCTGCGCCTCACCGTTGGCGAGGACACCGTTGCCCCGGGCGTCCCGGATGGTGCAGCCGCGCACCGTGACCCGGCCGCGCTCCCCGATGACCACTCCGGAGGTCCCCAGGTGCTCGATGGTGCAGGAGTCCACCGAACTGTCCACGGCCGAGGTGACCACGACTCCGGCCCCCGACGGGCTGCTCACCCGGCAGTCACGCATCGCCAACGAGCCCGTGTCACGGGCCAGTACGGCCGCCCAGGCGGCGCCGGACACCTCGCAGCCGTCCATCGCGACCTGTCCCCGGGCGGCGTCCACGGCGGGCAGTTCCTCGTCACGGCCGCGCAGTACCAGGTCGGTGAGCATCACCGCGTCCGCCTTCAGCGTGAGCACGCTGCCGCGCCGCGGACGTATCTCCACCGTGCCGCGCGCCTGTTCGGCCACGATGGTGACCCGGGTGGCGACGACGAGGTTCTCTTCGTAGATCCCGGGACGCACACTGATCACGGCGCCGCTGCGCGCCCTCGCCAGTGCCTCTCCGATCGTCCGAAAGCCCTCGGTGCCCTCCGGGCAGACCGTCAGTACCTGGCGTGACACGCGCCCTCCATCTCTCACGGCATTCCCTGCCCGGCGTGGGCAGCACCATCATGCCGGGACGGGCGGGCATGGTCACGCCAGAGCCCGCAAAGCGGAGACCGCCGGAGGAGGGGCCGGAGCATGGGAGGGAAACGCAGAAAACCCCACATGAAGTGGGGTTTCAGCAGCTTTCCAGTGAGTGTCCGAGGGGGGACTTGAACCCCCACGCCCGATAAAGGGCACTAGCACCTCAAGCTAGCGCGTCTGCCATTCCGCCACCCGGACAAGGTGTCTGTCGCGCGGGGTTCCCCCCGTGGCGACGAAGGAAACATTACCAGGCTTTCCGGGGTGGCCGGTCACCCCCTGTCGCCGCGTGAACGGTGTGTGACGGGCCTGGACCGCTCTTGGGGTGCGGCCGGCCGGAGGGGGGAGGATGAGGGATGACCACCAGCAGGAACAGTGGGAGGTAGCACCGTGAGCGGGACGGGCAGGACAGGCACGGCCAAGGGCGTCACCGGCGAGGACGAGGTCGTGGACCTCTGCCGCGAGCTCATCCGGATCGACACCAGCAACTTCGGCGACCACTCGGGACCGGGCGAACGCAAGGCCGCGGAGTACGTGGCCGAGAAGCTCGCCGAGGTGGGCCTGGAGCCGCAGATCTTCGAGTCGCACAAGGGACGCGCCTCCACCGTGGCGCGCATCGAGGGTGAGGACCGGTCCCGGCCGGCGCTGCTCATCCACGGCCACACCGACGTCGTACCGGCCAACGCGGCGGACTGGACCCACCACCCGTTCTCGGGCGAGATCGCGGACGGGTGTGTGTGGGGCCGGGGCGCGGTCGACATGAAGGACATGGACGCGATGACCCTCGCGGTCGTCCGTGACCGGATGCGCACCGGCCGCAAACCCCCGCGCGACATCGTCCTCGCCTTCCTCGCGGACGAGGAGGCGGGCGGTACATGGGGCGCGCGGCACCTCGTGGACAAGCACCCCGACCTGTTCGAGGGCGTGACCGAGGCGATCAGCGAGGTCGGCGGGTTCTCCTTCACCGTCAACGAGAACCTGCGGCTCTATCTGGTGGAGACGGCCCAGAAGGGCATGCACTGGATGAAACTGACCGTCGACGGCACCGCCGGACACGGTTCGATGATCCACAAGGACAACGCGATCACCGAGCTCTCGGAGGCCGTCGGACGCCTCGGCCGGCACAAGTTCCCGGTCCGGGTCACCAAGACGCTCCGCCACTTCCTCGACGAACTCGGCGACGCGCTGGGCACCGAGCTGGACCCCGAGAACATGGACGCGACGCTCGCCAAGCTCGGCGGTATCGCCAAGCTGATCGGCGCCTCGCTGCAGAACACCGCCAACCCGACCCAGCTGGGCGCCGGTTACAAGGTCAACGTCATTCCCGGTCAGGCCACAGCGCACGTCGACGCCCGCTACCTGCCCGGTTACGAGGAGGAGTTCCTCGCCGACCTGGACCGCATCCTCGGCCCGAACGTGAAGCGCGAGGACGTGCACGCGGACAAGGCCCTGGAGACCTCGTTCGACGGGGCGCTCGTGGAGGCCATGCAGACCGCGCTGGTCGCCGAGGACCCGATCGCCCGGGCTGTGCCCTACATGCTCTCGGCCGGCACCGACGCCAAGTCCTTCGCGGACCTCGGCATCCGCTGCTTCGGCTTCGCGCCGCTGAAGCTGCCGCCGGAGCTGGACTTCGCGGGCATGTTCCACGGTGTTGACGAACGAGTCCCGCTCGACGCGCTGAAGTTCGGGGTGCGTGTGCTCGACCGCTTCATCGAGGCATCCTGAATCCCGTGCCAGTCCTGTGTTCCGGAGGCTCGGCCGGGGTTCCGAGGCCCGTGAATACGCCCGGAATTACCCGATTGAACGACACTCCAATAATCGTCCGCACGTGCGTGGCTGACTGAGAAGAGTGAATGCGCTCATAGGGTCGTAGCCCTAATGCCCCCGCCTCGTTATTGGTGATGCGGTCCGCTACTCGGGATCGCATTGCCAACAAGGAGGAATAATGATCAAGAAGGTCGTCGCCGCTGCGGCTGCCACTGGTGGTCTGGTTCTCGCGGGTGCGGGCCTGGCCGTCGCCGACGCGGGTGCCCAGGGTGCTGCCGTGCACTCCCCGGGTGTTCTGTCCGGCAACGTTGTTCAGGTTCCCGTTCACATCCCGGTGAACGTCTGCGGCAACACGATCTCCGTGATCGGTCTGCTGAACCCCGCCTTCGGCAACACCTGCGTCAACAACTGATGCTGCGCCTCGCTTCTTGAGGTTCTGACTCCCAGCGAGTCTGAGCCTGTCGGCCCCGGAACGCCTTGTGCGTCCCGGGGCCGACAGGTCGTTCCGGAAGGTTCACGACACATCATTTGAAGGCAGGGATGCAGTTATGCGAGAGGTCACCCGCAAGGGGCTGATGACCATGGCGGCCGCGACAGGTGTGATGGCCGCCGCCGGTGGCGCGCAGGCGCATGCCGACTCGGGTGCGACCGCCGTCGCTTCCAACTCACCGGGTGTGCTGTCCGGCAACTCGGTGAGCGCGCCGGTGAACGTGCCGGTCAACGCCTGCGGCAACACCGTGAGCGTCGTCGGTCTGCTCAACCCGGCGATGGGCAACAAGTGCGCCAACGGCGGAGGCGGCGGCAACGGCTCACCGGGCGGACACGGCAGCCACGGCAACTCAGGCCACCACGGCAACCAGGGTCACCACGGTAACCAGGGTGGTCACGGCGGCCAGGGCGGCCACAGCGGCCAGGGCGGTCACGGCGGTCACGGCGGTCAGGGCGGTCACGGCTCGCCCGGTGGGTACGGCGAGAACGGCGGCTACGGCGGTCATGGCTCGTCCGGGGGATACGGCGACGAGGGCGGCTACGGCGGCCATGGCTCGCCGGGAGGTTACGGCGGGTACGGCGGCCAGGGCGGTTACGGCGACTCGGGCAACCCCGGTGGCTTCGGGTACCCGGGCAGTCCGGGCGGCGCCGGCGACTGGGCGAACTGGAACGGCTGGGAGGGCTCGTACGCCGGCGGATACGCCACCGACTCGCCGGGCGTCGGGTCCGGCAACCACGTGGAGGCCCCGGTCGACGCACCGGTGAACCTCTGCGGCAACACCGTCGACGTCGTCGGTCTGCTCAACCCGGCGATGGGCAACGACTGCGCGAACACCGGGGACCACATGGGCGGCGGCCACCCGGCGCCGCCTCCGGAGACCGACGAGCCGTGCACGCCCCCGAGCGGCGGTCACGAGACCCCGCCCCCGCCCGGACCAAGCGGCCCCGAGCAGCCGGGCAATCCTCACCAGCCGGAAACCCCCCAGCTTCCGGGCAGCCCGGCCCACCCGCAGCACCCCACCAGCCCGGCGACCCCGCTCACACCGCCCAGCTCCGCGCGCGGTGTGACGCCTCCGGCCGGGCCCACCTACGTCGACCAGAGCGGTGCGCGGACCGTGCCGCAGCCCCGGAGTGCCGCGCAGCTCGCGCACACCGGCGGTGACCTGCCGCTGGGCGTCGCCCTGCCGGTGGGCGCGGGCATGCTGCTCGCGGGCACCGTCCTCTACCGCAAGGCACGTCCCTCGGCGTAGGCCCGTACGGAAATTCCGTGCGAACGGGATAAAAGCGCCGAAGATCATTCGGCGGCGTGATGTACGGAGCGGGCCCCGCAGACGCGGGGCCCGCTCCGTTTCGGCTGTGTCACCTCACCACGTGGCCCGCACCTGGCGGATGATCCGCCGACGCAGCCGCACCCTGCGGCTGCCGTCACGCAGCAGGCTCAGGCGGTCCAACTCCCAGTGTCCGTACTCGGCATGGTCCGTGAGCAGACGTGTGGCCTCCTTGCGGGTGACCCCGCGTGGTACGTACACGTCGACAAATTCGTATTCCGGCATCGCATCTATTGTGCGGGCAGAGCCCCGGTACGGATAGCGTCTGCACTATGTCTGATGCTGCGCAGCCCACCGCTGCCGAGGTACGCGCCGCCGCCGAGGCGGTCAAGACCGCGCTCGACCGCCACCTGGCGGCGGTCGAACGCCGGTCGGGGGAGGACGACCCCGATGTCTATGAGGCGTTCAACCAGCTGGCCGCTGCCGCCGAGGTGTACGACGAGCTGCTCTACGACCGCTATGACGAGGTCACCCCCTTCGAGATCCCGGGTACGGACGACGCCCTGCCGCCGTACGCGGGCCCCGAGGAGCCGAACGCGCTGAGTGTGCTCATCCGCCGCGACTACGCCGTGGTGGAGCCGCAGCGCCTGCTGGCGCAGGCACAGCGGGTGGAGGCCGCGGACGACGACGGTGCGGGCGCCGAAATCTCCGGCACGGTGCACGGAGCGCTGGGCATCCTGTTCGGCGAGTTCGAGCCGGACGAGATCGCCTCCCGGCACAAGGAGTTCGGTTTGGAGGAGGGTGACTCCACGCTGTGGGTGACGGCGGCGGACGAGTCGGCCGACCCCGGTGAGTGGCTGGAGGCACCCTTCGACCAGGTCGACGCGGAGCGGGTCGTCTGCCGTTTCGACGTCAGCGCGGTCTTCGACGACGACGCGGACGACGTCATCGAGGACGACGACCTGCTGGAGGACGGCCTCGATCCCGAACTGGCGGCGGCGAGGCTGGACGAGGACGAGGACCTGGAACCACTGGACGCCGATCGCCTGCGATAGCCGCCGAGAACGACGATTCGGCCGCCCCGACAGCGGCGGTCATGGGAAGCCCTGCCTCCCGTGACCGCCGCTGTCGTTCGTCCTGGACGCCCGCCCCTCAGGCGGGCGTCGGCACCTGCGCCGCGAACAGGCCCGGCAGCCGCGTCGTACGGGCCTTCGCCGGGACCTCCGCGACCGCGCGGGCCAGCGCCTGGTCCACGCCGTGCACCACGGAGAGGTGCCGCTCCGCGCGGCCGAAGGCCGTGTAGACCCAGGGCCGGGTCAGCGACGCGGCCGCGTCCCCGGGCAGCACCACGACGGCGGCCGGCCAGTGCAGCCCGACCGCCTGGTGCGCGGTGAGTGCCCACCCGTGGCGCACACTCGTCTCGACCAGTTCCTTCGGTACGACGACGGGGGCGCCGTCGCATTCCAGGTGCAGCCCCTCCGCGTCGGCCTTGACGACCTGCCCGGGCACCGTCCGCCCGGGGGCGGGCGAGTACGCGACCCGGTCACCCGGGTCGAAGCCGCCGAAGCGGCCCGGGCCGGGGTTCAGCCGCTCCTTGAGGGCGGAGTTGAGCGCGCGGGTGCCGGCCGCGCCACCGTGCCCCGGTGTGATCACCTGGGTCTGCTCGGACGGAACTCCGAGCGCCCTGGGCACCGAGTCCGCGACGAGCTGCACGGTCCGGTGCACCGCTTCGCCCGCGTCCCGGACGGGGACGATCACGACCTCCTTGCCGGGCGCCTCGACCTGGGTGAGTTCGCCGACGGAGACGCCCGAGACGAGTTCGCCGATCGGCCCGGGATCGGGCGTGCGCGAGACGATGTGCGGGCACGCGCGCGCGGCGAGCAGATCGGCGAAGACCCGCCCCGGCCCGGCCGACCACAGCACCGCGGGATCACCGCTCAGCACCAGCCTGGCCCCGTCGGGCAGCGACTCCACGACCATCGCGGCGCTCTCCACGTCGAGCTGCGGCGCGTCCAGCACGACCAGCAGATCGAGCCCGAACGCTCCTTCGGCGTCCCGCCCGGGCCCCTCGGCCCCGGCCAGCAGCCCCGCGACGGTGACGACGGAGTCCGACGCCGGACGCGAGTCCGAGTCCGATTCAGCGTGCGATTCCGGTTCCGGGGCGGAGCCGTCCTCGGCTGCGAGAAGTGCCGTGAAGCGACGGCGGCCGTCGGGTGTGTGGGCCGCCGCGCAGACCCGCAGGCCCAGAGAACGGGCCGCGGCGACGAGGGCGGCCGGTTCGGCGCGAGCCGCGTCACCGCCGGTGTGCAGCACGAGGCCGTGCCCGGCGACGGCACGGATCAACTCGGCCGCGGAACCGGAGCCCGACGCCCCGGCCGACGACTCCCACTCCTCGGAGGAGGCCTCCTTGGGCAGCGAGTTGACGATCCGGGCCAACCCGTCGGCGAGGCTCTCCTCGGCGAGCGCGTACCGCTCCAGCCCGATGAGCACGCGCACGGGGCGCTCGGCGGGCTCTCCGTCCTCCCCGTCCTCCCCGGCCCCCCCGTTCTCGTCGTCCTCACCGGCCGCACGGTGCCCTGCGGCTTCCTCGACCGCGTCCTGGAACTCCAGGGCCTCGCCCTCCGCGACCGCGCTCTGTACGGCGGTGTCCGGGTCGGGCACGGCGCGCTGGGCGAGTGCGGCGGTGAGCGCGGCGACATCCAGCACCGTGTGTCCGGCCAGGGCGGCCTGCTCCAGCAGCCACACCGTGACCGCCTGTCCTCGCCGCTCGTCGTCCGGACCGCACTCGGCGCCGAGCAGCGCCCGCGCGAACCCGTCGGCCTGCTCGGTCCGCACCCCGGCGACCCGGAGCAGCTGCCAGGGATCCGCGCGCAGTTGTCCGTCCGCTCCGTCACCGAGCGCCGAGACGACCTGCGGCGCGAGCTGCTCCGGCGCGCCCCCCTCGGCCAGCACGCCCCGCACGGCCTCGACGGCTTCCGGTGCGGGAGCGGTCGAGACGGAGGGAGCGGGAGAGGGGGAGGGCGACGGGGTGGCCGAGGGGGGCGCGGCAGGGGCTCCGGACGCGGACGCGGACGCGGACCCGGATGCTGATGCGGATGAGGGCGGGGACTTCGGGGTGCGGAAGGTGACGGCCGCGGCGGACTTCTCCCCGCTCTCCACGGCCCGGACCGCCGCCATGAGGTCGGCGGCCGTGCCGCTGAGCTTGGTGCCGCTCGCGACAGGCCCCTGCTTCTCGGCCTTGCGCCGCTCGATCCGCTCCCGCAGTTCCCGCTGCGCGGCCAGCTCGGCCTGGGCCTCGGACGGCTGCGCGGCAGCGCCACTACCGGCCTCGGCGGTCTCGGTCGAGGAGTCTTCGCTCGCGGGCTCCTCGGTGGTGCCCGGGGTCCCCGGCTCGGCTTCCTCCGTGGTGTCGGGCTCCGTGCTCACAGCGTGCTCCAGTCGTGATCGGGATAGCGGTGCACGGGCGCTGACACGTCGTCGAGCGCCCGGCAGATCTCGTCAGGAAGACTAAGGGGCTCCACTGACAACGCGGCCGTGAGCTGCTGCGCGTTGCGCGCGCCGACGATGGGCGCGGTCACGCCGGGCCGGTCCCGGATCCAGGCGAGCGCCACCTGCAACGGCGTCACCGCCAGACCGTCGGCGGCGGTCCGCACGGCGTCCACGATGCGGCCGGCCGTCTCGTCGAGGTACGGCGCGACGAAGGGCGCCAGATGCTCCGAGGCGCCCCGGGAGTCCGCCGGGGTCGAGTCGCGGTACTTGCCGGTGAGGACGCCGCGGCCGAGGGGCGAGGAGGGCAGGAGGCCGATCCCCAGATCCAGTGCGGCGGGCAGCACCTCGCGTTCGATGCCGCGCTGGAGCAGCGAGTACTCCAGCTGCGTGCTGGACAGCCGCGTACGTATGCCCGGTGCCGCGAGCTGCCAGGTCGCGGCCTTGGCGAGCTGCCAGCCGCAGAAGTTGGAGACGCCGGCGTATCGGGCACGTCCGCTGCTCACGGCGAGGTCGAGAGCCTGGAGGGTCTCCTCCAGCGGGGTGTCGGGGTCGTAGGCGTGGATGTGCCAGACATCGACGTACTCCGTGCCGAGGCGGGCGAGGGAGGCGTCGAGGGCGGCGAGGAGGTGACCACGGGAGCCGTCGACACGGCGGTCGGGGTCGGGGACGCTGCCGGCCTTGGTCGAGATGACCAGGTCACGGCGCGGCACGAGACCGTCCATGAGCCGTCCGAGCAGGTACTCGGCCTCCCCGTCGCCGTACACGTCCGCGGTGTCGACGAGGGTTCCGCCCGCTTCCCAGAACGCTTTCAACAGGCCCGCGGCGTCATGCTCGTCGGTGTCCCGACCCCAGGTCAGGGTGCCGAGCCCGATCCGGGACACGCGCAGGCCGGTACGGCCGAGATGCCTCTGCTCCATGAACGCCGAGATTACTGGCCAGAACTGACCGAGTGGGTTGCCTGTGGACAACGGTTTCCCCGGCCGGCGAGATCTCCGGCCCACCGCCGGAGGCCCACGCGCTAGGGTCGGTCCTTCAAGGGACGTTACTGATCGGTAAGGGGATCGGCCATGCAGCTCGGGATCAACCTCGGCTACTGGGGCGCCGGAATGGACGCGGACAATCTGGCCGTCGCGCAGGAGGCCGACCGCCTCGGATACGCCGTCTGCTGGGCCGCCGAGGCCTACGGGTCGGACGCGGCCACCGTGCTCACCTGGGTCGCCGCCCAGACCGAGCGCATCGACGTCGGCTCGGCCATCTTCCAGATTCCGGCACGGCAGCCCGCGATGACCGCGATGACCGCCGCCACGCTCGACTCGCTCTCCGGAGGCCGCTTCCGGCTCGGCCTCGGCGTCTCGGGGCCGCAGGTCTCCGAGGGCTGGTACGGCGTCAAGTTCGACAAGCCGCTCTCCCGTACGCGCGAGTACGTGGAGATCGTACGCAAGGCCATGAGCCGTGAGCGGCTCTCCCACGAGGGTGAGCACTGGACGCTGCCGCTGCCCGGCGGCCCGGGCAAGCCCATCAAGCTGACCGTGCACCCCGAGCGCGAGCACATCCCGCTCTACATCGCCGCGATCGGCCCCAAGAACCTCGAACAGACCGGCGAGATCGCCGACGGGGCGCTGCTGATCTTCCCGTCCGCCGCGCACATCGAGGACACCGCCATCCAGTACCTGCGCGCGGGACGCGAGAAGGCCGGCAAGAGTCTCGAAGGATTCGACGTCTGCCCGACGCTGCCGCTCGCCGTCGGTGACGACAAGGACGTCGCGTCGCTCGCCGACACCTTCCGGCCGTACACCGCCCTGTACGTGGGCGGCATGGGCAGCCGTAAGCAGAACTTCTACAACCAGCTCGCCCAGCGCATGGGGTACGAGAAGGAAGCCGCCGAGATCCAGGACAAGTACCTGTCCGGCGACAAGAACGGCGCCGCCGCCGCCATTCCGCACGACCTGATCGACCAGACGACGCTGCTCGGCTCGGTGGACCGCATCGCGGACCGGATGCAGGCCTACGCGGCGGCCGGTGTCACCACGCTCACCCTCGCCCCGGCCGGCTTCACGCTCGACGAGCGGATCGCCTCGCTCCGCGCGGGCACCGACGCCCTGGAGCGCGCCGGACTCGCGTAACGGCAGGCGAACAGAGGTAGGAAAAGTTCCGCGGCCGTGGTGGGGGCTCGGGGGTCTTCCCCGCCACGGCCGTCACGAAGCACAACGCGCCGCGAACCCCGCGGTTACGGCCCCCGCACCTCTCCGCGCACTCGCACTCACGTCCCGGCGTGCCCCCGCTGGTCCTCCTTTCGGCGGAGTTGTCCCGCGCAGCTGTTGCAGCGTCCCCGGCACCGCATTTGACTCGTGGACTGACACGTTCTTTGCGGAACCGCGCTGATCTGCGAGAGGTGCCCCGGATGCTTTCGGCCAGGAGTCTGTTCCAGGAGATCCTCGACAACGACGACTCCTTCCGCCTCTTCTGCTCCATCGCGGCCGGCGGGGAGTCCCAGGGCGGCTGGGAGAACGCCCGTATCGCCGCGCTCGTGCCGGCGAGCGAGCGTGCGCTCGCCCCCAGGATCACGCGTCATGGTGCGGACGAGGACAAGCACGGGCGGATCTTCAACGCCCTCATGAAGAAGCGCGGCCTGCGGCCCGTCGACGTCCCGGCCGACACCGACTACACGATGCTGCTGGAACGGCGGGGCATCGGACTCGCGCACGAGAAGCTCAGGACCGACGAACCGCTGACCGTGCCGGACATCGTCACCTACCTCGCGCACAGCCGCGTCACCGAGCAGCGCGCCTCCGAGGAGATGGAGCTCCTGCGCAGGTACTTCGGAGACCACCCGGACCTCGGCCGCGCGGTGCGCATGATCTCCGACGACGAGGACAACCACCTCGCCTACTGCCACGAGGAACTCCTGCGCTTCGCCGCCGCCGGTCACGGCCGCGCCATCCAGCGGACGCTGCGCGAGTGCGCGCTCGCCGAGATCCGCGTCTACCGGGACGTCAGCCTCGCGGTCATGTCCCACATGGGGCGTGTCCTGGGCTGGCCCAGGCCCAGGGCGGCGCTCCTCGCGGCGGGCATCCGCGCGGTGTACGTCTACGAGCGTGCCGTCGGCTGGCGCCGCATGGTCACCCTGCGGATGCCCGAGCGACGCGACGCCCTGGGCGGCCGGGCGACCACGTCACCCGAGTTCGCCTGAGCCACCCGAGGGCAGTACGAAGTACTGCGACAGCGCTACAGCCAGCCCCGGCGCTTGAACATCCGGTAGAGCAGAACCTCGACCACGACCATGCCCGCGATCAGTGCCGGGTACGACCACAGCCAGCGCAGTTCCGGCATGTGCTTGAAGTTCATGCCGTAGATCCCGGCGACCATCGTGGGGAACGCGGCCATGGCGGCGAACGCGGAGATCTTCCGCATGTCGTCGTTCTGCCGGACGCTCATCTGCGCCAGGTGGGCCGACAGGATGTCGGAGACCAGGCGGTCCAGGCCCTCCACGGACTCGTTCACGCGCGTGAGGTGGTCGCTGACGTCCCGGAAGAAGGGCTCGGCCTTCTCGTGGACGAAGGGCACGCGTGAGCCGAAGAGGCCCGTGCCCGAGAGCCTGCCGAGCGGTGCGGCAAGCGGGCCCGTGGCGCGGCGGAACTCCAGGATCTGCCGCTTGAAGGTGTAGATCCGGGACGCCGTGTGCCGGGAGCCCCCACCGGACGGCGAGAACACCTCCGCCTCCAGCTCCTCCAGGTCGGTGCCCAGCTCGTCCGCCACTTCCACGTACTGGTCGACGACGGCGTCGGCGATCGCGTAGAGCACCGCCGTGGGGCCGTGCCGCAGCATCTCGGGCTCCGCCTCCAGCCGGTGCCGTACGGTCGCGAGGGGCGCCTCCTCGCCGTGCCGCACGGTCACCACGAAGGAGTCGCCGATGAAGACCATGATCTCGCCGGAGGAGACGATGTCGGCCTTCGGCTCGTAGCCGACCGGCTTGAGCACCATGAACAGCGAGTCGTCGTACACCTCGAGTTTCGGCCGCTGATGCGCCTTGAGGGCGTCCTCCACGGCCAGCGGGTGCAGTCCGAACTCGTCCGTGACCTGCTCGAACTCCTTCTCGGTGGGTTCGTGCAGCCCGACCCAGACGAACGCGTCCCCGACGTCGTGCGCACGGCACTCGTCGAGGGCGTCGGAGAAATCCGCGGGCCCGTCCGTCCGGCGTCCGTCACGGTAGATGGCGCAGTCGACGATCACGAGGGGCATTCTCCCGCCGTAGAGCCGGAAAAGCACCCCGGCCTCCCTCTGTGTGCCGTACGCCTACCCTGGGCCGCATGCCCACGCTGATCCTCGTCCGGCACGGACGTTCCACCGCGAACACCTCTGGAGTGCTCGCCGGCCGCACACCCGGCGTCGCCCTCGACGACCGGGGCGCCGCGCAGGCCGCCGCACTGCCCGGGCGCCTCGCCGAACTGCCGATCTCCGAGGTCGTCACCAGCCCGCTCCAGCGCTGCCAGGAGACGATCCGGCCACTTCTCGACGCCAGGCCGCAACTGCGCCCGCACACCGAGGAGCGGATCTCGGAGTGCGACTACGGGGACTGGTCCGGGCGCAAGCTCGCCGAGTTGATGGACGAGCCCCTGATGCGGGTCGTCCAGGCCCACCCGTCCGCCGCATCCTTCCCCGGGGGCGAGTCCATGCGGGCCATGCAGACGCGCGCGGCCGAAGCCGTACGCGAGTGGAACGCGCGCGTGGAGGCCGATCACGGTGCCGACGCCGTCTACCTCATGTGCTCGCACGGCGACATCATCAAGTCGCTTGTCGCGGACGCGCTCGGACTTCATCTCGACCTCTTTCAGCGGGTGTCCGTCGATCCGTGTTCCGTCACCGCGATCAGTTACACCCGTCTCAGGCCGTTTCTCGTCCGCCTCGGGGACACCGGGGACTTCGCCTCCCTGGTGCCGCGCGACGAACCCGCGGGCGACGAGGCCGCGGTCGGGGGCGGTGCGGGCGCACCGTGATCGTCGGCCGCAGTAGGGTGAAGCGGTCGCGGTAACGCCGCGCACGGCTTTTCGGCAGACGACTCAGCAGACGACAGCGACGACATTCGATCCAATGGAGACAGGACGTGTCCCGTCAGGTGTTCCTCTACGATCCCCCGGACCGCTTCGTGGCCGGTACGGTCGGACTGCCCGGGCGCCGTACGTTCTTCCTCCAGGCCACCGCCGGCCCCCGGGTGACCAGCGTGGCCCTGGAGAAGACCCAGGTCGCCGCGCTCGCCGAACGCATGGACGAACTGCTCGACGAGGTCGTACGCCGTAGCGGCGGCAACGCCTCCGTGCCGGCCGTGGCCCCCACCGAGGTGTCCGACACCCGCCCCCTCGACACCCCCGTCGAGGAGGAGTTCCGGGTCGGCACCATGGCGCTGGCCTGGGACGGCGACGAGCAGCGCATGATCGTCGAGGCGCAGGCCCTGGTGGAACTGGACGCCGAGTCCGACGAGGACCTCGCCGAGGCCGAGGAGCGGCTCCTCCAGGACGAGGAGAACGGCCCCCCGATGCTGCGTGTCCGGCTCAGCGGCGCGCAGGCCCGTGCCTTCGCCAAGCGGGCCCTCGACGTCGTCAACGCCGGCCGGCCGCCGTGCCCCCTGTGCAGCCTCCCGCTCGACCCGGAAGGACACGTATGTCCGCGCCAGAACGGATACCGCCGGGGAGCGTGACGGCCACCCGTACGCCCGCCGAACTGCTCGCCGAGGGTGAGCTGACCGTACGCGGACGCATCCGCGAGGCGTCGAACGCGGCGCTGTACTGCACGGTCTCCTACGAGGGGCAGGAAGCCGCCTGCATCTACAAACCCGTGGCCGGTGAGCGGCCCCTGTGGGACTTCCCCGACGGCACCCTGGCCGAGCGCGAGATGGCGGCGTACGAGGTCTCCGAGGCGACCGGCTGGGGGCTCGTACCGCCGACCGTGCTGCGTGAGGGGCCGTACGGCGAGGGGATGTGCCAGCTGTGGATCGACACGGAGGCGGCGGACGGCGACGGGCTGCTCGCCCTGGTCGACGGTGAGGAAGCCGGGCCCGGGTGGAAGGCGATCACCCTCGCCGAGGTGGGCGAGGGGAAGACGGCACTGCTCGTGCACGCCGACGACGAGCGGCTGCGGCGGCTCGCCGTGCTGGACGCGGTGATCAACAACGCCGACCGCAAGGGCGGGCATCTGCTCCCGGCCGACGAGGGGCGGCTGTACGGGATCGACCACGGCGTCACCTTCAACGCCGAGAACAAGTTGCGGACCCTGCTGTGGGGATGGGCGGGGGAACCGCTCACCCCGGAGGCGGTCGAGGTCCTGACGGGGCTGAGAGACTCGCTCGGGGAGGGCGGCGCGCTGGCCGTACGGCTGGCGGAACTGGTCACCGGCGACGAGATCGAGGCCACCCGGGGACGCGTGGAAGCGCTGCTGGCTTCGGGCAGGCATCCGGAGCCGAGCGGGGAGTGGCCGGCGATCCCCTGGCCGCCCGTGTGAGGGTGCGCGGCGCCGACGGGCGCTCAGGGCGACACGTATGCCCGTGGCTACGGCACTGAGACGAATCTCGCAAGACCGCCTTCCCGGCCATCTGGACCCGGTCCGGCTCGTATACGGAACATCCGTCCGGTTACGCTCATGACATGCATGCCTGGCCCGCTTCCGAGGTCCCCGCCCTGACTGGTCAGGGCCGCGACCTGAGGATCCACGACACCGCGACCGGTGCTCTGGTCACCCTCGACCCCGGTCCCGTCGCCCGTATCTACGTCTGCGGCATCACCCCGTACGACGCGACCCACATGGGTCACGCGGCGACCTACAACGCGTTCGACCTCGTACAACGTGTGTGGCTCGACACCAAGCGGCAGGTTCACTACGTCCAGAACGTCACCGACGTCGACGACCCCCTCCTTGAGCGGGCGCTGCGCGACGGGATCGACTGGGCGGGACTCGCCGAGAAGGAGACCGCTCTCTTCCGGGAGGACATGACCGCCCTGCGGATGCTCCCCCCGAAGGACTACATCGGCGCCGTCGAGGCGATACCCGGCATCGTCCCGCTCGTCGAGCGGCTGCGGGACGCGGGCGCCGCCTACGAGCTCGAAGGGGACGTCTACTTCTCCGTCGCGGCCGACCCCGACTTCGGCAAGGTGTCCAACCTGGACACCGCCGCGATGCGGCTGCTGTCCGCCGAGCGCGGGGGCGACCCCGACCGGCCGGGCAAGAAGAACCCGCTCGACCCGATGCTGTGGATGGCGGCCCGGGAGGGTGAGCCGAGCTGGGACGGCGGTTCGCTGGGCCGCGGTCGCCCCGGCTGGCACATCGAGTGTGTCGCCATCGCCCTCGACCATCTCGGTATGGGCTTCGACGTGCAGGGCGGCGGCTCCGACCTCGTCTTCCCGCACCACGAGATGGGCGCCTCGCACGCTCAGGCGCTGACCGGCGAGTTCCCCATGGCCAAGGCGTACGTCCACGCCGGCATGGTGGCGCTCGACGGCGAGAAGATGTCGAAGTCGAAGGGCAACCTCGTCTTCGTGTCCGCGCTGCGCCGCGAGGGCGTCGACCCGGCGGCCATACGGCTCGCCCTGCTCGCCCACCACTACCGGGCCGACTGGGAGTGGACCGACCAGGTGCTCGCGGACGCGGTCGCGCGGCTCGGGCGCTGGCGGGCCGCCGTGTCCCGGCCGGACGGGCCGACCGCCGACGCGCTCGTCGAGGAGCTGCGCGAGGCTCTCTCGAACGACCTGGACGCCCCGGCGGCACTGGCCGCCGTGGACCGCTGGGCGGCCCTCCAGGCGGAGCGGGGCGGCACGGACGAGGGCGCCCCCGGCGTCGTCTCCCGAGCTGTGGACGCCCTGCTGGGCGTGGCGCTGTGACGGAGTAGCCGTAGTACGGGACAGGGGCGCCGGGCGGGTTCAGCCGCCCGGCGCCCCCTTGCTGTCGAGGTGCTGTCGAGTCTCCGGGTAAGGCTGTGGCGGGAGTCGGCATGTGATGTGGTGTCAGGGCCAGTTGACCCGCAGGACCGGCCAACTGCCGGTCCCCTCCTGGAGGGAAACCCCGTGGCACCCACGCACGGTTCCTTCGCACACCACGTCAGCCGCCGCGGACTCCTCGCCGCGGGAGCCGCCACCGTCTCCGCGGCCCTGGTCGCCTCACCGGCCGCGGCCTCCCCGAAGACCCTGCCGACCCTGATACCGCTGCCGGACGGCTTCCGCCCCGAGGGCATAGCCACCGGCTCCGGCCCCTACGCCTACCTGGGCTCCCTGGGCGACGGCTCGATCTACCGCGCCGACCTGCGCACCGGCGCCGGCGAGATCATCTCGACCGGGCCCGGCACCCCGTCCGTCGGCCTCAAACTGGACGGCCGGGGACGGCTGTTCGTCGCGGCCCGCACCGAGGGCGCCCGAGTGGTGGACACCCGTACCGGGGCGGTCCTCGCCTCGTACGCTCTCACCACCGCGACCCCCACCTTCGTCAACGACGTGTTCCTGACCCCGCGCGCGGCGATCTTCACCGACTCCTTCCAGCCGGCGCTCTACGTCCTCCCCCTCGGCCGGGGCGGCGCACTCCCGGGCACCGGCGACGCCGTACGGATCACCCTGAGCGGCGACTGGAGCCAGGTGCCCGGCGAGGTCGTCAACGCCAACGGCATCACCGCCACGCCCGACGGAAAGGCGCTGCTCGTCGTCCAGTCCGGCGTCGGCGGACTGCACAAGGTGGACCCGCGAACCGGGGTCACCCGGCTCGTCGACCTGGGGGACGCCGCCCCGCTCACCAACGGCGACGGACTGCTGCTCCTCGGGCGCACGCTGTACGTCGTACAGAACCTGCAGAACGCGATCGACGTGTTCACGCTGTCGGGGGACGGGAGCCGCGGGGTCTTCCAACGCCGCATCACCGACCCGGACTTCGACGTGCCGACCACGGCGGCCGTGTACCGGAACCGGCTGTATCTGCCCAACGCCCGGTTCACCACGACGCCGACGCCCCAGACGACGTACGCCGTGGTCTCCGTGGAGCGCTGAGAGGCCGCTGGGCGCCCGCACGCGGGCGGATACGGAGAAAGGGCCGGTGCGCGTCGTGCGCGCCGGCCCTTTCTCCGTACCTGACGCTCACTCCTCGGGGGAGTCCTCGTCGTCCGTGCTCGGCAGCTGGGGCGGCTTCGGCGGCTGCGGTTTGGGGCGGCCCGCCGGGTTGTCCCGGAGGTACGACCCGCTGTCGGTGCCGTCCGCTGTCGCGTGGCCGCCCGGGGTCGGGCCGGGGCCCGCGGGGCCGGTGCCGTCGCGGCGACGCAGATAGCGTTCGAACTCGCGGGCGATGGCCTCGCCCGTCGCCTCGGGCAGCTCGGCGGTGTCCCGGGCCTCCTCCAGCGTCTGTACGTACTCCGCGACCTCGCTGTCCTCGGCGGCCAGCTGGTCCACGCCGACCTGCCAGGCACGCGCGTCCTCGGGCAGTTCCCCGAGCGGGACGCGGATGTCGATCAGGTCCTCCAGGCGGTTCAGGAGGGCCAGCGTCGCCTTCGGGTTGGGCGGCTGCGACACATAGTGCGGGACCGCCGCCCACAGCGACACCGCCGGTACGCCCGCGTGCGTGCACGCCTCCTGGAGGATGCCGACGATGCCCGTGGGGCCCTCGTACTTCGTCTCCTCCAGGTCCATCCGCTGGGCCAGATCCGCGTCGGACGTGACCCCGCTGACCGGAACCGGACGGGTGTGCGGGGTGTCGCCGAGCAGGGCGCCCAGGACCACCACCAGCTCCACGCCCAGTTCGTGCGCGAAGCCCAGCAGCTCGTTGCAGAACGAGCGCCAGCGCATCGACGGCTCGATGCCCCGGACGAGCACCAGGTCACGGGGCTTGTCGCCGCCGACCCTGACCACGGACAGCCTCGTCGTCGGCCAGGTGATCTTGCGCACACCGCCGTCCAGCCACACGGTGGGGCGGTTGACCTGGAAGTCGTAGTAGTCCTCGGCGTCGAGCGCCGCGAACACCTCGCCCTTCCACTCCCTGTCCAGATGCGCGACAGCGCTGGAAGCGGCGTCGCCGGCGTCGTTCCAACCCTCGAACGCGGCCACCATGACTGGGTCGATCAGCTCGGGAACCCCCTCCAGCTCGATCACCCAGCGCCTCCTTCCGATGTGCCCTCGCTTGACCACCCAACCTTACGGCGTGCGGCGGGGGCGCCCGCAGCCCCCTCGCACGGGGGAGTGAACGGATCACTGCCCCGATAGTCACCCCGGAACACCACCTGTGAGCCACCCGCACCACCCCCGCCCATCCATCCTCAATCATCTGAGCGGTCGGGAGGCGGTGTCGGAGGGCTCCCCCAGGCGCGGAGTCACGGCTGCGGCACGGGTTAGAGGGTCGACCTCAGCCACTGCTCCACGCTGGCGATATGCACCGTCGCCCACGACCGTGCCGCCTCCGCGTCCCGGTCGCGCAGGGCGCCCAGGATCGCCCGGTGCTCGTGCAGGGTGCGGCTGACCGCGTCCTCCTGGGTCAGCCCCCGCCAGATCCGGGCCCGGGTGGTGGGCCCGGACAAGCCGTCGAGGAGGGAACACAGCACCGAGTTGCCGGAACTCTGCACGATCCCCCGGTGGAACTCCAGGTCGGCGGCGACCAGTTCCTCCACCGACGGCTCACCGCCCAGCCGCTCCAACTGGGCGGCCAGCGCGTCCAACTGCTGTTCGCTGACACGCGCCGCCGCCATCGCGGTGGCGGCCGGCTCCAGGATGCGGCGGACGGCCAGGAACTCCAGGACGGTGTCGTCGCGGTGGAAGTCGACGACGAAACTCATCGCTTCGAGCAGGAGTTGGGGATCGAGGCTGGTGACGTAGGTGCCGTCGCCCTGCCGGACGTCGAGGATCCGGATGAGCGACAGGGCGCGCACCGCCTCCCGCAGGGAGTTGCGGGAAAGCCCCAGTTCGGCGGCCAGCTCGCTCTCCTTGGGCAGCCGGTCCCCGGGACGCAGCGATCCGGAGACGATCATTCCCTTGATCTTCTCGATCGCCTCGTCGGTGACTGCCATGGCGGGCCTCCCTGTCGTTCAGACATCCGATGTCTCAGGCCATTATGGGGGTTCAGTGGGCTGAACGGGGCACAAAACGCGATGTCAGCCCGTACGAGGGTGCCCTGCCGGCCGCCGGAACGGTACCTGCGCGCTGCTGGTTCGGTGCGATGTCAGAGGAGTGCTTCCAGGTCCGCGAGCGCGGCGGCCTCGTCGAGCGTGGTCAGGGTCCGGTTCCGCATCAGCACGCGGCCGTCCACGACGGTGTCCCGGACGTCCGCCGAGTGCGCCGCGTACGCGAGCGTCGACCAAGGGTCGTGCTGGGGCCGCAGATGCGGGGCGTTCAGGTCGAGCACGATCAGGTCGGCCCGCTTGCCCGGCTCCAGGGAGCCCAGCCGGTCGCCCAGGCCCAGCGCCTTCGCGCCCTCGACGGTCGCCATGCGTACGGCCTGTTCGGCGCCGACCGCCGTGGGGTCGCCGCCCGCCTTGTGCACGAGGGCCGCCTGCCGCACCGCCCCCAGCACGTCCAGCGTGTTGGAGCTGACGGCGCCGTCCGTGCCGAGCCCGACGGTCACACCGGCGCTCAGCAGCCGGGGTACGGGGGCGATGCCGCAGCCGAGCTTCAGGTTCGACACGGGACAGTGGGCGACGGAGGTGCCGGTGCGCGCCAGCGCCGCGATCTCCGGACCGGTGAGGTCCACCGCGTGGGCCAGCAGCAGGTCGGGGCCCAGGAGGCCGAGCGAGTCGAGCAGTTCGACCGGGCGCTTGCCGTACCGCACCTCGACGGTGGCGACCTCGGTCGCGTTCTCCGCGGCGTGGATGTGCAGCAGCGCGCCGAACTCCCTTGCCAGGGCGGCGATCTCGACGAGCTGGTCGGGGGAGAGGGTGTAGGTGGAGTGGGCGAAGAGGATCGGGCGGTGGCCGGGGCGCGGGGTGCCACGGGCGGCCAGGTCCTGGCGGGCCCACGTCAGCCGGTCCTCGTAGGCGATGCCGTCGGGCGGTTCCGGTACGTCCATGAAGGTGGGGCCGCTGTGCAGTCGCCAGCCCGCCTCGCGCGCCACCTGCTCGGCCGCCTCGTGGAACCAGTACATGTCGAGGGCGGAGGTCACTCCGGCCCGTACGCTCTCGGCGAGCGCGACCCGGACCGCCGCCGCGACGTTCCGCGGGGACAGCAACTGGGCCTCCCACTTGAGCACGCGCTCCAGGAAGCCCTGAAGGGTGACGTCGTCGGCCCGGCCGCGCAGGAACGTCATCGCGAGATGGGTGTGCGTGTTGACCAGGCCGGGCAGGACAAGGCAGTTCGCGGCGTCAAGGGACTCGTCGGCTGTGAACCGGGTTGTCAGCTCGTCGGTCGTGCCTACGGCGACGATCTCGCCGTCCCGGACGGCAACCGCGCCGTCCTGCACGACCGTGCCGGCCTCGTCCACGGTGAGCACGTCACCGCCGTGCACCAGCAGGTCGATCCGCTCGCTCACACGACTCATACGAGGGGCTCCTTGGCCTTGGCCTCGTCCTCGGTCTCGTTCTCGGCCAGCAGGCGCAGCGCCTCCAGCGACACGACCGCGCCGCGTTCGACGCCCTCTGTCACGACTTCCCGGTGGGGGTTGTATCCACCGGTGACGGTCTCGTCGACGAGCTCGTCCGCGTTCGCCCCGTCGACGACGACCACTCCGCCCGCGACCAGTCCGCGCAGCGAGGCCGTCACCAGCAGCGCGCTCAACTCCATCTCGATGGCCGCGAGTCCGGCGCCCTCGTAGGAGAAGAGGGGGAGAAGGCCGGGCTGAAAGGCGGCCCGCGTCCACACGATGCCCCGGTGGTGAGGAGCGCCCGCCTCGCGCGCCGCCCGCTGGAGCGCGAGCACCGCCTCCGGGGAGGACACCGCCGGGTACTCCGGGGGCAGCAACTGCTGGGTGACACCGTCGTCCCGGACGGCCGCCTCGGCGATGACGAGGTCGCCGTCGCCGATCCCCGGCTTCATCGCACCCGCCGTACCGAACCGCAGGAAGGTCCGCACACCGGCGTCCGCCAGCTCCTGGAACAGCAGAATCGCCCCCGGAGCGCCCACCCCGTGCGAGGCGACCAGCATCGGCACGCCCTTCCAACTCCCGGTGAACACACGGTATTCGCGGTGGTACGACACTTCCCGCGCGCCCTCCAGCCTGGCGCCGACGAGAGCGGCGCGCTGCGGGTCGCCGACGACCAGCGCGCGCGGCGGTAGCCCCGCGCGGGGTATCCGGGTGACGGGCAACAGGTCCTGCGTCATGAAACGGCTCCAGCGGAAGAGGACGAGGAAGGGGAGTGGGAAGGAGAGAGGGAAGGCGACGCGGAGGGGGCGCGGCGACGGCGGCGGCCGGTCGTCAGGAAGAGGGCGCCGAGCGTGACGACGTACGGCGCGGCGTCGGTCGCCTGCTGGGGCAGGCCGAGGCCCTGGAGACGGAAGCCGGCCGCCTCCGCGAGTCCGAACAGCAGCGCCGCCAGCAGCACCCCGAGAGGCAGTGCCCGGCCCAGCATCACCGCGACCACGGCGATCCAGCCCCGCCCCGCCGTCATGTTCTCGGAGAACAACGTGACGTTGCCGAGGGCGAGTTGTGCCCCCGCGAGCCCGCACAGCCCACCGGAGACAAGCACGGCCCCGTACTGGTACCTGACCGGACTCACCCCGAGCGTGGCCGCCGCGTCCGGCGCCTCGCCGACTCCGCGCAGTCTGAGCCCCCACACATGCCGGGACAGCATCAGCGCGGCCACACCGACCGCCGCCCACGCCAGATAGGCGAGCGGCGAGAAGCCACCGACCAACGACAGCCCGGCCAGTGACGGATCGTCAAAAGTGCCCTGCACACCGAAGACGGTACGGAGGAGGAAGCTGGTCAGGCCAACTGCCAGGAGATTTAGGGCGATTCCGAGCACCACCGCGTCGCCGCGCAGAGTCACCGCGCCCACGGCCAGGATCAGGGAGTACGCGGCGGAGGCGAGCGCCGCCGCCAGTACGCCCAACCAGGGGCTGCCGGTGAACCAGCTCGTGGCCACGGCGGTGAAGCAGCCCATCAGCATCATGCCTTCGAGGCCGATGTTGAAGACGCCCGCCCGTTCGCAGATCGCCCCGCCGAGCGCCGCCAGCAGGATGGGCGTCAGCGCGCGCAGCGCCGACATGACGAGATCGGAGTCGAAGAACATCAGACCAGCTCCCCTTGCGGGCTCTGCGGGGCTTGCTCCGTGTCGCGTTTGCGGGAGAAGCGAGTGAGGCGCGGGAAGCGCAGTCGGGCCGCCAGGAACACGATCACGATCGCCTGGAGTATCTGCGTCAGCTCGCGCGGTACCTCCGTCGTCCGTTCCATCGACAGGCCGCCCACCTGCAGCACGGCGAAGAAGAAGGACGCGACAACCGTGCCGACAGGTGCGGCGCCGGCCAGCAGGGCCGCCGTCAGACCTGTCCAGGTGTAGCCGGACGACGTGAGCGAGCCGTCGAGGAAGCGGTACGGGAAACTCAACACGCCTATGGCGCCCACGAGTCCGGCCAGCGCACCCGACACCGCCATCAGCCGGAGCGTCAGGCCCCCGCGCTCGACGCCCGCATAGGCGGAGAACCGCGAGTTGAGACCGGTCATCCGCATCTCGTAGCCGAACACGGTGCGCCGGTCGGTGAACCAGTACGCGGCGGCGACCACGACGACCAGCAGCAGCCCGACCGTCACGGTCGACGAACCGAACGTGGCCAGCGCGACCCCGTCCGGCAGCTGCCGGGTCTGGGGGAGGCTGGAGCCCGGTTCCTTGAGCGGGTAGCGGGCCAGCCAGGAGGCGAGGGACGCCGCCGGATAGCTGAGCAGCAGGCTGCTCACCAGCAGCGGCACGCCGAACCGGTTCTCGCACAGGGCGGCCAGGGCCGCGTACCCGGCGCCGGCCGCCATACCCGCGAACAGCGCGAGGACGACGGTGAGCGGCGCGGGCAGCGGCGAGTACAGCCCCGTCACGGCCGCCGCCATCCCGCCGAGCACCAACTGGCCGTCCCCGCCCAGGTTGATGAGCCCGGCTCGCAACGGCACGGCCAGCGCGAGCGCCAGGCCCAGCACGCTCGTCAGGGTGGTCAGCGTCGACCCGATCCCGTCCGCGCCGAGTGAACCGCTGAGCACCGCGCCGTACGCGGCGAGGGGATCGGCGCCGGTCCCCACGAGGAACAGGGCGCCGACGACGACTCCGGCGAGCACCGAGGAGGCGACGGGGGAGCGGAGTGCTTTCGCCATGCGGGTCACCGGTGATGTTCGGGTTGCTTGTTCCATGTCAGTGTCTGACCTCCACCGGGGCTCCGGGAGCCGGGCTGTCGGCGCCGCCCGCCATGGCGAGCCCGAGCGTCCGTTCGTCCGCCTCGGCCTTCGTGTACGACGCGGTCACCCGGCCCTCGTACATCACCAGGACCCGGTCGGCGAGCCCCCGGATCTCGCTGAGCTCGGCCGAGACGAGCAGGACGGCGTGGCCGGCGTCGCGGTAGGCGATCAGCTGGTCGTGGATGTTCTGGACGGCGCCGATGTCGACCCCGCGCGTGGGCTGCTCCACGAGCAACAGCGGTGCCTCGTGGGCGAGTTCGCGCCCGATGAGCAGCTTCTGCAGGTTGCCGCCGGACAGCGACGACGCGGGCACCTCCGGGGAGGCCGCCTTGATGCCGAAGCGCTCGACGAGGCGCCGTGCGTGACCTCGTACAGCGGCGGGCGGCAGCAGCCCGCGTGCGGACAGCGACGTACGGTGATGGCCCATCGCCAGGTTGTCCGCGACCGACGCGGCGGGCGCCGTACCCACGGCGTGCCGGTCCTCGGGGACATACGCGAGGCCCTTGGCGCGGCGCTCGGTCGCGGTGGCGTGTGTGATGTCGTCGCCGAGCAGCGCGACCCGGCCCGAGGTCACCGGACGCAGTCCGGCCAGCGCCTCCACCAGTTCGCTCTGGCCGTTGCCGGCGACGCCCGCGATGCCGACGATCTCCCCGGCGCGGACGCTGAGTCGCACGTCCCGTACACCGGCCGTGGCGAGGCCGGCGACGTCCAGGATCACGTCACCCGGGGTGCCCGGGGCGTGGACGCGGTCGAGTTCCACGGCGCGGCCGGTCATCGCGGCGGCGATCTCGGCGGCGGATGTCTCGGCGGTGACCAGCCCGGCGACGACCCGGCCGTCCCGCAACACCGTGACATGGTCGCTGCCTTCGAGGACCTCGCGCAGTTTGTGGGTGACCAGGATGACCGAACGACCTTGTGCGGCAAGGGACTTGAGAACCGCGAAGAGGGCGTCCGCCTCGGCGGGTGTCAGGACGGCGGTCGGCTCGTCGAGGATGAGCGTCCGGGCGCCGCGGTGCAGCAGCTTCAGGATCTCCACCCGCTGGCGCAGCCCCACGGGCAGATCACCGACCCGGGCGTCCGGATCGACCGCGAGGCCGTGTTCCTCGGCGAGCTCACGCACCCGGCGGCGGGCCGCGCCCCGGTCCACCAGGCCGAAACGGCGTGGCTCGGCGGCGTAGACCACGTTCTCGGCGACCGTGAGCGAGTCGAACAGTTTGAAGCTCTGGTGGACCATGCCGAGCCCGGCGGCCATCGCGTCACCGGGATCGGCGAAGACGACCTCGCCCCCGTCCACACGGACCGAACCGGCGTCCGGGCGTTCCATCCCGTACAGCACCGACATCAGTGTCGACTTGCCGGCGCCGTTCTCGCCCATCAGGGCATGGATCTCGCCGCGCCGCACGGTCAGGTCGACGGAGTCGTTGGCGAGCGTGCCGGGGAACCGCTTGGTGATTCCCCGGAGTTCGACGGCCGCCGCGTCCGGGTCAGCCGACGGCGGCGGGGTCATCGACCGTCAGCTCTCCGGACACGATCTGGTCGCGCAGCGCCTCGATCTTCTTCAGGACGTCGGGGTGCTCGGCGATCACGCACTTGGACGAGCCGACGCCCTTCTCCAGACCCGTGAGGCTGATCCCGCCCTCCTTCAGACCGTACGAGGTGGTCGTACCCGTCTGACCGGCGAGGACCTGCTCGATGCCCTTCTCCACGGCGATGTCCGTGCGCTTGATCACATTGTCGACGACCGTGCCGGGCGCCGAGGGGCACTGGTTGACGTCGACGCCGTACGCGAACGCGCCCTTCGCCTTGGCGGCCTCGAACACGCCGTAGTTGCCGGCCGCGGCAGCCGCCATCAGCTGGTCGTAGCCCTTGGAGACAGGTCGTTCGCCTGTTCCTTGGCGCGCGCCGAGTCGTCGAACGGGGACTGGCCGCCGACGAAGCGGGTACCGGTCTCCGTCTTCGCCGCGACCTGCTGGGCGCCGGCCGCGAAGGGGTCGCTGAAGCGGCGGAACACGGGCGTGTCCAGCACGTCCACCGCGCCGACCTTGCCGCTTTTGCTCAGCAGCCCCGCCTCGGCGCCCGCGAGGAAGACGCCCTCGTGCTCGCGGAAGACCCCGCAGCTGACGTTGTCGAGCGCCCTGGTCGTGCACGCGTCGATCATCAGGAACTGCTGCTTCGGATGCGCCGCCGCCTGCTGCGCGACCAGGTCCGCGAACTCGAAGCCGACCAGCACGACGACGTCGGGCTTCGCGTCAACGGCGGCCTGCACGTTCTGCTGCTGGGAGGCGGTGTCGGTGGACTCGAACACCTTCGCGGTCCCGGTGTGCGCCTTCGCGGCTGCCTTGACGCCGGTCACGGCCAGCTTGAGGAACTCGTTCTGTCCGACGGCGTCCGGCGTGACGAGCGTGAACGACGTGCTGCCCGCGCCGCTGTCGGAGGACGCGTCGTCCTTCGCGGCGGCGTTGCAGGCGGTGGCACCGGCGACGAGCAGCACGCTCATGGCGGCGAGCGGGAGCGTACGACGGGATCTGCGAGGCATCGGGGACCTTCCGAAGGCACGTACGGCACAGCCCGCGCTCTGCGCTGAGCCCGAGGGTGGGGAGAGAAAAGAGGGGGCGGGACGGGGACGCGGAGGGGGACGGGTCAGCGTCGACAGCCGTCGCTCGCACAGTGGCCGTGGTCGAGGAAGCGGCGCATGGTGAGCGGCACGCGTCCTCCTTCACCTGGGCCCTGCTGGTGCGGGTGCTGGACTCTAACACCGGAGTTCGGCCACCGGCCCAGCTGTCTCGAACTGTGGTTCTTCGAGGTCATGTACGGTGTCGCGCACCGCCGGAACTTCAGGAGCGTCCCGTTATGCCCCAGGAACTGCGCGCCGTCGGCTGGACCGGAAACAGCCTCGCGCTCATCGACCAGACCCTGCTGCCGCACCGCCACGAGACCAGGGATGTCCGCGATGTGGACGCGTTGGTGGACGCGATCCAGCGGCTCGTCGTGCGGGGCGCGCCCGCGATCGGCGCGGCGGGCGCGTACGGGGTCGCGCTGGCGCTGCTCCAGGGCGAGCGTGCGGGCTGGACGCAGGAGCAGGTGCGCGAGGCCGTGGCCCGGATCCGCGAGGCCCGGCCGACCGCGGTCAACCTCATGGTGTGCGTGGACCGGGTCATGACCCGCTTCGAGGAGGGCCTGGAGGCGGTACTCGAAGAGGCCGCCGCCGTGCAGCGCGAGGACGTCGAGGGCAACCGCGCGATGGGCGCGCACGGCGCCGACTGGCTGCTCAAGCGTGTCGCCGACACCGTCGGGGACCGCCCGCTGCGCGTCCTGACCCACTGCAACACGGGTGCGCTCGCAACAGCCGGATGGGGTACGGCACTTGGTGTCATCCGCGAACTGCACGCGCGAGGCCGGCTGGAGCTCGTGTACGCCGACGAGACGCGCCCGCTGCTCCAGGGCTCGCGCCTGACCGCCTGGGAGCTGGTCCAGGAGGGCATCCCGCACTACGTCCAGGCGGACGGGGCCGCGGCGGGCACGATCCTGCGCGGCGAGGTCGACGCGGCGATCGTCGGCGCGGACCGGATCGCGGCGAACGGGGACACCGCCAACAAGGTCGGCACGGTCGGGGTCGCACTGGCCTGCGCGGACGCCGGAATCCCGTTCCTGGTGGCGGCGCCCACGACCACGGTGGACCTGGCGACGGCCACCGGCGACGACATCCACATCGAACTCCGGGGCGAGAACGAGGTGTTGGAGTGGGCAGGCGTCCGCACGGCACCCGCCGAGTCGCGCGGCCACAACCCGGCGTTCGACGTGACGCCGGGCAGGCTGGTGACGGGACTGGTCACCGAGCGGGGCGTGTTGGAGGTCTCCGCCGGTGAACTCCCGGGCGACCGCTTGAAGTAGCGATTCCCCGCGCCCCGATAGGGGCGCGGGGAACTGCGCGACCAGCCCCCACCGGCCCGCGGTTTGACTACCGTCCGTCCCGCGGAGCGCTGAGCTCCAACTCCAGCAGCCACTCCACGACTTCGGTGTGGTGCCGGGCCTGACGGGGGTTGTCCCCCCACACGTACAGACCGTGCCCCGCGACCACCACGGCCGGCATCCGGGGGTCGCGTGCCGCCTCCAGCCGGTCGCCGAGCACCTTCATGTCCTGGCTGTTGGCGATGACCGGCAGGGTCACCTCGACGTCGTGGGCGGGCCGGCCGACACCCTTGAGCATCTCGATGTCCTTGAACACGATCCCGCCCGGCTCACGCCGGCCCATCGCGACCGACGCCACGGTGTGCACGTGCACCACCGCACCGGCCCCGGTCAGCGCGGCGACCCGGGCGTGCAGCTCGGCCTCGGCGGACGGCTTGCCGCCCTCGACAGCCGCGCCCCGCGAGTCGACCAACACCACGTCGGCGGGCGTCAGTTCGCCCTTGTCGTGACCGCTCGCGGTGACCGCCAGAAGGAGCGGACTGCGGGACAGCACCACGGACAGGTTCCCGGAAGTGCCCCGCATCCAGCCGAAGGAGGCGAAGCGGGCGGACTCGGCGGCGAGTACCGCCCCCGCCTCCTCCAGGTCGAGGGTGCTGATGTCGGCGGTCATGTGGTGCTCCTTGAACTGGTGATGCTGATCTCGTCGAACGACCCCGCCTGCGCGTGGTCCCCGACGCCCTGCTCGTAGTACGGCTCCCCGGGCCGCCGGATCCCCACGGCCCGCCACCCGGCGGCGCGCGCCGCGTCCAGCTCGCCCGGCCGGTCGGAGAGGAAGAGGAGACGGCTCGGGTCGGCGGTGCCGGTGGCCTCCGCGATCCGGCGGTACGACTCCGGCTCCTGCTTGGGCCCCGCGTTCTCGGTGTCGTACAGGCCCGAGACGAGCGGCAGCAGGTCGCCCTCCGGGGTGGACGCGAACCACGCGCGCTGCGCGGCGACCGATCCCGAGGAGTAGACGTAGAGCCGGAGCCCCGCCGTGTGCCAGGCGCGCAACGCCGGCAGGACGTCGTCGTAGAAGTGCGAGACGAGGTCGCCGCGCGCGAAGCCCTCGGACCAGATGATGCCCTGAAGCGTCTTGAGGGGCGTCGCCTTGCGTTCCTCGTCCAGCCAGGCGTTGAGGGTCTTCTCGACGAGCACGGCATCGGCGTCGGGCTCGTCGATCAGCTCGCGCACCTGCGCGACCGCCCGCGCCACCTCCGGATCACCGCTCCGCTCCGAGAGCAGTGCTCCGAAACGAGAGCGTGAGTACGGATACAGCACGTCGACGACGAACCCCGTGGCGCTCGTGGTGCCCTCGATGTCGAGCACCACGGCATCCACGTCGTCCACGTCATGGTGCGACGTCACGCGGCGGCCCTGTCCTGCTGGAACCCGGCGTCGATCGTGTCGTAGTCCGGGAAGCGGGAGGCGATGGCCGAGCCGGTGAAGTTGCCGATCCAGCCGTCCTCCTCGTGGAAGAAGCGGATCGCGGTGAAGGCCGGGCTGGTGCCCATGTCGAACCAGTGGGTGGTGCCGCGCGGCACGCCCAGCAGGTCGCCCTTCTCGCAGTACACGGCGTGCACCTCGCCGCCCACGTGCAGATAGAAGATGCCGGAGCCGGAGACGAAGAAGCGGACCTCGTCATCGTCGTCGTGCGTGTGCTCCTGGAGGAACTTCGCGCGGGCCGCCTTCGCCTTCGCCGGGAACTCCGGGTCGTCGCTGGGGTGCAGACCGAGGACGTCGACCGTGGTGAAGCCCTCCTCGGCGTTCAGCTTGTCGATCTCCGGGCCGTACGCGGCGAACACGGTGTCGCTGTCGGCGTCCGCCGGCACGTCCTCGCGGATCGGCCACTGCTCGTAGCGCACCCCGATGGGGGCAAGCGCGGCGGCGATCTCGGCCGGGTCGGAGGTACGGCGCACGACGGTCTCCGGGCCGGACTCGGGCCAGGTCGTCAGCAGGGTCATGGGAGCAACTCCAGAGGGCTCAAGGGGGGAGTGGAGTGTGGAACACGGGAGAACGAGGGCAGCGAACAAAGGCAGGAACAGGAGGTGACGGGCCGGTCGTCAGTCGCGACAGCCGCGACACCGCGCGTCGGTACAGCGTCGTACCGCTGTCGCGCAGGGTGTCGTCATCATCGGAAGCCTCACTGTTCCGGATCGGATGCCGGTTCCGTGATGGTAACTCCCGTCGGCGGGTCGTCAGAGTGTGACGAATCCGGCGTTCCATATGCTGAGATCCGGTGTCCAAGGCTTTGACGAATGGCTGGAAACGTTCTCATGATCTCCCTATGAAGACGCTGCTGCTCGTGCGGCGGCTGTACGTGGACTTGCTCCGGTCGACCACAGCCCGCTGTCGCTGACCTGACCCGGAGTACCCGAGACGCCCCCGGCCGTGGCGTGGATCCCACCCCACGCCGCCGTACCGCGCTCGGGGCCGGACACTCCCGCGCCTACGCCTTCAGGCCATCGCGCCCCTTCATCTCCCTCTCCCTCCCGTACCGCCCCGCACCTGGAGTCCCGCCATGTCCCGCACCCGTCTTCCCCTCGCCGCGCTCTCGCTGGCCTCCGTCTCGGCGCTCTTCCTCGCGGGCTGCTCGCAGTCGACGAACGCCTCCGAGAACACCGGCGACACGGGCGCCTCCGCCTCCGCCGCCACCGGCACGAAGCCCGCGCCCTTCGACAAGGGCACGGTCAAGGTCGCGCTGGTCCGCCAGAGCGGCGCCGGCGACTACTTCGAGCAGTGGGGCAACGGCGCCAAGGCGCAGGCCAAGGCCCTCGGCATCGACCTGACCGTGTACGACGCCCAGGCCGACAACGCCAAGCAGGCCACCGACCTGTCCTCGGCGATCAACTCGGGCGCGCAGGCGATCATCGTGGACCACGGCTTCCCCTCGACGATCCAGCCCGAGATCGACAAGGCCGTGAAGAAGGGCGTCAAGGTCGTCGTCTACGACGTCGACACCGCGACGAAGGGCGTCGTCAGCACCGAGCAGGACGACGCGAGCATGGCCCAGGCCGTCCTCGACGTGATGGCGAAGGAACTCGGCAAGAACGCCAAGGTCGGCTACGTCAACGTCGCCGGCTACGCGGCCCTCGACAAGCGCGACAGCGTCTGGAAGTCGGCGGTCGACACCAACGGCTGGAAGCAGGCGTTCAAGGTCGGCAAGGTCACCGACTCCACCGCCACGGACAACGTGCCGCTGGTCTCCGCCGCGCTCACCCAGCACTCGGACGTGACGGGCGTCTTCGCCCCCTACGACGAGCTGGCCAAGGGCACCGTCCTCGCCGTGCAGAACAAGAAACTCCAGGACAAGGTGAAGGTGTTCGGCGCGGACGTCTCCAACGCCGACATCCAGAACATGACCGCCGCCGGCAGCCCCTGGGTCGCCACCGCGGGCACCGACCCGTCCGCCGTCGGCGCCGCGGTCGTCCGTACCGCCGCCCTGGAACTGGCCGGACAGCTGAACAAGACGTCGGTCGAGTTCCCGGCCGTCGCCATCACCCAGGACTTCCTGAAGAGCAAGAACATCCAGAACATGGACCAGCTGCGCGCCGCACTGCCCGCGCTGAACCTCTCCCAGGTCAGCACGGCCGACTGGATCGCCAATGTCGCCCACTGAGGCGTCGAAGGCGTCTGAGCCGTCCGAGGTGTCGCACGCCGCTCCGGCCTCGCCGGCGGTCGGTCTGCGGGACGTCAGCATGGCCTTCGGCGGCAGAACGGTCCTGGAGTCCGTCTCGCTGGACATCGCACCGGGCAGCGTGGTCGCGCTGCTCGGCGCGAACGGGGCCGGCAAGTCCACGCTCATCAAGATCCTGTCCGGCGTCCACACGGACCACGGCGGCGAAGTGACGGTGAACGGGGTCCGGGCCGCTCTCCAATCGCCGCTCGCCGCCCGCCAGTTGGGCATCCAGACGGTCCACCAGCGGATCGGCGAGGGCATCGTGCCCGGGCTCACCGTCGCCGAGAACCTGGTCTTCGAGGAGCTGGCCCAGGCACGCGGCAACCCGTTCTTGAACGGGCGCCGCGTACTGGCCCGCGCCCGCGAGATCCAGTCGGCCCTCGACCTCGGCTGGAGCGACGCCCTCCTCAAGCGGGACGTCACCGAACTCGGCATTTCCGACCGCCAGTTGCTGATCCTCGCCCGAGCCCTGGCCACCCGCCCCGGGCTGCTGATCCTCGACGAACCGACGTCCGCGCTCTCCGCGGCGGAGGCGGAACGCCTGTTCGCGCTGGTCGAGAAGATGCGCGACGACAACATCGCGGTCCTCTACGTCTCCCACCGCCTCGGCGAGATCGACGCGCTGGCGGACCGACTGGTCGTCCTTCGGGACGGCCGTCTCACCGAGGACCAGGTCAAACCCTTCGACTGGGACAGCGCCCTGCGCGCCATGCTCGCCCAGGCCCAGGAAGCGACCACCGCCCGCCCCCGCGCAGAGCACGCGCCCGGCGAGACCCTCCTGTCCCTGCGCGGCGTACGGCTCCTGGACGGCCGTACACCCCAGAACCTGGACCTGCGAGCGGGCGAAGTCACCGGCATCGTCGGCCTGTTGGGCGCCGGCAAGTCGGAACTGGCCCGCGGTCTCTTCGGCGCGGAACCCTTCGCCACCGGCGCCGTCGAGCTGGACGGCAAGCCGTACGCGCCGCGCCGCCCCGCCGACGCGATCCGGGCCGGCGTCCACCTCGTCCCCGAGGACCGGCACGCGGATGCCCTGGTCCCCGGCTGGTCACTCGCCCAGAACATCTCGCTGCCGTTCCTCAGGTCCCTCTCGACGGCCGGGCTGGTGAACCGCTCCAAGGAGGACGCCCTCGGCCGCGACACCATCGAGGCCCTCGGTGTCGTCGCCCGGGACGAACACAGCACCGTCGAGGAGCTGTCCGGCGGCAACCAGCAGAAGGTCGTCGTCGGCCGCTGGCTCGCCGAACGCCCCCGCGTCCTCATCCTGGACGAACCGTTCCGAGGCGTGGACATCGGCGCCCGGCGCGACATCGGCCGCCGCGCCCGCGCCCTCGCCGCCGAGGGCGCCGCCGTACTCGTCCTGTCCGCCGACGTCGACGAGATCCTGGAGGTCGCCGACCGGGTCGTCGTCCTCGCGGCCGGCGAGATCCACCTCGACGCGTACGGCGAGGACGCGGAACGCGACCGGGTCATCCGGACCATCTCGGCGTCGGTCTGATGGGGGGCGCTCCGCGGGTCGGGCGGTCTTCGGCTGCGGCTCGGTGGGGGCTGGTCGCGCAGTTCCCCGCGCCCCTGAAGGGGCCGCCGGCCCCGCCGGGCAACTCCACTCCGCCACCCGCACCCGCTACCCGTCTCACGCCGGCCCCATCGCACGCCATCCCAGGAAGCACCCCATGACCACCACCAAGAGCGCCGCCCCCGCGAAGACGGCGCCCCCGTCCACGCTCGTCGCCGCCGCGGGCCCCCGCATCCAGAACGCGGTCATCAAGTACGGCTTCATCTTCGTCACCGTCACCCTCTTCGCGTACTTCGCGCTGAGCGAGCCGTCCTTCCGCGACTCCGCGACCCTCCTCGACACCCTGCGGTACGTCTCCGTCGCCGCGATCCTCGGCCTCGGTGTCACGCTCACCATGGCCGTCGGCGGAATGGACATGTCGGTCGGCGCGGTGGCCGGGCTCGGCGTGACCGTCGCCGCGAAGACGATGGTCACGTACAACCAGGTCGGCGTGGTCGCGATCATCGCGGTGATCGTCGCGGGAGCGCTCGCGGGACTGCTCAACGCCCTGCTCATCGTGGTCCTCAAGATCCCCGACATGCTGGCCACGCTGGGCACCATGTTCGTCATCCAGGGCACCAAACTCATCCTGGTCGACGGCCAGTCCATCACCCCGGGCATGACCCGGTCCGACGGCACGACGGCCCCCGGCAGGTTCACCGAGGGCTTCCTGCGCATCGACCGGGGCACGATCCTCGGCATCCCCGTCTCCGTGGTCATCTTCGGCGCCCTCACCGTCGTCGCCTGGGTCTTCCTGGCCCGTACCCGCTGGGGCCGCGTGCTGTACGCGATCGGCGCCAACCCGGAGGCCTCCCGCCTGGCCGGCATCCGCGTGGGCGCGTACCGGGCGCTGGCGTACGTCCTTTCCGGCGTCCTCGCCTCGATCGGCGGCCTGATCCTGGCGGCGCGCATCGGCCAGGGAGACGTCTCCGCGGGTACCTCCCAACTGCTCGAAGCCGTCGCCGTCGCCCTGGTCGGCACCTCGGTCCTCGGCCGGGGACGCCCGAACGTCTGGGGCACCGCCCTGGGCGCGGTCCTCATCGGCATCATCACCACCGGCCTGACCATCAAGGGTCTGCCGTACTACACGCAGGACGTGGTCGAGGGCGCCGTCCTGATCCTCGCCCTGGTCTTCAGCTTCACCCTGTCCAAGCGCCGCACCGCATAAGGAGGTTCACGATGGGCTACCGCATCCTGGAGCCGGCCGACGTCCCCGCGTACCTGAACGAGCGCGGACACTGGGCGAACCCGGCGGACATCGAGGTCCGCGAGGTCTCCGACGGCAACATGAACCGCGTGTTCCTCGCCAGGTCCACCGACGGCACCCGCAGCCTGGCCGTCAAGCAGGCCCTGCCCTGGGTCCGGGTGGCCGGCCCGTCCTGGCCGATGAGCCCCGAGCGCGCCGACGCCGAGGCTCGGGCGTACGAGCAGGTCGCGAAGGTGGCCCCCGACAAGATCCCGGCGATCCTCGGGTACGACCCCGAGAACTACGCCCTCGTCATGGAGGACATGTCCGACCTGGAGGTCCTGCGCACGCTCCTCAACGAGGGCGCGTCGTACGGCCCGCACACGTCCGCCCGGATCGGCGAGTTCGTCGCCCAACTGGCGTTCGCGACCAGCGACTTCGGCATGGAGTCGGCGGACCGCAAGGCACTCCTGGCGGCCTCGGTGAGCCCGGAGCTGTGCAAGATCACGGAGGACGTGGTCCTCGCCGAGCCGTACGTCGAGCACGAACACAACCACTGGCACGAGGGCTTGGACGACCTGGCCACGGAGTTCCGCGCGGACGCGAGGCTCCGCACGGAGGTCGCCGACCTCCGCCACACCTTCATGACGAGCGCCCAGGCACTCCTCCACGGCGACCTGCACACCGGCAGCGTCATGGTCGGCGAACGCGAAGGCACCCCGGTGGTACGGGTCTTCGACCCAGAGTTCTCCTTCGTCGGCCCGATCGGCTTCGACCTCGGCCTGTACTGGGCGAACGCCCTGGTCTCGGCGGAACGGGCCCGCGCACTGGGCTCTTTGACGGACCACGCCGACCAACTCGCCCTGTCCTGGAACGCGTTCGAGTCCGAGTTCCGCCACCTGTGGCCGACCCGAACCGGCACCTTCTTCGACGACGCGTACCTGGACCGCTTCCTGCGCAGGATCTGGACGGAGGCAGTGGGCTACGCGGGTACGGAAATCATCCGCAGAATCATCGGCTTCGCCCACCTGACAGACCTGACGACCCTCCCGGACCCGGTACCGGCCTCCCGCAGGGCCCTACTGATCGGCCGCGAACTGATCGTGCGTAGGGGCGAGCTGAACACCCCGAGCGATGTAGAAGCGCTAGCAGAGGGCATTTAGGGGCGCGGGGAACTGCGCGACAAGCCACAACGCGCCCGCAGACACCCACAAACGCAAAGGGGCGGCTCCCTCAACAAGGAGCCGCCCCTCAAACGCCGTACCGCTTACTTCTTGTCGAGCAGATCCTGAACCTTGGAACGGACTTCGTCCGTAGCCAGCCCCCGAATCGTCAACGTGGTCCGCCGCCGCAGCACATCATCCACGGTCTCGGCCCACTCACTGTCCCGCGCGTACACAACCTGCGCCCAGATCTCCGGCGCATCAGCATGCACCCGCTCACCCAGCTCAGGGTTCTCGTTGGCGAGACGCGCGATGTCGAACGCCAGCGACCCGTAGTGCGTCGCCAGGTGCTTCGCCGTGTCGGCGCCCATACGCGGCCCGGGCGCCGGGCTGTCCACCAGCAGCCGGTGAGCGACCGCACGCGGGTTCGCGACCCCCGGCAGCGGCATCTTCTTCGGCAGCGCGGAGATCGGCTCGAAGCCGTCACCCAGCGGACGGCCCGGCAACGTCTCCAGCTTCTCCATGACCGTACGGCCGATGTGCCGGAAGGTCGTCCACTTGCCGCCCGAGACGGACAGCATCCCGCCCCGGCCCTCGGTCACGACCGTCTCCCGCTTGGCCTTCGCCGTGTCACCGGGGCCACCCGGCAGCACCCGCAGACCCGCGAAGGAGTACGTGATCAGGTCGCGGGACAACTGCTGGTCGCGGACGGAGAACGCGGCCTCGTCGAGGATCTGCGCCGTGTCCTTCTCGGTGACCGCGACGTCCGCCGGGTCGCCCTCGAACTCCTCGTCGGTGGTGCCGAGCAGGAGCATGTCCTCCCAGGGGAGGGCGAAGGTGATGCGGTACTTGTCGATCGGGGTCGCCAGCGCGGCCTTCCACGGAGACGTCCGCTTCAGGACCAGGTGCGCGCCCTTCGACAGCCGGATGGAGGGCGCCGCGTCCGGGTTCTCCATCTTGCGCAGGTGGTCGACCCAGGGGCCGGTCGCGTTGAGCACGAGCCGGGCGTCGACGCCGAAGTCGTCACCGGAGAGCCGGTCGCGCAGGTCCGCGCCGGTGACCCGGCCGCCTGTGAAGCGCAGGCCGGACACCTCGGCGTGGTTGAGCACGACCGCGCCCGCCTCGACGGCCGCACGGACCGTCATCAGCGCCATGCGCGCGTCGTTCATCTGACCGTCGCCGTACACCGCGACGGCCTTGAGGTTCTCGGTGCGCAGCTCGGGCACGTCCTGCGCGGCCTTGGCCGGCGACAGCAGGTGGCCCACGCCGTCGCCGAAGGCCGACAGGGCGGAGTAGGCGAAGACGCCCGCCCCGAGCTTCGCCGCGCCGTGCGGCCCGCCCTTGTACACGGGGAGGTAGAACGTGAGCGGATTGGCCAGGTGGGGAGCCACCTGACGGGACACCGCACGGCGCTCGAAGTGGTTCTCCGCCACCAGCTTCACCGCGCCGGTCTGCAGATAGCGCAGACCGCCGTGGAGAAGCTTGGAGGAGGCGGAGGAGGTGGCGCCGGCGAAGTCGCCGGCGTCGACCAGAGCCACCCGCAGCCCGGACTGCGCGGCATGCCAGGCCGTCGAGATGCCGAGGATGCCACCGCCGATCACGAGAAGGTCGTACGTCGCCTTGGAAAGCTGCTCCCGGGTCTCGGCGCGGCTCGGGTTGACGCCGAAGGCCGGGTGCGTACCGAGGGCAGGCACGGACTGCAGGGTGGACTGGCTGGTCATGTGTTTCTTACTCCTCGACAGAGCTGTCTTCGAGCCAGCCCATGGACCGCTCGACGGCCTTGAGCCAGCTCTTGTACTCACGGTCGCGCTTTTCCGCGTCCATGTTGGGGGTCCACTCGGCGGCCCGGCGCCAGTTGGCGCGCAGGTCGTCGGTGTTGGTCCAGAAGCCGACGGCGAGACCGGCGGCGTAGGCGGCACCGAGGCAGGTCGTCTCGGCGACCATCGGACGCACCACCGGCGCGTCCAGGAAGTCCGAGAGGGTCTGCATCAGCAGGTTGTTGGAGGTCATGCCGCCGTCGACCTTGAGGGCCGCGAGCTCGACGCCCGAGTCCTTGGTCATGGCGTCCGTGATCTCACGGGTCTGCCAGGCGGTGGCCTCCAGCACGGCGCGCGCGAGGTGCGCCTTGGTGACGTACCGGGTCAGGCCGGCGATCACACCGCGGGCGTCGGAGCGCCAGTACGGGGCGAAGAGACCGGAGAAGGCCGGTACGAAGTAGGCGCCGCCGTTGTCCTCGACCGAAGACGCGAGCGTCTCGATCTCGGCGGCGGTGGAGATCAGGCCCATCTGGTCGCGCATCCACTGCACCAGCGAACCGGTGACCGCGATCGAGCCCTCCAGGGCGTAGACCGGGGCCTGGTCGCCGATGCGGTAGCCGACCGTGGTGAGCAGGCCGCTGTAGGAGTTGATGATCTTGTCACCGGTGTTCATCAGCATGAACGTGCCGGTGCCGTACGTCGACTTGGCCTCGCCCTCGGCGAAACAGGTCTGGCCGAACAGGGCCGCCTGCTGGTCGCCCAGCGCGGAGGCGACCGGGATGCCGCCGAGCAGGTCGCCGAGCGGGCCGCCCGTGACCTCGCCGTACACCTCGGCGGAGGAGCGGATCTCCGGGAGCATCGACAGTGTTACGCCGATCGACTCGGCGATCTTCGGGTCCCACTCCAGCGTGTGCAGGTTCATCAGCATGGTGCGGGAGGCGTTGGTGACGTCGGTGACGTGGTGACCGCCGTTGACACCGCCCGTCAGGTTCCAGATGACCCAGCTGTCCATGGTGCCGAAGAGGATGTCCCCGGCCTCGGCGCGGGCGCGCAGGCCCTCGACGTTGTCGAGCAGCCAGCGGGCCTTGGGGCCGGCGAAGTACGAGGCCAGCGGCAGGCCGGTCTCACGGCGGAAACGATCCTGCCCGACGTTGCGGCCCAGCTCCTTGCAGAGCGTGTCGGTACGGGTGTCCTGCCAGACGATGGCGTTGTGGACGGGCTCACCGGTGTTCTTGTCCCACAGCAGCGTCGTCTCACGCTGGTTGGTGATGCCGATGGCCTTGATGTCGTCGCGGGTGATGCCGGCCTTGGAGATGGCTCCGGCGACGACCTCCTCGACGTTCGTCCAGATCTCGGTGGCGTCGTGCTCGACCCAGCCCGGCTTCGGGAAGATCTGCTCGTGTTCCTTCTGGTCGACGGAGACGATCCGGCCGTCCCGGTCGAAGACGATGCAGCGGCTGGAGGTGGTGCCCTGGTCGATGGCCGCGATGAACGGGCCGGCGGTGTGCGCGTCGTCGGTCACTGTGTGCTCCTGAGAGGTCCGTGGGTGAGGGGCTGGCTTACGGCGTTGGTGCTCAAGGCTGCCTCGACTGTGCTGGCTGCTCTAAGCAAAAGCGACGTTGTAGATGCCTGCAGCGATCGCGCCGCCGATCAGCGGACCGACCACCGGGACCCAGGCGTAGGACCAGTCCGAGCCGCCCTTGTTGGGCAGGGGCAGAAGCGCGTGCACGATACGCGGACCGAGGTCACGGGCGGGGTTGATCGCGTAGCCGGTCGGACCACCGAGGGACAGACCGATGGAGACCACGACGAGCGAGGTGATCAGGGCACCCAGGACACCGAGGCCCTTGCCGCTGTCGTTGAGGCCCTGTGTGAGGACGGCGAGCACCAGCACGATCGTGCCGATGACCTCCGTGGCCACGTTCTGCCAGGCCACGCGGATCTCGGGGCCGGTGGAGAAGATGCCCAGGACCGGGCCGGCCCCCTTCTCCTGCGCCTCGACGGCCTTCGCGGCCGGAGTGCCGACGATCTCCTTGTCGGTCAGGTGCGCGAGGAACTGGCCGTAGTAGGCGATCCAGACCAGGGACGCGCCGATCATGGCGCCGAGCAGCTGCCCGCCCCAGTAGATCGGGACGTCGCTCCAGTCGATGCCGTCCTTCTTGAGGGCGAGCGCGAGAGTCACGGCCGGGTTGAGGTGGGCACCGGAGAGCGGTGCCGAGGTGTAGACGGCCGTCAGTACGGCGAAACCCCACCCGAAGGTGATGGCGAGCCAGCCGGCGTTGCGGGCCTTGGAGGCCTTCAGCGTGACGGCGGCACAGACGCCGCCACCGAGCAGGATGAGTATGGCGGTACCGATGGTCTCGCCGATGAAGATGTCGGAGCTGGACACCCGCGACTCCTTTGTCCTTCGTCCAGAGGGAGAGCTGCCGGCCCTTGGCGTTGTCACACTCTAACGCCTATTGCCGGTCAGCGTTCGGCAATGTCGACCGATGGACGGGAGTCTTGCCCCCGTGTTACAGGCACGTCAAGAGCTCTGTTATCGAAAACACGATCGTTATTGATTGCTGTGAGCTATCGATCTTGAGCCGGTCGCGACCCGCGTCCGTCCGCACACGCCCCGCACACGAAAAGACCGGAACATCCAAGATGTCCCGGCCGTTCTCGTACGAAAGTTCAGAACCTGTCGGTCGGGTCAGAACCGTCCCGCGCCCAGATCCCGGGACACCGCGCGGGCGCAGTCCCGCACCGCCGCGATCAGCTCGGGGCGCAGCTCGCCCTCCCTGCGGAGCCGTTCCACGGCGCCGGTGACGGCCACCGCGCCGACCGGCATCCGCCGCCTGTCGTGGATGGGGGCGGCGATGGACGCGACGCCCTCCCAGGTCTCCTCGACGTCGGCCGCGTACCCGCGCGCGCGGGTGAGGTCCAGGACGCCCTCGAAGCCCTCCAGGTCGCTGATCGTCCGGTCTGTGAACGACTTGCGCTCGGCTTCCAGGACCTCGCTGTGCGCGACCGGGTCGTAGGCCGACAGGACCTTGCCCAGGGCCGTGGAGTGCAGGGGCTGCATGGCCCCGACCTCCAGTACCTGCCGGCTGTCGTCGGGGCGGAAGACGTGGTGCACGATGAGCACGCCCTGCTGGTGCAGCACCCCGAGGTGGACGCTCTCGCCGCTGGAGCGGGCCAGGTCGTCGGTCCATACGAGGGCACGCGCGCGTAGTTCGTGGACGTCCAGGTAGGTGGTGCCCAGGCGCAGCAGTTCGGCGCCCAGCTGATAGCGCCCGGACGCGGCCTCCTGCTCGACGAAGCCCTCGTGCTGGAGGGTGCGCAGGATGCCGTGGGCGGTGCCCTTGGCGAGGCCGAGGGACGAGGCGATGTCCGAGAGACCGAGCCGACGCTCGCCGCCCGCGAGGAGCCGCAGCATCGCCGCCGCCCGTTCGAGCGACTGGATGTTCCGTGCCATCGCCGTCCTGCCTCCGTCCCCTCGACCGCTCGCGCGGCGTTCACTGCCACCGTTCGGCAATGTCGAACACTACCGGTCCATGTCGACCACCCGCCAATGGCTCGTCGACACCTGTTACATCCCTCGTACATCTCATGTACATCGGGCTTGACGCCACGCCCGTCCCCGGGGGGCTTTTCGGCCACGGCACACGCGCCACGTACGTCCGTCCCGTGGACGCCCTGACCATACGGCCCCGCACCGGGCTACCCTGGCCGCGTGCGTCTTCCCCGGGAAGGCGCAAAGCCGACAGCCGTCGCACTCCAGGGAGCCCTTACATGGCCGCCTCGTCGTCCGCCCCTTCCACCGACAGCAGGACCCGCGTGTCCGCCCTACGGGACGCGCTCGCCACCCGAGTGGTGGTGGCCGACGGTGCGATGGGCACCATGCTGCAGGCGCAGGACCCGACGCTGGAGGACTTCCAGCAACTGGAGGGCTGCAACGAGGTCCTCAACATCACCCGCCCGGACATCGTGCGCAGCGTGCACGAGGCGTACTTCTCGGTGGGCGTGGACTGCGTCGAGACGAACACGTTCGGTGCGAACCACACGGCGGCAGCCGAATACGGCATCGCAGAGCGTGTGTACGAGCTGTCCGAGTCCGGCGCCCGCATCGCCCGCGAGACCGCCGACGAGTTCGGCGCCCGCGACGGCCGTCAGCGCTGGGTCCTCGGCTCGATCGGCCCCGGCACCAAGCTGCCGTCCCTCGGCCACATCGACTACCTCACTCTCCGCGACGGTTTCCAGGCGAACGCGGAGGGACTCCTGGCCGGTGGCGCCGACGCCCTGATCGTGGAGACCACGCAGGACCTCCTCCAGACGAAGTCGTCGATCGTGGGCGCCCGCCGCGCCATGGAGGCCACCGGCCTCGACGTGCCGCTGCTGGTCTCGATGGCCTTCGAGACCACCGGCACGATGCTGCTCGGCTCGGAGATCGGTGCCGCGCTGACCGCGCTCGAACCGCTCGGCATCGACATGATCGGGCTGAACTGCTCGACCGGCCCCGCCGAGATGAGCGAGCACCTGCGTTATCTGTCCCGCCACTCGCGCACTCCGCTGCTCTGCATGCCCAACGCAGGCCTGCCGATCCTCACCAAGGACGGCGCCCACTTCCCGCTCGATCCCGAGGGCCTGGCCGACGCCCAGGACACCTTCGTGCACGACTACGGCCTGAACCTGGTCGGCGGCTGCTGCGGTACCACCCCGGAGCACCTGCGAAAGCTCGTGGAGCGCGTGCAGGGTGCCACCCCCGTCGAGCGCCGCCCCGAGCCCGAGCCCGGCGCCGCCTCGCTCTACCAGACCGTGCCGTTCCGCCAGGACACCGCCTACATGGCGATCGGTGAGCGCACCAACGCCAACGGTTCCAAGAAGTTCCGCGAGGCCATGCTGGAGGCTCGCTGGGACGACTGCGTCGAGATGGCACGCGACCAGATCCGCGAGGGCGCGCACATGCTCGACCTCTGCGTCGACTACGTGGGCCGCGACGGCGTCGCCGACATGGAGAAGCTGGCCGGCCTCTTCGCCACCGCCTCCACCCTGCCGATCGTCCTGGACTCCACCGAGGTTCCCGTGCTCCGGGCGGGCCTGGAGAAGCTCGGCGGGCGCGCCGTCATCAACTCGGTGAACTACGAGGACGGCGACGGACCGGAGTCCCGCTTCGCGAAAGTCACCCGGCTGGCCCAGGAGCACGGTGCCGCGCTGATCGCGTTGACCATCGACGAGGAGGGCCAGGCCCGCACCGTCGAACACAAGGTCGCCATCGCCGAACGCCTGATCGAGGACCTGACGACGAACTGGGGAATCCGCGAGTCGGACATCCTCATCGACACCCTCACGTTCACGATCTGTACGGGCCAGGAGGAGTCCCGCAAGGACGGCGTCGCCACGATCGAGGCGATCCGCGAACTCAAGCGCCGCCACCCGGACGTCCAGACCACCCTCGGGCTGTCCAACATCTCCTTCGGTCTGAACCCGGCCGCCCGCATCCTGCTGAACTCGGTCTTCCTCGACGAGTGCGTCAAGGCCGGTCTCGACTCGGCGATCGTGCACGCGTCGAAGATCCTCCCCATCGCCCGCTTCAGCGAGGAGGAGGTGACCACAGCCCTCGACCTGATCCACGACCGGCGGGCCGAGGACTACGACCCGCTGCAGAAGCTGATGGCTCTCTTCGAGGGCGTCAACACCAAGTCGATGAAGGACGGCCGCGCCGAGGAACTCGCCGCGCTGCCGCTGGACGAGCGGCTGCAGCGCCGGATCATCGACGGTGAGAAGAACGGCCTGGAGGCCGACCTCGACGAGGCCCTGACGACCCGCCCCGCCCTCGACATCGTCAACGACACCCTCCTGGAGGGCATGAAGGTCGTCGGCGAGCTCTTCGGCTCCGGCCAGATGCAGCTGCCGTTCGTGCTGCAGTCCGCCGAGGTCATGAAGACGGCCGTCGCCCACCTCGAACCGCACATGGAGAAGTCCGACGCCGAGGGCAAGGGCACGATCGTGCTGGCCACCGTGCGCGGCGACGTCCACGACATCGGCAAGAACCTCGTCGACATCATCCTCACCAACAACGGCTACAACGTGGTCAACATCGGCATCAAGCAGCCGGTCTCCGCGATCCTCGAAGCCGCGCAGGAGCACCGCGCCGACGTCATCGGCATGTCGGGCCTCCTGGTCAAGTCCACGGTGATCATGAAGGAGAACCTCCAGGAGCTCAACCAGCGCAAGCTGGCCGCCGACTACCCGGTCATCCTGGGCGGCGCCGCCCTCACCCGTGCCTACGTCGAGCAGGACCTGCACGAGATCTACGAGGGCGAGGTCCGCTACGCCCGCGACGCCTTCGAGGGCCTGCGCCTGATGGACGCCCTGATCGGCGTCAAGCGTGGCGTCGCCGGCGCCAAGCTGCCCGAGCTCAAGCAGCGCCGCGTCCGTGCGAGCGCCGCCGACACGGTGGTCGAGGAGCGGCCCGAGGAGGGTCACGTCCGCTCCGACGTCGCCACCGACAACCCGATCCCCACCCCGCCCTTCCAGGGCACGCGTGTCATCAAGGGCATCCAGCTCAAGGAGTACGCGAGCTGGCTCGACGAGGGCGCCCTCTTCAAGGGCCAGTGGGGCCTCAAGCAGGCCCGCACCGGCGACGGCCCCACCTACGAGGAGCTGGCCGAGACCGAGGGCAGGCCCCGCCTGCGCGGCCTGCTGGACAAGCTCCAGACGGAGAGCCTGCTGGAGGCGGCCGTCGTCTACGGCTACTTCCCGTGCGTCTCCAAGGACGACGACCTGATCATCCTCGACGACCAGGGCAACGAGCGGACGCGGTTCACGTTCCCGCGCCAGCGCCGTGGCCGCCGGCTGTGCCTGGCCGACTTCTTCCGCCCGGAGGAGTCCGGCGAGACAGACGTCGTAGGCCTCCAGGTCGTCACCATGGGCAACCGGATCGGTGCGGAGACCGCCAAGCTGTTCGAGGCGAACTCCTACCGCGACTACCTCGAACTGCACGGCCTGTCCGTCCAGTTGGCAGAAGCCCTCGCCGAGTACTGGCACGCACGGGTCCGCTCCGAACTGGGCTTCGCCGGCGAGGACCCGGCCGAAGTCGAGGACATGTTCGCCCTCAAGTACCGGGGCGCCCGCTTCTCCCTCGGCTACGGCGCCTGCCCCGACCTGGAGGACCGCGCCAAGATCGCCGACCTCCTCCAGCCCGAGCGCATCGGCGTCCACCTCTCCGAGGAGTTCCAGCTCCACCCCGAGCAGTCCACCGACGCCATCGTCATCCACCACCCCGAGGCGAAGTACTTCAACGCACGCTGAGTTCCAGCGCGCGCTGATCGGACACGACGTACACTTGACGGTCCACCGCAGGCCGGTTGCCCTCTGTGCACTCAGGGGCAACCGGCCTGATCGTCCCTCAAGGAGGTGCGCCAGGATGACCAGCACGGTCCCCGCGCTCGGAACCCGTACGGCCGAAGGCTCAGCACTGCAGGCCGTACTCCTCGACATGGACGGCACCCTGGTGGACACCGAGGGCTTCTGGTGGGACGTCGAGGTGGAGATCTTCGCCGGCCTCGGCCATATCCTCGACGAGTCCTGGCGGCACGTCGTGGTCGGCGGCCCGATGACCCGCAGCGCCGGATTCCTCATCGAGGCCACCGGTGCCGACATCAGCTTCGCCGAACTCTCGGTACTGCTCAACGACGGGTTCGAGGACCGCATCGGCCGCTCCCTGCCCCTGATGCCTGGCGCCGCCCGGCTCCTCGCCGAACTCTCCGCGCACGAGATCCCGACCGCCCTCGTCTCCGCCTCGCACCGCCGGATCATCGACCGTGTCCTGGCCTCGCTGGGCCCGCAGCACTTCGCCCTGAGCATCGCCGGCGACGAGGTGGAGCGTACGAAGCCGTACCCCGACCCCTATCTCGTCGCGGCCGCCGGACTCGGCGTCGACCCGGTGAGATGCGCCGTCGTCGAGGACACGGCGACCGGGGTGGCGGCAGCGGAGGCCGCCGGCTGCCAGGTCGTGGCCGTACCGTCGGTAGCCCCCATCGCCCCGGGCGCGCGCCGCACGATCGTGACCTCGCTGGAAGAAGTCGACCTGCCCTTTCTGCGCGGACTGATGAAGAGCGATCGATGAGGACGGCCGATGACGGAAATGGGTCGACCCGTTTACCGAGTGTGCCCGATCGAATGCGGGATAACGCGCGGATGAACGGGCAGCCCATCAATTGAGAATTGCGACCCTCTGTTGATCTCCGTCCGCGACTGAATTCACGAACGCGCCCGCGCGCTTCCGACGTGTGAGTTTCGCCACGCGACAGGGGCTCGACAGCGGGCAAGTGCCGTGTACACGCACCTCGTTCGGGGACTCCCGGCACACCCTTGTGTCCTGATTGGGGACAGCCTGCGCGGAATCCTTCCACTGTCGGTTTTTCGGTGCGTCCACACCCGGTTTCGCAGCGTGATGAGCCACCAACTCCGGCCGCATGCGGGCGGCTCCGCGGTCCGGACTAATCTCGTTCGGAGAACATCGACACAATCCCTCACCCGCGCGCACCACCCCACGCCCGCCGGGCCCCCTGGGATCGACAGCCTGGAGAACCCGAGCATGAACCGCAAGACTTTGGTGCTGCCGACCGTGGTCGGCCTGCTCGCTCCGGTACTCGCCGCCTGTGGCGGAGTCGACGGCACGGGCAGCAGCAGCGGCGCGATCGTCGTCGGCACCACGGACCGGTTCACCGCCACGAAAGACGCGCCCGCGCCGATCGACCCGGCCTACGCCTACGACGTCGGCACCTGGAACATCCTGCGCCAGACCGTGCAGACCCTCATGGTCCAGCCGCGCGGCGACGGCGAGCCGGTCCCCGAGGCCGCCGAGAAGTGCGCGTTCACGGACAGCGGCAACGAGCGCTACGCCTGCACCCTGCGCAAGGACCTCAAGTTCTCCAACGGCGACGCCGTCAAGGCCTCCGACGTGAAGTTCTCCATCGACCGGGCCCTGCGGATCCAGGCCGACAGCGGTGTGTTCGCCCTGCTGTCCACGATCGACACCGTCGAGACCCAGGGCGACCGCGAGGTCATCTTCCACCTCAAGAGCGCCGACGCCACGTTCCCGTTCAAGCTGTCCACCCCGGTCGCGGGCATCATCAACCCCGCCGACTACGACAAGGACAAGCTGCGCGACGGTTTCGACGTCGACGGCTCCGGCCCGTACACGCTCCACGCCGAGGTCAAGAACGACGAACTCGTCAAGGCCGTCTTCACCAAGAACTCCCATTACCAGGGGCAGTTGACACCGAAGAACGACAAGGTCGAACTGCGTTCCTTCGCGGACGCCGCCGAGATGGGCACCGCGCTCTCCAAGGGTGACATCGACCTGATGACCCGCTCGATGTCGCCCGAGCAGATCAAAAAGCTCGGCGACGACTCGACCGGCGACATCGACCTCGTCCAGATGCCCGGCCTCGAAATCCGCTACCTCGCCTTCAACACCAACGCCCCGACGGTGAAGACGAAAGCGGTCCGCCAGGCGATGGCCCAGATCATCAACCGCGCCCAACTCGTCGCGAAGGTGTACGGCGACGAGGCCCAGCCGCTCTACTCGCTGGTCCCGGCCACCATCACTGGCCACTCGAACTCCTTCTTCAACAAGTACGGCGAGCCCGACGACGTCAAGGCCAAAACCCTGATGGAGGGCGCCGGCATCACCACCCCGGTGAAGCTGACCCTGCACTACACGACCGACCACTACGGCTCGGCCACCAAGCCGGAGTTCGAGGAACTGCAGCGGCAGCTCAACGCCAGCGGACTGTTCAAGGTGACCATCAAGGGCGCCCCCTGGGACACCTTCCGCCCGGCCGAGAAGGAAGGCGAGTACGACGTCTACGGCATGGGCTGGTTCCCCGACTTCCCCGACGCCGACAACTACCTCGCGCCCTTCCTCGACAAGGACAACTTCCTCAACCTGCCGTACGCCAACACCAGGATCCGTAACAGCCTGATACCCGAGTCCCGCCGTGAGGCCGACCGCCTCACCGCCACCGCGAGCCTCACGGACATCCAGGACATCGTGGCTGACGACGTACCCGTACTGCCGCTGTGGCAGGGCAACCAGTACATCGCTGCACGCGACGGCATCACCGGCGCCGAGTGGGCGCTCAACTCCGCCTCGACGCTCCAGCTTTGGGAACTCGGCCGCGGTGTGAGCAACTGACCCGCACACCCGTCCGAGGCACACTTCCCGACCCGGGGCTGGGACGGCTCCGGGTAACCAAGACCCGACGACAAGGCACTTCCACGTGAATCTGCGCAACCAGTGGCCGGTCCTGCCCATCGTGGCGGGGCTGGCCTCCGGCCTGTTGACCGGATGCGGCTCGGAGAACGGTGACTCGGGGGCCGACGGCTCCACCGTGGTCATGGGGATGTCCGACGACGTCCTGGCCACCGACCCGGCCTCCGGCTACGACCCGGGTTCCTGGCTGCTGTTCAACAACGTCTTCCAGTCGTTGCTGAGCTTCCCCAACGGGGGCACCGAACCGCAGCCCGAGGCGGCCAAGGAGTGCGCCTTCAGCGACGCGCAGACCAAGGTGTTCGAGTGCACCCTGCGCGACGGCCTGAAGTTCAGCAACGGTGACGCGCTCACCTCGGAGGACGTCAAGTTCTCCTTCGACCGCATGCTGAAGATCAACGACGACGCGGGCCCCGCGATCATGTTCCCGATGCTCGGCTCGGTGGACACCCCGGACGAGAAGACCGTCGTCTTCCACCTCAAGGTGCCCGACGCCACCTTCCCCAGCAAGATCGCCTCCGGCGCCGGCTCGATCGTCGACCACAGCCAGTACGACAAGGACGGCCTGCGCGAGGACGGCGAAGCCGTCGGCTCCGGCCCCTACAAGCTCGACTCGTTCGGCGAGGACAGCGCGGTCTTCTCCGTCAACCCGAACTACAAGGGCACCGCCAAGGTCCGCAACTCCGGCGTCACCCTCAAGTTCTTCCACGGCGACCAGACCAAGCTGAAGAGCGCCCTCGTCGACAAGGACATCGACATCGCCTACCGAGGCCTCAAGGCCGGCGACATAGCCGACATCGAGAAGGACAGCGGCGACGGGGGCATCGACATCGTCGAGGGCACCAGCGCCGAGGTCCAGCACCTCGTCTTCAACATGAACGACCCGGTCGCCGGAAAACTCGGGGTACGCAAGGCCATCGCCTACCTCCTCGACCGTGAGGCCCTCGTCGACCAGGTCTACGAGGACACCGCGACCCCCCTCTACTCGATCATCCCGGCCGGCATCGCGGGTCACAACACCGCCTTCTTCGACACCTACGGTGCCCGCCCCTCCACGGCCAAGGCCAAGGAGGCCCTCCAGGCCGACGGCGTCACCGGCAAGGTCAAGCTGACCCTCTGGTCGACCCCGTCCCGCTACGGACCCGCCACCGACGACGAGTTCAAGGCCATCGCCAAGCAGCTCAACGCCAGCGGCCTGTTCGAGGCGACCGTCAAGTCCGTGCCCTTCGCGCAGTACGAGAAGGACATCGAGGCCGGCAAGTACGGTGTGTACGTGAAGGGCTGGGTGCCGGACTACCCCGACGCCGACAACTTCACCGCCCCGTTCTTCGGCCAGGGCAACGTCCTCGGCAACAACTACACCAACGGCACCATCACCGACACCCTCATCCCCGGCACCGCCGCCCAGAGCGACCGGGCAGCGACCGACACGGACTTCGCCGAGCTCCAGAACATCGTCGCCAAGGAGCTCCCCGTCCTCCCCATCTGGCAGGCCAAGCAGTACGCCGTCGCCCGCGACAACGTCTACGGCCTGGAGTACTGCCTCGACGCCTCGACCGTCTTCCGCTTCTGGGAGATCAACAAGGGCTGAGCCGGCCGCACACACGAGGGCGCCCCTTCCGATCCCGGAAGGGGCGCCCTCGTCGTCGTACACACCGTCCCGCTACTGCGCGCCGGGACGCACCAGCCCGCTCTCGTACGCGTACACCGCGGCCTGTACCCGGTCGCGCAGCCCCAGCTTGGTCAGGACATGCCCGACATGCGTCTTGACCGTCGTCTCACTGACGAAGAGATCAGCGGCGACCTCCGCGTTCGACAAGCCCCGCGCCACCAGCTTCAGCACCTCGACCTCACGCTCGGTCAGCGTGTGCAGCGCGTCCGGCACCGGCTCGTCACCCGACGGCAGATGCCCCGCGTACTTGTCCAGGAGCCGACGGGTGATGCTGGGCGCGAGCATCGCCTCACCCGAGGCCACCACCCGGATCGCCTGCACCAGCTCGTTCGCCGGCGCGTCCTTCAAGAGGAAGCCGCTGGCACCGGCCCGCAACGCCTCCACCACGTACTCGTCGAGATCGAAGGTCGTCAGCACCAGCACCTTCGCCGGCCCGTCCCGCCCAGGCCCGGTGATCTGCCGGGTCGCCTCCACACCGTCCATCCGCGGCATACGGATGTCCATCAGCACCACATCGGGCTGCAGGGCCCGCACCTGGTCGATCGCCTGAAGACCGTCTCCGGCCTCACCGACGACCGCGATGTCCTGCTCGGCCTCCAGAATCATCCGGAACCCGGTACGCAGCAGCGGCTGGTCGTCGACAAGTAGGACGCGGATGGCCACGTAAGTCTCCTTCGCTAGTCCGCCCCCATTCTGCCCTGTGCGGCAACGCGCCCCGAAAGGGGCGCGGGGAACTGCGTGAGCAACCCCCACCGGCCCCGCAGGCGACTACGGCGCATCCGGCGGAGCCACCCGCACCGGCAACGGATAAGGCGGGGGAGTCCCCCCGAACTCCGGACACACGGACTGGTGATCACACCAACCGCACAGCTTCGTCGGCCGGGGCCGCCACACCCCCGTCGCCGTCGCCTCCCGGATCGCCTCCCACAACGCCAGCAGCTTCCGCTCCACCCGCTCCAGATCGGCCGGCACCGGGTCGTACGTCAGCACATCACCACTGCCGAGATACACCAGCTGCAGCCGCCGCGGCACCACGTTCTTCAACCGCCACACGACCAGCGCGTAGAACTTCATCTGGAACAGCGCACCCTCCGCGTACTCCGGACGCGGCGCCTTTCCCGTCTTGTAGTCGACGATCCGTACCTCGCCCGTGGGCGTCACATCGACCCGGTCGATGATCCCGCGCAGCTTCAGCCCGGAATCCAGCTCCGTCTCGACGAACAGCTCACGCTCGGCCGGCTCCAGCCGGGTCGGATCCTCCAGCCCGAACCAGCGCTCCACCAGGCTCTCCGCCTCACCCAGCCACCGCGCCAGCCGCTCACCGTCCGGATCGTCCGCGAACAGCTCCACCACTTCCGGCCGCGACTCCCGCAGCCGGTCCCACTGACCCGGGATCAACGACTTCGCCTGCGGCGCCGTCCGCTCCGCCGCCGGCGCGTCGAACAGCCGCTCAAGCACCGCGTGCACCAGCGTGCCTCTCGTCGCGGCCTCGCTCGGCTTCTCCGGCAACCGGTCGATCACCCGGAACCGGTACAGCAACGGACACTGCATGAAGTCGCTGGCCCGCGAGGGCGACAACGACGCCGGCGCGGAGGGCAGCACGACCGACGAGACGGACTCGGCGGCGCCCTCGGTGCTCATTTCCATGACGACGACCATACGGCCCGCCACTGACAGTGACCCACCCGCCGCCGCCCCCCCACCGTGACAGCCCGGCGAACACGGGGGGTGCCGGGGCGGAACCCGCCGCGAAGGCCGCATACCATCGACCCGAGGCCCTTCCGCCCCGGAGCGGAAAAGGGAGACGCATTCGACAAGGGGACACCGTGGACGAGAGCGGCGGGAGCGGACAGCCGCGCTCCGGCAACGACCAGTCGACCGACCGCCACACCGGTGGCACGGCGCCGACCACCGACCCCACACACCCCGAACCCAGGACGGCCGACACCAGAGTCGCGGAGACCGCCGAACCCGACAAACCCGACGCGGAGCCCACGCGACCCGACGAGCCCACCGACAACGGCGAACCGGCCGCCCCGGAAGCCCCGGAACCGGACGCGCCCGCCGACACTCCGGGCCGAACCGGCCCCACTCCCCGCCTCGGCAAGTCCCGCGCCCCCCGCAAACCCAAGGAACCCGGCGGCGGACTCCTCATGGGACGCCCCTTCGGCGTACCCGTCTACGTCGCCCCCAGCTGGTTCCTCGTCGCCGCCCTCATCACCTGGGTCTTCGGCGGCCAGCTCGACCGCGTACTGCCCGAACTCGGCGCCCTGCGCTACCTCGTCTCCCTCTTCTTCGCGGTCGCCTTCTACGCCTCCGTCCTCGTCCACGAACTCGCCCACACCGTCGCCGCCCTCCGTTTCAAACTCCCCGTACGGCGCATCCAGCTCCAGTTCTTCGGCGGCGTCTCCGAGATCGAGAAGGAGTCGGAGACCCCCGGCCGTGAATTCGTCCTCGCCTTCGTCGGCCCACTTCTCTCCCTGATCCTCGCGGGCGTCTTCTACCTCGCCCTCCAGACCGTCGAACCCGGCACCGTCCCCGGCGTCCTGCTGGCCGGCCTGATGATCTCCAACCTCATCGTGGCCGCCTTCAACCTCCTGCCCGGCCTGCCCCTCGACGGCGGCCGTATGCTCCGCGCCGTCGTCTGGAAGATCACCGGCCGGCCCATGACCGGTACGATCGCCGCCGCCTGGGTCGGCCGCGCCCTCGCCGTCTCCGTCCTCATCGGACTCCCGCTGCTCACCCAGTCCGGCGCCCTCGGCTCCACCGCCGAGGACAGCGTCGGCATGGACACCGTCACCGACGCCCTGCTCGCCGCCATCCTCGCCGCGATCATCTGGACCGGCGCCGGCAACAGTCTCCGTATGGCCCGCCTGCGCGAACACCTCCCGGAGCTGCGCGCCCGCAACCTCACCCGCCGCGCCGTCCCCGTCGAGACCAATACCCCTCTGTCGGAGGCCCTGCGCCGCGCCAACGACGCCGGCGCCCGCGCCCTCGTCGTCGTCGACCCCGACGGAGAACCCCTCTCCCTCGTCCGCGAGGCCGCCATCGTCGGCGTACCCGAACACCGTCGCCCCTGGGTCTCCGTCAGCGGCCTCGCCCAGGACCTCACCGACGGCATGCGGGTCTCCGCGGAACTCTCCGGCGAGGAACTCCTCGACGCCCTGCGCGCCTCCCCCGCCTCCGAGTACCTGGTGGTCGAGGAGTCCGGCGAGATCTACGGAGTCCTCTCCGCGGCCGACGTGGAACGCGCCTTCGTCAAGGCGATGGCCCGCCCGAACTAGAGCCCGCAGGCTCAGCGGGCCGACCGCCCGCGACGCCACGAACGGGCGGCCAGACGCTCGACGAGCAGGTAGTGGACGAGCAGCGACAGGAACCAGGTCACCCCGCCCCCGACCAGGAACAGCCCGAGAGGACCGAGACCGGGCTGGCCGCGCTCCAGCAGCCAGTACACGGGGAGGTGCAGCAGGAAGAGGCTGTACGACATCCGCCCGACCTCCGTGACCAACTCCCCCGACAGCAGCCGCACCAGAAGGCCCCGGCCACCGCAGAGCACCGCCGTCAGCACAGCGGCGCTCAGCACGACCGCGACCACGTACCGCGTCTCGCTCTGCCCTCCGCCGCGCAGGACGGCCGACACCGCCAGGGCCGTCGCCGCGGCGAGGCCGGTCACCGTCAGCAGCACGCCGACCGGTCGGGACACCGCACGGCCACCGCGCTCGGCCAGGTGTACGAGGCAGGCGGCAACGGCACCGGCAGCCAGAGCCAGTGACCGCACCCCGGTGAGCCCGCCGGCCCCGGGCAGCGCCCCGCTCACCGAAGCGGTGGCCCACACCCCGGCGAGCAGTGCGGCGACCAGCGCCACCGGTGCGAGCCTGCGCCGGGCCAGGAGACCCAGGCACGCCAGCAGAAGCGCCCACGCCGTCGCGGAACCCACGACGAGGTCCCACCCCCGCAGCGGAGCGAGCGGCGAGTCCACCGTGGGGACGACACCCAGGGGCCGCCCGCGCAGCCACCGCGCCCAGCTGCCGTGACCCAGCGGTCCAGCCGGATCGAGGACCGCGCGCGCGGAACCCAGCGTCCACCACACCGTGAGGATCAGGGCGGCCACCACCAGCAGAGCGGGGACCAACCGTTTCGCCCGACGGACCAGGAAACCGGCGACACCTGTCCCACCGGTAGCCGTCGCCCCGCGGAGCAGGGGCAGGGTGGCGAGAAACCCCGTCAGCACCAGCAGGACGTCGACGCCCGCACCGGTCCAGGTGAAGTACGGCCCGCCCACGCCGGTGTCATGCGCCAGCACCGCCAGCACAGCCGCTCCCCGCAGACCGTCCACGGCCAAGAACCGCCGCCCACTCGCCTCTCCCTCCAGGCCCCGCCCCGACACCGGGCCCGGGGCGGCTCCGGGCCCGGTGTCGGCGAGCAGCACAGGGAACCGGGCGACGTCAGCGGCGTGACCACCGCCGACCGGCCCCCCGAACGCGACCGGTCCTCCCTCGACGCCGAACGCCGGCCATGTGACCGGACGCCGATCAGCGAACCCTCCCGCCGTCGCGTACTGGGTCCGATCGGCGAACGGGAAACCTCCGGGGTCACCCGGCCGGGCACCGGTCTCGTACCGCGACGACGCGGCAGGGTGGGGCGGCTGAGGGTCGTAGAGCTCTTCGTTCATCGTGGCCAGGTCCGGAAGCAGGAGGCGATGACGGCCTCGGCGGGACGGCCGAGGAACGACGTGTGGGAGGCGGCGGGAGCGCCGGCCGCGGGGTCGGCGTGGAAGTCGAGGTTCCACCAGTACAGGCCGGCCATGTCCCGGTCCCGGGCGACCCGGCAGGCCGCCTCGAACCAGCGTCGCTGCACCGTGGGGTTGAGCTTCCCCCCGCCCTTCCAGACCGCCGGGTGACGATAGGCGCCGTCCTCCGCGATGATCCCGACCTCGCTCAGGACGACCCGGGGCAGTTTCCCGGTGCTCTTGCGGTCCAGCCAGCGCTGCCAGCCGTCGGCGATCTCCGCCACGGACGCGTCGTCGCCGAGCCGGGGGAGCGGGAAGTACGCGTCGACCCCCAGGTGGTCGACGGGGACGGGGACATGCCGGGAGACGTAGTCGTCCCAGTTGGCGTCGTAGGACAGTTCACCGGGGAACGACCCGCGTGCCGTGGCGATCAGCGAACGCCAGCGCGGGTCGTCCTCCAACGACGTCAGCTCCGTCCCGACGACGAAGGTACTGGCGTGATGGCGGGCCGCGAGGCCGAGATACGGCGCGAGGAACGCCCCGTACGAACGGAACCAGGCGGCCCTGTCGGCAGGGGCGAGCGAGCCGCGCCAGGCCAGCGGATCCCGGGCCACCAGGCTCTGCTCGTCGAGCAGCGGACGCAGCGTGATGCGCAGCCCGGCCGCCGCCGCCGTGTCCATGAGCATCCCCAGATGCCGTACGGACGGGGTCCTGGCCGAAGCGCCGACCCCGCTCGACGTCGGGCCGGACGTCGCGAAGGGAAACGTCACCGAGACCGCGTTCATGTGCTTGCCGACCATGTAGTTCACGAGGCGCAGCGCGTTGCCGCGCACGGACCGGTCCGTTTCGCCCGGGTAGGTGTACCAGAGCACCTGCGCGCCGAGCTGCGGGTCCCCGCGCCGCCAGGGCCGGGCGGCCCGCGCCGGCGCCGGGTCACCGACAGCGGACGCCGATGCGGACTCCGCGCGCGGCACGGGGGCACCGCCGCCGGGAGAGACACACCCGGCCGCCAACAGAAGGGGTACGAGAGACAGAAGGGCCGGGAGGGCGAGGCCACGAGAGCCTCGAAGACGTGTACGCATCCCTCAGGCCGGCTTCGCTATCACGACGAACTGGTTCTCCACACCGCGCAGACACCGCAGCAACCCCCGGAAGGAACCGACCGCCTCCCACAGCGCGAAGAACGGCATCAGGGCGACCACCGCGACCGGCTCCCACCACAGCCGCCGGCCGTTGGCCGACACCGACGCGTTGATCTTGAGACCCTCCCAGTACATCCACACCGCGTAACCCATGGTCACCGCCCACAGAGGCAGGATCCACGGCGTGACAGGCGAGGTGTTGAGGTCGCCGAGCAGCGCGCCGACCGCCAGGACGACACCGACATGCTGGAAGGGCCCCATGACCCACGTCGTCACGCTGTACATCAGCAACGCCCTGGAACGGCGCGGCAGACTACGGTTGAAGGCCAGACCCACCAGCCCCCAGGACCAGCGCTCCCGCTGCTTGAGGAAGTCCCGCATGGTCGCCGGGGACGCGCCGTAACTACGGCCGGAGAACCAGTCGCTGCGCCCCTTGTAACGGCTCGCGAAGACCAGAGCAAGATGAGCGTCCTCGCAGATGGAGTCCGGACCGAAGTCCCAGCCGATCGTCGCCTCGACGGACGCGCGGAGCAGCAGCAGCTCGCCGTGCAGCCCGGCCAGCGGAGTACCACCGCCGGTGAGAACGGCGAAGCGCGCGATGTCGTCGGCGGGACGGATCGCGTCGGCCAGCCACGTAAGACGGTTGACCGCGTTCTCCCGCGGATACGTCAGCATGCCCTGCGCCAGGTGCTTGCCCTCCGGACCGGCGCGGCGCTGGGCGTTGATGAAACGCGCGACCTGCTCGGCGGTGTCCGGACCGACGCCCGTGTCGTCGTCCATGTGCAGCACCCACACATCGTCCAGCGCCTCACCCTCGGCGATACGCAATTCGTGGGCGTAGTGATTGGCACGGGCCTTGAAACGGGTGCCATTGGCGGTGCGATAGGCCTTCGGCACAGTCACCACGCGAATCAGGGGGCTACGGGCGGCCAGCGCGTCGATGCGGCCGGCGGCCTCGCAGCCCTCCTCCGTCAGGACGTCGACACGCAGAGCGGGGAACCAGCGCGGCAGGAACGCGCAGTACGACAGCACCGACCGCTCCAGCGCCGGGTAGGTGTCGTCGCGGCCGATGGTCGGGACCAGCACGACGAGCCGGTCGCGCAGCGCCGGCTCGGCCTCGGCCCAGCCGCGCTGGCGGGCGATACGGCGGCGGGTCAGCACGGCACCGGCGACGCCGACGAGCGAACTGACCACGGGCAGTGTCCACAGGACGGTCACCACCCAGCCCATCAACGTCTGCGCGGAGGAGTACAGCGCGGAGGAGAAGGCGTAGGCGAGGCCCGCGGTGACCACGAACGACAGAAAGCCCGGCCGCCAGACCGCCTGACGCCTCACCATCCGCGCGGTGCGGCGGGACGGAAAGACGTCGACGCCGTCAGCGGAGGCGGTCATGATCACCCACTTGTGTACGTAAAGACCTGACTCACCACCAAGGACCGTAAAGCCCTGGAAGCACTAAGTGGAACCATGCACGCCGATTGTAGATTTTGTGAAGATGATTCCCGTCACAGAGCGGGACCCCCGGAGCCGGTCCGCACCGCGGACCCGATGGTCGGCGGCCTCCGACAACACCGGTAGGCTCTTCACATGTCCGAACCGACCGGTGCCGCCCGCAGGCGCGGGCCCTTCAAGGTCGGGGACCAGGTTCAGCTGACCGACCCCAAGGGCCGCCACTACACGTTCACGCTCGAAGCCGGAAAGAACTTTCATACCCACAAGGGTTCTTTCCCGCACGACGAGCTGATCGGCGCACCCGAGGGCAGCGTTGTCCGTACCACCGGAAACGTCGCCTACCTCGCGCTGCGCCCCCTGCTCCCCGACTACGTCCTGTCCATGCCCCGCGGCGCCGCCGTGGTCTACCCCAAGGACGCGGGGCAGATCCTCGCCTTCGCCGACATCTTCCCCGGCGCACGCGTCGTCGAAGCGGGCGTCGGCTCCGGCTCGCTCAGCACCTTCCTGCTGCGCGCCGTAGGCGACCAGGGCATGCTGCACTCCTACGAGCGCCGCGAGGACTTCGCCGAGATCGCCCAGCAGAACGTCGAGCGCTACTTCGGCGGCCCCCACCCCGCCTGGCAGCTCACCGTGGGCGACCTCCAGGACAACCTCAGCGACACCGAGGTCGACCGCGTCGTCCTCGACATGCTCGCCCCCTGGGAGTGCCTGGAGGCCGTCTCCAAGGCGCTCGTCCCCGGCGGCATCGTCTGCTGCTACGTGGCGACCACCACCCAGCTCGCCCGGACCGTCGAGTCCATCCGCGAGATCGGCTGCTTCAACGAGCCGAGCGCCTGGGAGTCGATGGTCCGCAACTGGCACATCGAGGGCCTCGCCGTCCGCCCCGACCACCGCATGATCGGCCACACCGGCTTCCTGCTCACCGCCCGCCGCCTCGCCGACGGCGTCGAGCCCCCCGTGCGCCGCCGCCGCCCCTCCAAGGGCTCCTACGGCGAGGACTACTCCGGTCCCAACGCCGACGGCGGCAACGGCCGCTGACCGCGACAACGCAACGCCACCGTGGCCGAGTTCCCGCAGCACACCGGGAACTCGGCCACAGCGCTTTCCCGTTGACGCGACAACGGCGCCACCACTGACACCGAACACCCCACGCCCCGCCGTTCCCCCGCACTGTGACGTGTGGCACTATGCGGGACACCCCACCGGCACAGCCCTCCACGGGAGACACTCCGAGTGCAGCAATCCGCCGTCCCGGAACTGGCACACACGCACACCCGCCCCATCCACTGGCTCGCGACGGCCACCGCCCTCGCCGGCGTCGTCGCCCTCTCCTCGGCCTTTCAACCCGGCTCGGCCACAGCGGCCCAGGCAGCCGGCCCCGCAGGACGTTCCGCCGTGGGCGCGGCACCGCCCGACCCCACCGGAGTCGACTTCCCCCTCCAGTGCGGCCCGCTGTCGACCCTCGTACAGAACAAGGCCACCGGAGACCTCGACGGCGACGGCAGGCCCGAAACGGTCGCCTCCGTCCGCTGCGACGCCGGCTCCGGGACCCCGCCCAACGGCGTGTACGTCCTCACCCAGGCCGCCGACGCGAAGCAGCCGCGCCTCGTCGCGACGCTCGTCGACCCCAAGAGCCGCCTCACCGTCACCGACCTCACCGTCCACGACGGCGCGGTCACCGCCACGCTCCTCGGCTACTCGTCCCTCGACGTCCCCCGCTGCTGCCCCGACGTCGACGAGCGCGCCAAGTGGCAGTGGAAGAACGGCGCGTTCCTCCGCTCGACACCCGCCGGCGCACAGAGCGCGTGAACACGCGACAGGTGAGAAACCAGACAGCGGCGAGCGTACGGATCTCAGCCAGCGGTGGCACGGAGTGATTGGACGATTACTCCGCGTCCGGGCCGAAAACCTCGACCCTGTCCGAAACTCGACGTACGTGAATACAGTCGCCCGGACACTCCTTCGCGGAGTCCACCACATCCGTCAGCAACGGCAGCGGAACCGGCGTCGTCGCCCCCGGGGCCTGCAGCAACTCGTCCCCGGGACTCTTCACATACGCAAGCCCGTCGATGTCCAGCTCGAAGACCTCGGGGGCGTACTGGACACAGATCCCGTCCCCGGTGCACAGGTCCTGATCGATCCAGACCTCCAACGCCTCACCGCCGATGACGGCCTCTTCCTGCACGGTCATGTCTCCTGCCGTTTCTGTCCCGAGCGGGACAATCCGACGGCAAGTCGGCCCAGCTCTGACGGGTGTTGAACACTTCGACCCTACCTCCGGCCGCTTCCCAATCATGTTCTGTGGGTATTCCCCTGGCGTGAGGGAGAGCGCAAGGGTGAAGATCGGACACACCTCGACAGTCTTTGTGATCTAGGGGTTTCAATCGACACCCACCCAGGTAGGGTCTGGAAGCGTCCAGCTCCCCTTGGAGGAGGTGAGGACCGTGGCAGCCCACGACGACGACATGAACCGCGGCATCCGCCCGGGACGAGGGTCCGAAGACCCGTCCGGGCAGGTTGCCTACCTTGAGCAGGAGATCGCCGTCCTGCGGCGCAAGCTCGCCGACTCTCCGCGACACACGAGGATTCTCGAAGAGCGGATCGTCGAGCTGCAGACCAACCTGGCCGGCGTGTCCGCACAGAACGAGCGGCTCGCCAACACACTCCGCGAGGCCCGCGACCAGATCGTGGCCCTCAAGGAGGAGGTCGACCGGCTCGCACAGCCCCCGGCCGGCTTCGGTGTCTTCCTGGAGGCCAACGAGGACGGCACGGCCGACATCTTCACCGGAGGCCGCAAACTCCGCGTGAACGTCAGCCCCAGCGTCGAGCTCGAAGAGCTCCGACGCGGCCAGGAAGTGATGCTCAACGAAGCTCTCAACGTGGTCGAGGCCATGGAATACGAGAGCGTCGGCGACATCGTCACCCTCAAGGAGATCCTTGAGGACGGCGAGCGCGCCCTGGTACAGGGGCACACCGACGAGGAACGGGTGGTACGGCTCGCCGAACCCCTCCTGGACGTCGTCATCCGCCCCGGCGACGCTCTCCTGCTCGAACCCCGCTCCGGCTACGTCTACGAAGTCGTACCGAAGAGCGAGGTCGAGGAACTCGTCCTCGAAGAAGTACCCGACATCGGCTACGAGCAGATCGGCGGCCTGGGCAACCAGATCGAAATGATCCGCGACGCGGTCGAACTCCCGTACCTCCACCCCGACCTCTTCAAGGAGCACGAACTCAGGCCGCCCAAGGGCGTCCTGCTCTACGGGCCCCCCGGATGCGGAAAGACGCTCATCGCCAAGGCCGTCGCCAACTCGCTGGCCAAAAAGGTCGCCGAAGTCACCGGCCAGGCCCAGGGCAAGAGCTTCTTCCTCAACATCAAGGGCCCCGAACTCCTCAACAAGTACGTCGGCGAGACCGAGCGGCAGATCCGCCTCGTCTTCCAGCGTGCCAGGGAGAAGGCCAGCGAGGGCACCCCCGTCATCGTCTTCTTCGACGAGATGGAATCCCTCTTCCGCACCCGCGGATCCGGCGTCAGCTCGGACGTGGAGAACACCATCGTCCCCCAGCTCCTCGCCGAGATCGACGGCGTGGAAGGCCTGCAGAACGTGGTCGTGATCGGCGCCTCCAACCGCGAGGACATGATCGACCCCGCCATCCTGCGCCCCGGCCGACTCGACGTGAAGATCAAGATCGAACGTCCGGACGCCGAATCGGCCAAGGACATCTTCCAGAAGTACCTCACCGACCGCCTCCCACTGCACCCCGAGGACGTGGGGGAGCACGGCGGCGACAAGGTGGCCACGGTCCAGAGCATGATCCAGACAGCCGTGGAACACATGTACACGGAATCCGAGGAGAACCGCTTCCTGGAGGTCACCTACGCCAACGGTGACAAGGAAGTCCTCTACTTCAAGGACTTCAACTCCGGCGCCATGATCGAGAACATCGTGGGCCGGGCCAAGAAGATGGCGATCAAGGACTTCCTCGACCACAAGCAGAAGGGCATCCGCGTCTCCCACCTCCTCCAGGCATGCGTGGACGAGTTCAAGGAGAACGAGGACCTCCCCAACACCACCAACCCCGACGACTGGGCCCGGATCTCCGGAAAGAAGGGCGAACGGATCGTGTACATCCGTACGCTTATCACCGGCAAGCAGGGCGCGGACACCGGACGCTCCATCGACACGGTGGCCAACACCGGTCAGTACCTGTAAAAAACGGGGTGGCTGCGGGTGCCCTCACCGGGTACCCGCAGCCAACTGTTTTTCAGGCCACAGCCGGAGCGAGGCAATGACGCAAATGATCTCCCCACCAGCGCAAAGGCGTTCTAGGCTCTTTCGTACCGCCGGGTCGCGCAGTGCGGGGACGGGCACCGCACACGCACCGGAGCACCACCGGTACTTGAGCGGCGTCCCCGACCGAGGACACCGCCGGGCAAGGAGGGCCGCATGACCGTACGGCGAGTAATGGGCATCGAGACGGAGTACGGGATCTCCGTCCCCGGCCACCCGAACGCCAATGCCATGCTCACCTCGTCCCAGATCGTCAACGCCTACGCGGCGGCGATGCACCGGGCCCGCCGGGCCCGCTGGGACTTCGAGGAGGAGAACCCGCTCCGCGACGCGCGAGGCTTCGACCTCGCCCGAGAGGTCGCCGACTCCAGCCAGCTCACCGACGAGGACATCGGCCTGGCCAACGTCATCCTCACCAACGGCGCGCGGCTGTACGTCGACCACGCACACCCCGAATACAGCTCCCCCGAAGTCACCAACCCCCGCGACGCCGTCCTCTGGGACAAGGCCGGCGAACGCATCATGGCCGAAGCGGCCGAACGCGCCGCCCAGCTCCCCGGCGCCCAGCCGATCCACCTCTACAAGAACAACACCGACAACAAGGGCGCGTCCTACGGCACGCACGAGAACTACCTGATGAAGCGGGAAACCCCCTTCTCGGACATCGTGCGCCACCTCACGCCCTTCTTCGTCTCCCGCCAGGTCGTCACCGGCGCCGGCCGCGTGGGCATCGGCCAGGACGGCCACGAACACGGTTTCCAGCTCAGCCAGCGAGCGGACTACTTCGAGGTCGAGGTAGGCCTGGAGACCACTCTCAAGCGCCCGATCATCAACACCCGGGACGAGCCGCACGCGGACGCGGAGAAGTACCGCCGCCTCCACGTGATCATCGGCGACGCGAACCTGTCGGAGATCTCGACGTACCTGAAACTGGGTACGACGGCCCTGGTCCTCTCCATGATCGAGGACGGCTTCATCGCTGTCGACCTGGCCGTCGACCAGCCCGTACGCACCCTCCACCAGGTCTCGCACGACCCGACACTCAAGCGACTGGTCACGCTCCGCAGCGGGCGCAAGCTGACCGCCGTACAACTCCAGATGGAGTACTTCGAGCTCTCGCGCAAGTACGTCGAGGAGCGGTTCGGGGCCGACGCCGACGACCAGACGAAGGACGTCCTGGCCCGCTGGGAAGACACCCTGAACCGTCTGGAGAACAACCCCATGAGCCTCGCCGGCGAGCTCGACTGGGTCGCCAAACGAGAACTCATGGAGGGCTACCGGCGCCGCGACGACCTCGACTGGGACGCCGCCCGGCTGCACCTGGTCGACCTCCAGTACGCCGACGTACGGGCCGAGAAGGGCCTCTACAACCGCCTCGTGGCCCGTGGGCGCATCAAGCGCCTGCTGGACGAGAACGAGGTCGAGAGGGCCCGCACGAAGCCCCCGGAGGACACGCGCGCCTACTTCCGCGGACGCTGCCTTGAGCAGTACGCGGACGACGTCGCCGCGGCCTCCTGGGACTCGGTGATCTTCGATCTGCCGGGCCGGGACTCGCTCCAACGGGTCCCAACCCTGGAGCCGCTTCGCGGAACGCGTAATCACGTGAAAGAGCTCCTTGACCGCTGCCGCACGGCAGAAGACCTGGTCAGGGTCCTGTCGGGCCACTGAGCGGGCTTCGGGGCCGGAGCGGCCGGGCAGGGTGGAAAGTGTGGCGTCCGGGAATCATCGAGGTGGTTCCCGGACGTTGTAGCAACTGCGGGGCCAATGTCGGACCCTGCTTGTAGGGTCTGATCAAGAACGTCGAACCGAGCGGGGTGAGGGTTATGGCGACCAAGGACACCGGCGGCGGACAGCAGAAGGCGACGCGCAGCACCGAGGAGGTCGAGGAGGCACCTGAGGCACAGGTATCCGAAGACCTCAAGGAACGCCAGGAGAAGCTGAGCGACGACGTCGACTCGGTTCTTGACGAGATTGACGATGTCCTCGAGGAGAATGCCGAGGACTTCGTTCGTAGTTTCGTTCAGAAGGGTGGCGAGTAGCCTTCGAATCGAAGGAGTCGGGGGCTTCGGGGCGTGGATACCGAAAATGGCGTTAAGCGTTGCTCGCGGTGCCGGGAAACCAAGCCGCGAGCAACGTTCGCCAGCAACAAGAGCGCCCGTGACGGGCTGCAGGCGTATTGCCGGGGATGCTGGGCGGAGTATCACCAGGCGCGCCAACTGGCCAAAGGGAAGAATGTCAGACCCCGTGTGGACACGCCGGAGGGGTACAAGTTCTGCCGCAGTTGCGAGCAGATCAAGCCGCACGGCGAGTGGCATCGCAACGCAACAGCTTCCGACGGACTCTCGACCAGTTGCAGGGCTTGTCGAGCGGTTAAAGGGCGCGCTGGGCAGCTGAAGCGCAACTACAACCTCACCGAAGCCGAGCGTGACGCGATGGTCGCCTCTCAGATGGGGCTCTGCGTGATCTGCCTGAAAGCTCCTGCCGTTCATGTGGATCACTGCCACGAGACGGGTAGGGTCCGGGGCGTACTGTGCTTCAACTGCAATTCGGCCATCGGCAAGTTGGGAGACGATCCCGACGCTGTTCGTCGGGCTGCCGCTTACCTGGAAGGAACTCCATGGAAGCCAACACTCGTAGCACCGGGCGTCTACCAGCTGCCTTCCTGACGCCTGGGTCGTCGTCCTTCATGGACTTTCTGTCGGACCATCAGCCGGAGATGCTCCCGGGCAAGCGGCAACTGCCGCCCACTCAGGGCGCGATCGAGGCCCCGCACGGCACGACCATCGTGGCTGCCACCTTCCCGGGTGGTGTCGTGCTCGCCGGTGACCGGCGAGCGACCATGGGGAACGTCATCGCGCAGCGGGACATCGAGAAGGTGTTCCCGGCGGACGAGTACTCGGCGGTCGGGATCGCCGGCACCGCGGGTCTCGCCGTCGAGATGGTGAAGCTGTTCCAGCTGGAGCTGGAGCACTTCGAGAAGGTGGAAGGTGCGCAGCTCTCGCTCGAAGGCAAGGCGAACCGGCTGTCGACCATGATTCGTTCGAATCTCGGTATGGCGATGCAGGGGCTTGCTGTCGTGCCGCTGTTCGCCGGGTTCGACGTGGACCGCGGTAAGGGGCGCATCTTCTCGTACGACGTGACGGGTGGGCGTTCCGAGGAGCACGGTTACGCGGCGACGGGGTCGGGGTCGATCTTCGCGCGTTCTGCGATGAAGAAGCTGTACAGCCGTGAGTTGAGCGAGTCGGATGCGACGACGCTGGTGATTCAGGCGTTGTACGACGCGGCGGACGACGATTCGGCGACCGGTGGTCCGGATGTCGCGCGGCGGATCTACCCGATTGTCACGGTGATCACCGAGGACGGTTTCCGCAGGCTGACGGACGAGGAGTCCGCCGAGATCGCCCGTTCGATTCTGGAGCGGCGTCTGGAGCAGCCCGACGGTCCGCGTGCCGCGCTGCTCTGAGCTGTTGGAGTGCGGAGGCTTGTAGTGCCTCTCGTTGTTCAGGTGGTCCAGTGACTTCGACAGATTCGACAGGAAGGGACGGTCAATCCGGTGTCGACGCCGTTCTATGTCTCACCCCAGCAGGCGATGGCCGACCGGGCGGAGTACGCCCGGAAGGGCATCGCGCGTGGTCGCAGCCTGGTTGTGCTGCAGTATGCCGATGGCATCGTGTTCGTCGGCGAGAACCCGTCCCGTGCGCTGCACAAGTTCAGCGAGATCTATGACCGGATCGGCTTCGCGGCTGCCGGTAAGTACAACGAGTACGAGAACCTGCGGATCGGCGGTGTGCGGTATGCCGATATGCGTGGGTACACGTACGACCGTGCCGATGTGACGGCTCGTGGTCTGGCGAACGTGTACGCGCAGACGTTGGGCACGATCTTCTCTTCGGCGGCGGAGAAGCCGTACGAGGTGGAGCTGGTTGTCGCGGAGGTCGGTGAGACTCCGGACGGTGACCAGATCTACCGGCTTCCTCATGACGGGTCGATCGTCGATGAGCACGGTTCGGTGGCGGTCGGTGGTAATGCCGAGCAGATCAGCACGTATCTGGATCAGCGTCATCAGGACGGTATGTCCTTGGCCGAGGCGCTGAAGCTGGCGGTTCAGGCGCTGTCGCGCGATACGAACGGTACCGAGCGGGAGATTCCGGCGGAGCGGCTGGAGGTGGCGGTGCTGGACCGTACGCGGCCTCAGAAGCGGAAGTTCAAGCGGATCGTCGGTCGTCAGCTGGGGCGTCTGCTGGAGGCGGGCGGGGCGGCTACGGAGGCGGAGAGCGCCGCGGAGGAGGACGAGTAGCCGCTGTTTGTTTTTCTTGTCCTGCACGCGCACCCCGGTTGCCTCTGGCGCCGGGGTGCGGGCGTTGGCGGGGGTTCAGGGGTGGCTGCGGGGCGGCGCTGTGGAGCCTCGTACGACGAGTTGGACGGGGATGTCGCCCTGGGTGGGGGTGCGGCCGTCGAGGACGGCGAGGAGGGCTTGCATGCCGCGTTCGCCGAAGAGTTCGGCGTCGAGTCGGACGGTGGTGAGTTCGGGGTCGATGGCGGTGGCGAGGGCGAGGTCGTCGAGGCCGGTGACGGAGAGGTCGTCGGGAATGCGCAGGCCGAGGCGGCGGATGGCTTTGTAGGCGCCGGTGGCGAGTTTGTCGTCGTCGCAGACGAGGGCGGTGGGGTGGGGGCCGGGGCCGGTGAGGGCGGCCGTGGTGGCCTGTTGGGCGCCTTCGATGGTGATGGGGGCGTGGATGGTGCGCAGGCCGGTGCCGGGGACGTCGGCGAGGCGTGTGGCGAGTTCGTGGGCGCGTACGGCGAAGGTCCAGGAGGGGATGTCGGCCGCGAGGTGGAGGAAGTGGCGGTGGCCGAGGGTGAGGAGGTGGTCGGCTACCTGGCGGACGCCGTCGGCGATGTCGAGGTTGACGGTGGCGGCGCCGAGGCTGCCGTGGGGGTCGCTGTCGAGCATGACGAGGGGGAGTTGGTCGCCGCGGATGGCGGTGAGGGCGTCGGCGGCCATGGAGGAGGCGATGACGCCGTCGAGGGCGGCCTGGGCGGAGTGGAAGGGGTCTCTGGCCGGGCCGATGCCTTCGGGGGAGGGGTAGAGGACGACGCCGAAGCCGTGTTCGGCGGCGACGCGGGCGGCTCCGGTGTAGACGCCGGCGAAGAACTCGGTGGTGAGGACGGGGACGACGAGGAGGACGGTGCGGGTGTGGCCGAGGCGTAGGTTGCGGGCGGCGAGGTTGGGGCGGTAGCCGAGGTCGCGGGCGGCGGTGCGGACGCGTTCGGCGGTGGTCTCGGAGACGCGGCCTCGCCATTTGTCGCCGAGGACGAGGGAGACGGCGGCCTGGGAGACGCCGGCGGCCCGGGCGACGTCGCGGCTGGTGGGTCGGGTGCTGCCTCGTGCCACCGGGGGCCTGCTCCTTCGTGTGGACGTGCGGACTGGGCACATGGTACGTATGACGGGCGACGTTATACGTACAACTTCCGGCGTCGCGGGTGACGGGAAGGGCTGGTCATGGCGGCGGGATACCTGGAGATCCTCAGGGCGCGGCATGCGGTGCGGCTGCTCGTGGGCACCCTGGTGGGGCGGTTGCCGAACGCCACGGCGGCGATCGCGATCGTGCTGTTCGTCCGGGCCGGGGGCGGCACCTACAGCCTCGCCGGCGGGCTCGCGGCGGCGTACGGCGTGGCGAACGCGGTGGGGCAGCCGCTGCTGGGCCGGCTGGTCGACCTGTACGGGCAGCCGCGGATCCAGTTGTCGGCCGCGCTCGTATCGGCGTTCGGTATGGGGGCGTTCGCGTTCGCGGGCACCGATCCGCTGCCGCTCGCGTATGTCACCGTGGTGGTCGCCGGGCTTTTCACGCCTCCGTTGGAGGGCGGTCTGCGGGCGCTGTGGCCCTCTGTCCTCCGTAAGGAGGACCAGGTGCACACGGCGTACGCGATGGACGCGGTGGCGCAGGAAGTCATGTTCACGGTGGGGCCGTTGCTGGTGACGCTGTGCGCGTCGCTGTGGTCGGCGCAGGCCGCGCTGCTGGTGCTGAACGTGATCGGGGTCCTGGGGGCGCTGTCCGTGGTGCTGTCGCCGCCTTCACGGGACTGGCGTTCGGCGCCGCGTGCGGCCCACTGGCTGGGAGCGCTGCGGTCGCCGGGGCTGCTGGTGATGCTGGGGGCGTTCCTGTTCGTGGGGGTCGCACTGGGGTCGATCACGGTCGCGTCGGTGTCGTACGCGGACGACCACGGCGGGGACACGGTGTACGGCTGGCTGATGGCGGCCGTCGGTCTGGGTGCGCTGCTGGGCGGGACGGTGTACGGGGCGCGGCAGTGGAGTGGGCCGGCGGAGCGGCGGTTGACGGTGCTGGTGGGGTTGCTGGCGGTGTGTTATCTGCCGTTGACGCTGATGCCGGGAGCGGTCGCGATGACGGCGCTGATGGTGCTCGCGGGGGTGTTCCTGGCGCCGGCTCTCGCGTGTGTGTTCGTGCTGGTGGACCGGCACGCTCCGCGGGGGACGGTCACCGAGGCTTTCTCCTGGCTTGTGACGACGTTCACCGTGGGCGCGTCCCTGGGAACGGGCCTTGCGGGGCCGGTCGTCGAGTGGGGCGGAACGCTGTGGGGGTTCGTCGTGCCGGGGGGCGCCGGGGCCGTGTCGTTGCTGGTTCTGCTGGTCACCGGGCGGGTGCTGGCGGCTCCTTTGGAGGGCGCGGTTGTTGCGGTCTCATCGGAAAATGATCCGAACCGTGCTGCCGGAACCCGTTTCAGCTCGGGTGATCGGGCGTAATGTTCAGTCATGGACCGCCGCATTTTCGGGCTGGAGAACGAGTACGGCGTCACGTGTACGTTCAGGGGACAGCGGCGTCTGTCTCCCGACGAGGTGGCTCGGTACCTCTTCCGCCGTGTCGTGTCATGGGGCCGTAGCAGCAATGTCTTTCTGCGAAACGGCGCACGCCTCTATCTTGACGTGGGATCACATCCGGAATACGCGACACCGGAATGTGACGACTTGACGGAACTCGTCACGCACGACAAGGCCGGCGAGCGCATTCTCGAAGGACTCCTGGTGGACGCCGAACGACGCCTGCACGAGGAAGGAATCGCGGGCGACGTCTACCTCTTCAAGAACAACACGGACTCGGCGGGCAACTCGTACGGTTGCCACGAGAACTATCTGGTGGCCCGGCACGGGGAGTTCTCCCGGCTCGCGGACATCCTCATTCCGTTCCTCGTCACCCGCCAGCTTCTGTGCGGTGCGGGCAAGGTGCTGCAGACGCCGCGCGGTGCCGTGTACTGCGTGAGTCAGCGGGCGGAGCACATCTGGGAGGGCGTTTCCTCGGCGACGACCAGGTCCCGGCCGATCATCAACACGCGTGACGAACCGCACGCGGACGCCGAGCGTTACCGTCGGCTGCATGTCATCGTCGGGGACTCGAACATGTCCGAGACGACGATGCTTCTGAAGGTCGGTGCCACCGACCTCGTGCTGCGCATGATCGAGGCGGGCACGGTGATGCGGGACCTGACTCTGGAGAACCCGATCCGGGCGATCCGCGAGGTCAGTCACGACATCACGGGCCGTCGCAAGGTGCGGCTGGCCAGCGGCCGGGAGGCCTCGGCGCTGGATGTGCAGCGCGAGTACTACGACAAGGCCGTGGACTTCGTCGACCGGCGGGGTATCCGCACGGGCACGGTCGCGCAGGTGCTGGAGCTGTGGGGCCGGGTGCTCGACTCGATCGAGGCCGAGGATCTGGACCGGATCGGTACCGAGATCGACTGGGTGATGAAGTACCAGCTCATCGAGCGGTACCGGGCCAAGCACAACATGACGATGTCGCATCCGCGCGTCGCTCAGATAGACCTCGCCTATCACGACATCCATCGCAGGCGGGGTCTTTACTACCTGCTGGAGAGGAAGAACCAGGCCGCCCGGATCTGCAACGACCTGAAGATCTTCGAGGGCAAGTCGGTTCCGCCGCAGACCACTCGGGCGCGGCTGCGCGGTGACTTCATCCGGCGTGCGCAGGAACAGCGCCGTGATTTCACGGTCGACTGGGTGCATCTGAAGCTCAACGACCAGGCGCAGCGCACGGTGTTGTGCAAGGACCCGTTCCGTTCGGTGGACGAGCGGGTGGAGAAGCTGATCGCCGGAATGTGACCGGGTGTCGGTCGGCCGGTGCGCAAACAGTGTGGGATCCCGGTGCCCGGAGGCGTTCGTGCCTCCGGGCGCCGGCGTTTCCTCGCGCTGCCTTGACCGTGTGCAGTTCGACGGCGTGTCCTGTGCCGCTCCGTGCCGGGGGTGCGTAGGTCGTAGAGTGGCGGCCATTGTCCCCGCCCCCGATCCCAGTTGGACTGATGAACTACAACACGAAACGACGCATGGTCGCGCTGCTGGCCGTTCCCGCCCTTTTGTTCACCGCCGCCGCGTGCGGATCGGACGATAAGAAGAAGGACGAGGCGGTGGTGGGCGGCGTCGCTGAGGTCAAGGGGAAGGTCGGGGAGAAGCCCGAGATCTCGGTGCCAAAGGGCGACAAGCCGGCTGGGAAGACCGTGGTCAAGACGGTTTCGGAGGGCAGTGGAAGTCCGATCAAGGCCTCCGACTTCGTCCGGCTGGACTGGACCGTCGAGAAGTGGGGTGGCACTGAGGAACTCGGTGGCACCTGGGCCGCTGCGGCAGACGGCGCGACGGCCCGACGGCAGTCCGTCGAGCAGATCGGCAAGCAGAGCCAGCAGTTGCCCGAGAAGGTCCTCAACGCGGTGAAGGGCGAGAAGCCCGGCAGCCGGATCCTGGTGCAGGGCACCGCGGGTGACCTGATCGGCCAGAACCTGAACACTTCCGCCGGGCTCGCCGCGACGGACGTGCTGATCTGGGTGGTCGACGCGGTCGGTGCCGGCACCATCGACGCCAAGGCCGAGGCCAAGGGCGAGCAGGCGGCCTCCGAGGCGGGCCTGCCCAAGGTCGAGGCCCCGTCGCAGAAGGCGGCGGTCATCACCATCCCCAAGGGAGCCAAGGCTCCCAAAGCCCTTGAGCAGCAGGTGCTGATCAAGGGCAGCGGCAAGAAGGTCGAGGCCGGGCAGGGGCTCGTCGCCCAGTACACCGGGGTCAAGTGGGAGGACGGGAAGAAATTCGACTCCTCCTGGGACCACGGTGGCGCCACCGCCTTCCAGATCGGCACCGGCTCGGTGGTGGCAGGCTGGGACAAGGGACTCGTCGGCAAGAACGTGGGCGACCGGGTGCTCCTGGTGATTCCGCCCTCCCTCGGTTACGGCGCGAGCCCCGACAGTGAGCTGGCCAAGAACACGCTGGTCTTCGTTGTGGACATCCTTGGCGCCGTCTGACCGCGTTCGTCTGTGAGACTGTTCCCGACGCAGGTCACGCAACAAGGAGAGATGAAGTGAGCATCGAGAAGCCCGAGATCGACTTCCCCGAGGGTGAGCCGCCGGCGGACCTTCAGATCAAGGACATCTGGGAGGGCGACGGCGCCGAAGCGGTGGCGGGTCAGAACGTCACCGTCCACTACGTGGGAGTTTCCTTCAGCACGGGCGAGGAGTTCGACGCCAGCTGGAACCGTGGCAGTGCGTTCAAGTTCCCGCTGGGCGGGGGCCGGGTCATCAAGGGCTGGGACCTCGGTGTGCAGGGCATGAAGGTCGGTGGCCGTCGTGAGCTGACCATCCCGGCCCACCTCGCCTACGGCAACCAGAGCCCCACGCCGGCGATCAAGCCCGGCGAGACACTGATCTTCGTGGTGGACCTGATCGCGGTCTGACCGTCCGGTCCGATCGTGGTACGACGGTCGAACGGGATCGGAATCAGGTCGGATCGTCGTATGAAGCAGGTACGGGGTCTGACCGAAGTCGATCATCCAGGGTCCATGCCTGTCCGGGCATGGGCCCTCGGCTTTTGCCGCGCCACTTCGGAGCGGTACGGTCATCCGTCGTAAGCACCATAGGGAAGACGAAGGGCGTCGATGGCCATTGCCAAGGCGGAGCGGCTGATGAACCTGGCGCTGTGTCTGCTCGGGACGCGCCGGCCGCTCAGCAAGCGCGAGCTGCGTGACTCCATCGAGGCCTATCTCGAAGCGGGCAGCGATGACTCCTTCAACCGGATGTTCGAACGGGACAAGGACGATCTGCGCGAACTCGGGCTGGTCATCGAGACGGTGGAGAACCTCGACGGCGAGGTCGGCTACCGCGCCGGCCGTGACAGCAACCGGCTGCCGCCCATCACCCTCGACGCCGAGGAGGCCGCCGCCCTGGGTCTGGCCGCGAAGGTCTGGCAGCAGGCCCGTCTCGCCGGTGCGGCCAGTGGCGCGCTGCAGAAGCTGCGTGCGGCCGGTCTGCCCGAGGACGTCGACCCCTACGAGACCCATGGCGCCCTGGAACCGCGTATTCCGGTGCATGAGGCGGCCTTCGAGCCGCTGATGCTGGCCTGCCGGGACCGTCGCCCGGTGGCCTTCGACTACCGCAAGGCCACCGCCGCCCGCCCGGAGCCCCGTCAGGTGGAGCCGTGGGCACTGGAGTGCTGGCGTGGTCACTGGTACCTGGCGGGCTGGGACCGCGACCGGGGTGCCGAACGCGTGTTCAGGCTGTCTCGGATCACCGGCAAGGTCCGCAGCCGGAGTGCGAAGTTCACCGCCGAGGTGCCCGACGTCGTCACGGTCCGCGAGACCGTCGCCAGCTGGGCGGGGGAGAGTGCCGACCGTTCCGCCCTGATCCGGCTGCGGACGGGCGCCGGCTACCCCCTTCGGGCGAAAGCGTCCCGGGTACGGGAACTCGGCGACGGCTGGGACGAGTTGGAGATTCCGTACGGGCACGGGCTGGACGCCTGGCTGGTGGAGTTCGGGCCGGACGTGGTGGTCCTCGATCCGGCCGAGCTGCGTGCCGAAGTGGTGGACCGGCTGCGCGCCGTGGCCAAGGGCTGAGGGGGAGCACAAGCAAGTGGCAGGCAAACCGGCCAGGCCAGTGAACGCCATCGACCAGACACGGCGGATGCTGTCCCTGGTGACGTATCTGCGCGAGCGGCCCGGCGCGCGCGTCGGCGACGTGGCACGCGCGTTCGGGATCACCGAGGACGAGCTGGTCTCGGACCTGGACGTGCTGCCCATGTGCGGCACCAGCTTCCGCGGTGGAGACCTGCTCGACATCGACACCGACGGCGAGCGGATCTGGTGGCACAACCCCGCGGCCCTCGGGGAGGAGGCCGCCGAACCGCTCAGGCTGGCCGCCGACGAGGCGACCGCGCTGCTGGTCGCCGCCCGCGCGGTGTCCACCCTGCCCGGGCTGCGCGAGGGCGACCGGCAGGCGCTGCTGCGGGCCACCGCCAAGGTGGAGACGGCGGCCGGTGAGGCCGCCGGGGCCAGCGCACGACTGTCGGTGACCTTCGAGTCGGAGGGCGGGGTCTTCGCGGACGTCGACCGGGCGATCTCCGAGCGCCGCCGCCTGTGGATCCGCTACTACTCGCCCGCGCGCGACGAGCTGACCGAGCGGGAGATCGACCCGATCCGGCTGGTCAGCGTCGGGCACACGTATGTGGAGGCCTGGTGCCGGCGCTCCGAGGCGCGCCGCACCTTCCGCCTCGACCGGGTCGCCGAGATCCGGATCCTGGACGAGCCGGCCGCCCCGCCCGAGATAGAGCTTCGGGACCTGTCGGAGGGCCTGGTGCAGCCCGCCGCCGAGGATCCCGAGGTGGTCGTCGACGTCGGGCCCGGCGGGCGCTGGGTCGCCGAGTACTACCCGCACGACAGCGCCGATGAGCTTCCCGACGGCGGGCTGCGTATCACTCTGCGTACCCCCGATCCGGCGTCACTGCGGCGCCTGGCACTGCGGCTCGGCCGCGACGGGCGCATCGTCTCGCCGCAGGACCTCGCGGACAGTGCCCGGCAGGCGGCCCAGGAGGCGCTGGGGGCGTACGACGCCCCGCAGGCAGCCCTCGGGACGGCGTCGCCCGCTACCGGGGCGCAGGGGGTTCAGGACGGGCTGTACGACAGACGGGAGCAGGAGCGTTGAGCGAGTCTCCGATGTCAGGTGTGCGGGACATGACCGTGGCTTCGGCCTTCGCGGGAATGACGAGAGTGGCCCCCGTCGTGTTCCGCGCCGCCTGCCCGGACTGCCGAGGCAACTTCGAGCTCACCGCGGGCTCGCTGCGTCTGGCCATCGGCGCCACCAGCCGCACCACCTTCTACTCCTTCACCTGCCCCGACTGCGACGTGACCGTGCGCAAACCGGCCGGTGAACGGGTCGTCGAGCTGCTCACCGGGGGCGGGGTCAGGACACTGCGGCTGGCCACGCCGTCCTGAGGCCCCGGGGGCCCGCGGCCAGGACCCGGTGAGGGGCTAGGCTCGGGCCATGTTCTGGCCGATGTTCGCGATCGCCGTGGGGTTCCTGGGTCTCGCCGTTCTCGGGGTGCTCGCCGTCCGGGTCTTCCTGGAGGCGCAGCGCCTGGGAAGGCAGGTCACGGACTCCGCCCGGCGCATCAACCGGGCCGCGGAGGATCTGGAACGGGCCGCCGTGCACACAGCACGCTCCGTGGACGCGCTGTGAGTGCCTGGCGGCTCTCCTGTGACTCCGTGGGTTGATGTGTTTTGGGCGACTTCGCCCTGTCACCCTGTCGGTGGCGGAAGGTACGCTGCTGGCGCGGACCGGAAAACGAGGCCCGGACCGCATACCGGGAGTACGCACAGGGATTGCCTCAGGTTTACCCCCGAGAGTTACGATCGCTGTGAACACGACGGTCGGACACCTGTCCGAACGATCGGACAGCACCCCCACCCAGCCGCCTCGGTGAGAAGGTAAAGAAATGTTCGGAAGGCTCGGAGCTCCCGAGATCATTCTCATCCTCGTCGTCATCATCCTGCTGTTCGGCGCGAAGAAGCTTCCGGACATGGCGCGCTCGCTCGGCAAGTCCGCGCGCATCCTGAAGAGCGAGGCCAAGGCGATGAAGTCGGAGGGTCAGGAAACCGCCCCCGCCGGCCCGCCGCACACCGACGAGCAGCCCCCGGTGCAGCGCACCATCCAGGCCTCCCCTGGGGACGTGACGAGCTCGCGCCCGGTCACCGAGCCCACGGACACGACCAAGCGCTGACGCTGACGCAGGGCCGGATGCCTCCGGCCTGCCGCACGAGATGAGGACGTGGGTTGCTCAAGTCTGCCCGCAACAAGGAGAAGGAGAGGGATCCCGAGGGGCGGATGCCCCTCGTGGAGCACCTCCGCGAGCTCCGCAACCGGGTCGCGAAGGCCATGCTGGCCATCGTGATCGTCACGATCGTGGCCGCCTTCTTCTACAACGACATCATCAACTTCTTCACGAAGCCGGTGCTCGACTCGGTCGGCTGTCCGTCCTCCTTCTCGGAGCTGGCGAAGCAGCAGACCCAGAACGCCAACCCCTGCGCGAAGATCACGATCAACGGCCTGCTCGCGCCCTTCACGCTCGCGCTGAAGGTGTCGCTCATGGCCGGTGTCGTGCTCGCCTCCCCGGTCTGGCTCTACCAGCTCTGGGCATTCGTCGCCCCGGGCCTGCACAAGGGCGAGAAGAAGTACGCGTACGCGTTCGTCGCATCCGGCGTTCCGCTGTTCCTCGGCGGCGCCTACTTCGCCTACCGGGTGCTTCCCACCACCGCGAAGGTACTGATCGAGTTCACGCCGTTCGGTGTCGACAACCTGCTGCCGCTGGACGACCTGCTCGACCTCGTCACGCGCATGGTGCTGGTCTTCGGTCTCTCGTTCGAACTGCCGCTGCTGCTGATCATGCTCAACCTCACCGGGATCCTCTCCGGCAAGAAGATGGCCGGCTGGTGGCGCGGCATGATCATGGGTATCACGGTGTTCGCGGCGCTCGCGACACCCAGTACGGACCCGCTGACGATGCTGGCGCTCGCCGGACCGATCTGGCTCCTGTACTTCGGCGCCGTGGCCTTCTCGCTGACGAACGACCGGCGCAAACGCCGGCGCGACGAGGCGGGCCCCGATGACGACGAGGCCTCCGACCTGGACCTCACCCCCGAGGACATCGGCGAGATCGAGACCGTCTCCGCCAGCCGTGCCCTGCCCGAACAGACGGGCACGGAACGGGTCAACGGCTACGACGACGTGACCTGACGCACCCTCTCACCGTCCCGACGCGGAAGCGGCCGGGGCGCCCACCCGGGCGCCCCGGCCGCTTCCGTATTGCCTGAGCTGCGCGGATTGTGGGCTTCCCAGGCATCGATCCGGATAATGATCGTCCTGTTGTCAGTGGGGGCCGGTAGTCTCGAAAGCACGATGACAGAGGATCTCTCACCGGCCGAGCGGTATGCGGCAGCACGCAAGCGCGCTGTCGAGCAGGCCACCGCGCTCGCGGCCTTCCGCGAGATGTACGAATTCGGTCTCGACCCCTTCCAGATCGAGGCCTGCCAGGCGCTCGAAGCGGGGAAGGGCGTGCTGGTGGCCGCCCCCACCGGTTCGGGCAAGACGATCGTCGGCGAGTTCGCCGTCCATCTCGCCCTTCTGCAGGGCAAGAAGTGCTTCTACACGACCCCCATCAAGGCCCTGTCGAACCAGAAGTACTCCGACCTGTGCCGCCGTTACGGCGCGGACAAGGTCGGCCTGCTCACCGGCGACAACAGCGTCAACTCCGATGCCCCGGTGGTCGTGATGACCACCGAGGTGCTGCGGAACATGCTGTACGCGGGCTCGCAGACCCTCCTGGGCCTCGGCTACGTGGTCATGGACGAGGTGCACTACCTCTCCGACCGCTTCCGGGGCGCCGTGTGGGAGGAAGTGATCATCCACCTCCCCGAGTCGGTCACCCTCGTCTCGCTGTCGGCGACCGTGTCCAACGCCGAGGAGTTCGGCGACTGGCTCGACACCGTGCGAGGCGACACCCAGGTGATCGTCTCCGAGCACCGGCCCGTGCCCCTCTTCCAGCACGTGCTCGCCGGACGCCGGATGTACGACCTCTTCGAGGAGGGCGAGGGCAGCAGGAAGGCCGTCAACCCCGACCTCACGCGGCTCGCGCGCATGGAGGCCCAGCGGCCCTCCTTCCAGGACCGCAAACGCGGGCGCGCCATGCGCGAGGCCGACCGTGAGCGCGAACGCAGATCCCGCTCGCGCGTGTGGACGCCCGGGCGCCCCGAAGTCATCGAACGGCTCGATTCCGAAGGCCTGTTGCCCGCCATCACGTTCATCTTCAGCCGCGCGGCCTGCGAGGCCGCCGTACAGCAGTGCCTGTACGCGGGCCTGCGGCTGAACGACGACGAGGCGCGGGAGCGGGTGCGCGCCCTCGTCGAGGAGCGCACCGCCTCCATCCCCGACGAGGACCTCCACGTCCTCGGGTACTACGAGTGGCTGGAAGGTCTGGAGCGCGGCATCGCCGCCCACCACGCGGGCATGCTGCCCACGTTCAAGGAGGTCGTCGAGGAGTTGTTCGTACGCGGCCTCGTGAAGGCCGTGTTCGCCACCGAGACCCTCGCGCTCGGCATCAACATGCCCGCCCGCTCGGTCGTGCTGGAGAAGCTCGTCAAGTGGAACGGCGAACAGCACGCCGACATCACCCCCGGCGAGTACACCCAGTTGACCGGCCGCGCCGGCCGTCGCGGCATCGACGTCGAGGGCCACGCCGTCGTGCTGTGGCAGCGCGGTATGAGCCCCGACCACCTGGCGGGACTGGCCGGCACCCGCACGTACCCGCTGCGCTCCAGCTTCAAGCCGTCGTACAACATGGCGGTCAACCTCGTGGAACAGTTCGGGCGGCACCGCTCGCGCGAGCTGCTGGAGACCTCGTTCGCACAGTTCCAGGCCGACAAGTCGGTCGTCGGGATCTCCCGGCAGGTGCAGCGCAACGAGGAGGGCCTGGACGGCTACAAGGAGTCCATGACCTGCCACCTGGGCGACTTCGAGGAGTATGCGGCACTGCGCCGCGAACTCAAGGACCGCGAGACCGACCTGGCCCGCCAGGGTGCCGCCCAGCGGCGCGCCGAGGCCGCCGTCGCGCTGGAGAAGCTCAAGCCCGGTGACATCATCCACGTCCCCACCGGCAAGTACGCGGGCCTCGCGCTCGTCCTGGACCCGGGGCTGCCCGCCGGCCGGTCCAACGGCCACCGTGGCTTCGAGCAGCACGACGGCCCGCGCCCGCTGGTGCTGACGGCCGAACGGCAGGTGAAGCGGCTGGCGTCCATGGACTTCCCCGTGCCCGTCGAGCCGTTGGAGCGGATGAGGGTCCCCAAGACCTTCAACCCGCGTTCCCCGCAGTCCCGCCGTGACCTCGCGTCCGCGCTGCGCAGCAAGGCCGGGCACATCCCGCCCGAGCGGGCCCGCAAGCAGCGGTCCCAGGCGGCCGACGACCGCGAGATCGCCCGGCTGCGCACCGCCATCCGCGCCCACGCCTGCCATGGCTGCAACGACCGCGAGGACCACGCCCGTTGGGCCGAGCGCTACCACCGGCTGCTGCGTGACACCTCGCAACTGGAACGGCGTATCGAGGGCCGCACCAACACCATCGCCCGGACGTTCGACCGTATCGTCGCCCTGCTCACCGAGCTGGACTATCTGCGCTCCGACGAGGTGACCGAGCACGGGAAGCGGCTCGCCCGGCTCTACGGCGAACTGGACCTGCTCGCCAGCGAATGCCTGCGCGCGGGCGTGTGGGAGGGGCTCTCACCCGCCGAACTCGCCGCTTGCGTCTCGGCGTTGGTCTACGAGTCGCGGGTCGCCGACGACGCCATGGCACCGAAGGTGCCGTCCGGCAAGGCCAAGGCCGCGCTCGGCGAGATGGTCCGCATCTGGGGCCGGCTCGACGCGCTGGAGGAGGAGTTCCGGATCACCCAGAGCGAGGGCGTCGGCCAGCGCGAGCCCGACCTCGGCTTCGCCTGGGCGGCCTACGAGTGGGCCTCCGGCAGGGGCCTCGACGAGGTCCTGCGTGAGGCGGAGATGCCGGCCGGCGACTTCGTCCGGTGGTGCAAGCAGGTCATCGACGTCCTCGGCCAGATCTCGGCCGCGGCGCCGGTCTCCGGCAGCGAGGGGTCGACGGTCGCGAAGAACGCGCGCAAGGCCGTGGAGGGGCTGCTGCGGGGGGTTGTGGCGTACTCGTCGGTGGGATAGCCACCGGCGGTCGGCCGTGTGGTGGTCCCCGGGGGGTGAGCCGGCTGGGTGGGTCGAGCCCTGCGTGCGGGGTATGCGCGGATGGTCCGTGGTTTTGCAGCGCCCGGCGGTGGTGTGGCCCGTGGTGGTCCGGCGGGTCGGGGTGAGGCTCGCTGGATGCGGTCGTGGAGTGCGGGCCGATATCGGCTGTGGCCCCACGGTGGTTGCCCGGCGGCGGCCCACACTCGGCGTCCCGCCCGGCTGCGGCCCGCACGTGGAGCGCGTGAGGTCGGTCTGCGCCCCTCCGGACGAGGCACAGCACAGCGCGGCGCGCGCGGGCCGGCGCGGGGCCGTGGCCGTCAGAGGCGACTGCCCAGGTACGCGCGCCAGCCGCCGTACGTGGTGATGTCCTCGGCGCCCGCGAGGGCGGCCGGTTCGCACAGGAAGCCGGATACGTGAGTGCCGTCGGCGAGTTGGACGCGGCCCAGGGCCATGGGGCGGGGGAGGGCGGCCAGGAAGTGGCCGAGACCTTCGGCGGGAAGTCGCCACACCTCGGTCTCGATGGCGGCTCCGTCGGTTTCCCCCTCGCCGACGTGGACGAGCCCCGGCTTCGGTGGGGTCGTGGAGAGGGCGTGCAGGCGGTAGACGGGGGCCGTTGTGGTCGTCCGCTCCAACCGGGCACCCAGGGCGAGGAGTTGACGGTTCAGCGGCTGGCCCGCGAGATGTGCGCCGACCACCGCGAGGCGGACCTCGGGCTGCACCAGACGGGCGATCGTGGCGAGCCGTTCGTCGGTGAACGCCGGGCCGATCAGCATCACGCCGAAGGGAAGACCGTCGACCTGGCCCGCGGGCACGGCGACCGAGGCCAGGTCGAAGAGGTTGGTGGAGTTGGTGAAACGGCCCAGGCGGGCGTTTGCGCCCAGCGGGTCGGCGGCGACCTCGGCGAGGGTGGGGTGACCGGGGGCCGTCGGCAACAACAGGGCGTCTGCGTCGCCCAGTTCGGCGAGCGCGCCGGCGCGCAGGGCGGCCAGCCGCTCCTGGTCGGCGTAGAGCTGGTGGGCGGGGATGTCGCGGGCACGGGTGACGATGCCGGCGACGGTGGGGTCCAGGGTCGCGCTCGCCTCACCTCCCTCGGCGAGCAACTTGTCGACAAAGGCGCCTACGGCCGTGTAGCGCTCCGCGACGAACGCGCCCTGGTACAGCATCGCGGCGGCCTCGGTGAACGGCGTGAGGTCGAGCGTGCGGACGGACACACCTGCGGCGCGAAGCTGCGTCACCGTGGCCTCGTACGCCTCCGCCCAGCCCGGGTCGAGCTCGCCGAGCTGGGCGAGCGGCGGGACGGCCACGCGCCAGGGGCCGGGGGCGCGTTGCGGGAGGGGCGGGAGTTCCCGGGCGGACGGGGACGCCATGTGCGCGAGTGCCTGCTCGGCCTCGGGGAGCGTACGGGCGAAGACGGTCACACAGTCGAGGGAGGCGCAGGCCGGGACGACGCCGATGGTGGGGACCAGGCCTCGGGTGGGCTTGAGGCCGACGATGCCGTTGAAGGCGGCGGGGACGCGGCCGGAGCCGGCGGTGTCGGTGCCGAGGGCGAAGTCGACGAGGCCCAGTGCCACGGCTGTCGCGGAGCCTGAGCTGGAGCCGCCGCTGATACGGGCGGGGTCGTGGGCGTTGCGGACGGCGCCGTATGGGGAGCGGGTGCCGACGAGGCCGGTGGCGAACTGGTCGAGGTTGGTGGTGCCGAGGAGGAGGGCGCCGGCGTTCCGCAGGCGGGCGACGACCGGGGCGTCGGCCTCGGGGTGGTAGGCGTAGGCCGGGCAGCCGGCGGTGGTGGGGAGGCCCTGGACGTCGATGTTGCCCTTGGCGGCGAAGAGTCTGCCGGCGAGGGGGAGGTGGTCGCCTGCGGCGAGGCGGGTGTCGATGGCGCGGGCCTCGGTCTCGACGTCGGCCTGGGGACGCAGGTCGATCCAGACCTCGGGGCGGTCCACGGCGTCGATGCGGGCGTAGGCCATACGGACTCGGGACAGGGTCGACATCGGTGCTCCTTGGGCTGGGGTGGTGCTGTCGGGTGCGGGGCGGTGGGCGAAGGGGTTTCGCCCCCGCCGCCCCTACCCGTCCCATCCCTGGGGGCTGAGCCCCCAGACCCCCCTTTCGGCCCTGAAGGGGCCTCGTCCTCAAACGCCGGACGGGCTGGATTGGTGCGGCGGGGGCGGAGTCCTGCTAGGGGGCCGGGGTCAGGACGATCAATGCCGTGCCCGCCTCCACCTGGGCGCCCGGTCTGGTCAGGATCTCGTGGACCACTCCTGTGATCGGGGCGTGTATCCGGGACTCCATCTTCATCGCCTCCAGGGCCAGGAGCGGCTGGCCCGCTGTCACCTCGTCGCCCGGAGACACGTTCAACTGCCATACCGACGCGGCGAACTCGGCCTCGATCAGGTGGCCGCCTGCCGGGATCGTCACCTCGGCGACAGGGGCGGGAGGTGCCGTGGCCGCCTCCGCGCGTGTGAACTCGCCCGCCGCCTCCCAGGCGTCCCGTTCCGTCGAGAAGGCCGCGCCCTGGCGGGAGCGGAACTCCGCTATCGACTCGGCGTTCTCCGTCAGGAACTCCTCGTATTCCGCGAGGGAGAAGACGCCCTCCTCGATGCGGGGGACGAAGCGGCCCGAGGTGATGTCGGCGCGCAGGTCGAGGAGTTCGTCCGGCTCGACGGCGTACCACTTGATGCGGTCGAAGAACCGCAGCAGCCACGGTGAGCCCGGCTCGAACGCGCCGCGCTGCTGCCAGCCCGACCACACCTGGGTCGTACGGCCGACGAACTGGTAGCCGCCGGGGCCCTCCATGCCGTAGACGCAGAGGTAGGCGCCGCCGATGCCCACCGAGTTCTCGGCCGTCCAGGTCCGGGCCGGGTTGTACTTCGTCGTCACCAGGCGGTGGCGGGGGTCGAGCGGGGTTGCCACCGGGGCGCCCAGGTAGACGTCGCCCAGGCCCAGTACGAGGTACTCCGCGTCGAAGACCGTGCGGTACACGTCGTCGACCGAGTCCAGACCGTTCACACGGCGGATGAACTCGATGTTCCACGGGCACCAGGGGGCGTCGTCGCGGACGCCCGCCATGTAGCGGGCGATCGCCTCGCGGGTCGCCGGGTCGTCCCAGGAGAGGGGGAGGTGGACCGTGCGGGAGGGGACCGTGAGGTGGTCCGCGGGGGGTAGGGACGTGGCTGTCCGCCGTATCGCGGCGAGGAGTTCGGGCTGGGGGAGTACGGCCGGGTCCGCCTGGATCTGGAGGGAGCGGATACCCGGTGTCAGGTCCCTCACCCCGGCCAGGTCCAGCTCCGTCACCGCCTCCATCAGGGCGTGGACACGCATCCGGAGCGCCAGGTCCAGTTGCATGGGCCCGAATTCGACGAGCAGATTGTCGTCGCCGCTGCGGCGGTACGTGATGTCGCCGTCCCGGGCCAGGACGCCCCCGTCCACAATCGCCGCTCGCTGTACGCCTGTTGTGTCCACCGGTGCGAAGCGGACCGTGTCGCCGGGGCGAAGCTGGCCCAGTTTCCAGCGTTCCGTGCTGAGGACGGTCGCCGGGCACACAAAGCCGCCGAGCGAGGGGCCGTCCGGGCCCAGCAGGACCGGCATGTCGCCGGTGTAGTCGACGGCGCCCACGGAGTACGGCGTGTCATGGATGTTGGACGGGTGCAGGCCCGCCTCACCCCCGTCGGTACGCGCCCAGCGGGGCTTGGGACCGACCAGCCGTACGCCCGTGCGGGCCGAGTTGAAGTGGACCTTCCAGTCGGCCGCGTAGAAGTCGTGGATGTCCTCCTCGGTGAAGAACTCCGGTGCCGCGTGCGGGCCTTCGACGGCGCCGAGGTGCCAGGGGGAGGCGAACTCGGGGCGGTCGGACTGGGGTACCGGAGTTCCTGACTCCGCCGCCGCACCGCCGTGCAGTACGTCGCCCGTGCGCAGCGCCCGTCCCCCGTGCCCGCCGAATTTGCCCAGGGTGAAGGTGGCCGCGCTGCCGAGGAAAGGCGGCACGTCCAGGCCGCCGCCGGCGAAGAGCACGTAGGTCCGCAGGCCCTGTTCCGTCGGGGCGCCGATCGCCAGTACGGCACCCGCCGGGACCGTGACCGGCTCCCACTGGGCGACCGGCGTGCCGTCCAGGGTGACCGGCGCCGGAGCCCCAGTCACACACACCGTCGTGGGATGGGTGAACCTCAACGACGGGCCCTGGAGGGTGCATTCGAGGCCAGGGGCGCCCTCGTCGTTGCCCAGGGCGCGGTTGCCGAGCCGGAACGAGCGGTCGTCCATCGGGCCGCACGGAGGCACGCCCACCTGCCAGTAGCCGGTGCGGCCCGGCCAGTCCTGGACCGTGGTGAGCGTCCCGCCGGAGACGACCTCGATGCGCGGAGTCGGATCGCTCACCTCGGCGAGGGTCGCCGTCGAGTGTGTCGCTGAGCGGAAGTCCTGGTTCGCGAGCGCCGCCCGTACCAGGCCGAGGTTCGTCTCGATGCCGTCGACCCGGGTACGGGCCAGCGCCTCGTCGAGCCGGCGCAGCGCGTGCTCCCGGTCGGCGCCGAACGCGATCACCTTCGCGAGCATCGGGTCGTACGACGTGGTCACCTCGGTGCCCGTCTCCACCCAGCCGTCGATCCGCACCCCGCCCGGGAACTCGACCCGGGTCAACAGGCCCGCGCTGGGCCGGTGTTCGCGCGAGGGGTCCTCGGCGTAGACACGGGCCTCGACGGCGTGACCGCGAGGGGTGCCCGGGTCGCGTACGACGTCCCGTTCACCCCGGGCCAGCCGCAGCATCCAGGCGACGAGGTCGACGCCGTAGATCTCCTCCGTCACCGGATGTTCCACCTGGAGGCGGGTGTTGACCTCCAGGAAGTAGGCCTCCTCGCGGGCCGCGTCGTACACGAACTCCACTGTTCCGGCGGAGCGGTAGCCGACTGATGCACACAAGTCGCGTGCAGCGGAGGCCAGTTGGGCGCGCACGAGCGCGGGGATCCCGGGGGCCGGAGCCTCTTCCACCACCTTCTGGTTGCGGCGCTGGAGCGAGCAGTCGCGGTCGCCGAAGGTGACGACCCGGCCCTCGCCGTCGCCGAAGACCTGCACCTCGACATGGCGGGCGTGTTCGACGAGCCGTTCCAGGAAGACGCCGGCCGAGGAGAAGGAGGCGGCGGCGACGCGCTGCACCCGCTCCCAGGCGTCGGCGAGTTCGGCGGCCGAGGCACAGGCCGACATGCCGATGCCACCGCCCCCGCCGGTCGCCTTGAGCATCACGGGATAGCCGATGGCCGCGGCTCGCGCGTACGCCTCGTCGAGGGAGGCCAGCAGTCCGGTGCCGGGTGCGAGGGGCACGCCGGCCGCCTCCGCCGCCGCCCGGGCCGTGTGCTTCGCGCCGAACAGTTCCAACTGGCCGGGCGTCGGCCCCACGAACACGATCCCGGCGTCCTCGCAGCGGCGCGCGAAGTCGGCGTCCTCGGAGAGGAAGCCGTACCCGGGATGGATCGCTCCCGCGCCCGTCACCTTGGCCGCCGCCAGCACCAGGTCGGCGTCGAGATACGACTCCTTCGCGGGCGCCGGACCGAGCCGCACCGCTTCGTCGGCGAGCCGGACGTGCGGGGCGGAGCGGTCGGCGTCGGAGTAGACCGCGACCGTGCGCAGGCCCAGCTCCCGTGCCGTACGGATGATGCGCACGGCGATCTCGCCCCGGTTGGCGACCAGCAGCGTGTCGAAGGTCATGCCGTGCCCGCCTCGGTGATGGTCATCTCCACCTCGGTCGGGTCGAAGCCGTTGCAGGGGTTGTTGATCTGGGGGCAGTTGGAGACGAGGACCAGGACATCGCGCTCGGCTCGGAGCGTGAGCGAGAGCCCCGGCGCCGAGAGACCGTCGACGATGCCCAGCGTGCCGTCCTTCTCCACCGGCACGTTCATGTACCAGTTGATGTTGGAGACCAAGTCCCTTTTGCCCAGGCCGTGTTTGACGCCCTCGGCGAGGAAGTTGTCCACGCACGCGTGCTGCGACCAGGTGTGATGGCCGTACCGCAGGGTGTTCGACTCCTTGGAGCAGGCACCGCCGACCGTGTCGTGGCGGCCCACGTCGTCGGCGGCCACGGTCATCAGGGCCGTGTGCTCGTTCGACATGAGGACACTGCCGGTGGTGAGGAAGACACCGCCCTGGGCGTGGATCGTGTCGGGCGCGCTGTAGCGCACGGATGTGTCGTGGGCGTCGTACACGAGAAAGTCGACGGCCTGGTTGCCGTGCAGGTCGGTGATGGTCAGCGTCCCACCGGCGCGGACGACGGACGACCAGGCGGCGCGGGCGGGAACGATGGCTTTGCGGACGGTCGGCGTGGTCATACGAGCCCCCTCGCGGCAAGGAATTCGGCGGTGTTGAGGAACGCGCGGCGGCCCTCGGGAGTGGCCTCCCACAGGGGGTCGCCGGGGTGGGTCGCCTCGGCGCGCCAGGCCAGCACCTCCAGCGGGGTGCTCACGTAGTCGTCGCGCGGGTCGGCGGGGTGCGGGACGTTCGCGATCAGCACCGTGACGTCCTGCTCGGCGCGCAGCGTCACACTGCCGCCCGGTCCGGCCGAGCCGGTGAAGTCGAGGGAGCCGTCCTCGCGTACCTCCACGCCCTGGAAGAACGAGAGTGAGGGCGGCAGATCGCGCGGCTGGAGGCCGTTCTTGGCCGCGGCCAGCTTGAACAGCTCACGGCCGGCGGGGGAGGGCGACTGCGGGGTGCCGTCGCCGTACCGGTTCGTGTTGCGCACGAGGGTCGAGGTGCCGCACAGCGCGTCGTGGCGCCCGGAGGTGTCGGCGACCAGCGAGGCGAGGACACGGCCCTGGTCGGAGAGCAGCAACTGCCCCTCTCCGAGGTACGCGTTCCACTGGACCTTGACCGTGTCGGCGACGTTCAGCCGCTCCCAGGGCCGGTCCGCGACGAAGAGCAGTAGATGGGCGCAGGCGTCCCCGCGCAGGTCGGTCAGGCGCAGCTCGGTGCCGCGGGCCAGGACCCGGTGCGTGTAGTTGCCGCCCGCCACTGTCTCGGCCCACACCAGATGGCCCGCCGCGCAGGGCGGTGCGGGCCAGTCGGCGGCCGGGACGACGGGCATGGCCTCCGCCTGGGCGCCCTCCTGGGCGCGGGCGTGATCGCGGGCTCCGTACGTGGTCGATGTCCCCATCGAGGGTCCTCCGGCTCCGAAGTCGTACTGCTTCTATTGGTGCTCGTGCTGTCTGTCCTGCTGTCCTGCCCATTGAATTTCTGTCGCCCGACAGAAATTAGGCGGGCGCCGAGACGCCGGCGTTGCCCGTGTGTTGCCGCCTGGTTACCGATCGCTCACGGAGATCATCCGGCCGGGCTGTGTGCGAGGATCGAACGCATGGGAACGACGGGCGGGCCGGGCGGACGGCGGGTCGGCAGGCCGCGGGCCGCGCAGCGGCCGGACAGCGGGCTCGCCCCGCGTGCGGAACTCCTCACCGCGGCCGCCGAGTTGTTCACCACCCGCGGCTACGCGGCCACCACCACCCGGACCATTGCCGAGCGGGCGGGGATGCGTCAGGCGTCCATGTACCACTACGTCTCCGGCAAGGAGGAGCTGCTCGCCGAGCTCCTGGAGTCCACCGTCACGCCCTCGTTGACGTACGCCCGCGGGCTGCTGGCCGACGACGCCGCCCCGGCCGAGGGCCGGTTGTGGAAGCTGTGCCGCACCGACGTCGAGCTGCTCTGCGGCGGCCCGTACAACCTCGGGGGTCTCTACCTCCTCCCCGAGGTGCGTGCCGAACGCTTCGCCGGTTTCCACGCCGTACGGGCCGAACTCAAGGACGCCTACCGGCAGTTGCTCGCCGCGACGGCCACCGGGGGAGTGCTCGCCAAGGGTGAGCTGGAACTGCGGACGGATCTGCTCTTCGGGCTGATCGAGGGCGTCATCCTCGTGCACCGCTCCGGCCCCGAGCGCCCGGTCGCCGTCTTCGCGGAAGCCGCGGCGGACGCGGCACTGCGCATCGCCGGTATCTGAGGGCAGGGGCGGGCCCGGGCCCTTCCGGAGGCCCGCGTTCACCCGTCACGGTGAGTGCCCTTCGTACGCCCGTGCGTCGTTACGCAATGTGTTTGATTGCATCCGCAGCGTGCAAATGGGCCGAGGGTACTCCACTCGCAAGGGGCATTTCAGGGGCTTGCCGAATATGACACGGCGTTGATCCGGTCGGACTAAGCTCGCCCGCAGCGCACCGAGTTGGGATGTATTCGTGCGCTTGTTCCCAAAAATACCGAAGATCCAGACAGTTCCCAGACGTACCCCACAGCAAGCTCCCCCAACCCAGCCGATTTGTCTCAGAGGGCATACATGGTGAGTGTTCAATCGCCTCCCGGTGGCCGTGAACTTCCCTACGCGCGCGTGCTGTTGCTGCCTGCCATAGCAATGGCCGGCGCGACCGGAGCCGCCGCCGCCCTGGTGACCGGGCCGGTCCGCGCCGCCGTCGGCTGGTGCGGAGCCATCGCCACGGTCCTGGTCGTCGCGGTCGCCGCCGAAGTGGTCCGCCGTGGCCGTACCGTCCGTGGTCTGCGGGCCGAGCACGCCCGTCACACCGCGTATCTGGAGCGGCGCATCGCCGCCCACGACGAGGAGTTCCTCCGGTTCGGCACAGAAGTCCTGCCGTACGGGCTCCATCTGCTGCGCGTCGCCGGTTCACCCTCAGGGGTGATTCGCGAACTGCGTGGACCGGACTCCCCGTACCGCGAACTCCCGGTTCCGCAGCGCAAACTGCTGGAGCGGGTCCTGGAGATCATCGACCGCGAGGAGTCCATGCGGGACGGCGCGCAGCGCGCGTTCGTCAGCATCGCCCGGCGCGTTCAGGCGATCGTCCACCAGCAGGCCAACGAACTCCGGGAGATGGAGGAGGACCACGGCCGCAACCCCGAGGTCTTCGACGACCTCCTGCGCATCGACCACGGCACCGCGCTGATCGGCCGCCTCGCCGACTCCATCTCCGTGCTCGGCGGCGGCCGGCCCGGGCGCCAGTGGCCCCAGCCCGTCGCGCTGTACAGCGTGCTGCGCGGCGCGATGTCCCGGATCCTGGAGTACCGGCGTATCGACCTGAGTTCCATCGCGAAGGTCAACGTCGACGGCAACTCCGTCGAACCGCTCATCCACGCCGCGGCCGAACTCCTCGACAACGCCACGCGCTACTCGCCGCCCCACACCAAGGTGCATGTCACCGCGACCGAGGTGCAGACCGGCATCGCCATCGAGATCGAGGACGCCGGCGTCAGCCTCAGCGAGGAGTCCCGCAAGCGCGCCGAGGTCATGATCGCCCGCGCCCAGGCCGGTTTCGACCTCAACGACCTCGGAGAGTCCCCGCGCCTCGGCCTGGCGGTCGTAGGGCGCCTCTGCGAGTCGTACAAGATGCAGATCTCGCTCAGGCAGTCCGCGTACGGCGGTGTCCGCGCCGTACTGGTCGTGCCGTCCGACATGCTCACCGGCGACCCCGCGCCCGGACTCGCCCACGGCATCGGCGCCACCGCCGCGCCCAAGATCGAACTCGGTGCGCTGGAAGGCCCCAAGCGCCCGCCCAAGAAGCGCCGCCCCACGACGGGCCCGCGGATCCCGGCGTCGGTCTCCATGGAGGACGACGTCCCGGAGGTCACCGAGTGGACCGAGAACGGTCTGCCGCAGCGCCGCAGCCGGGTCAAGACCCCGCTGAGCGAGCGGTACGCCCGGTCCAGGGCGTCCGAGGCCGCGTTGGAGGCCGACCCCGAGCTCCGCAAACTGTGGGAGCCCAAGTCGCAGAAGAAGAAAAAGGACGACGAACCCCTGCCCGGCCTGTGGGTCGAGGCGTTCATGGAGGGCCTCAAGGGCGACCCGGACCCCACGGCCTTCACCAGGAACCCCGACGACCCGAAGATGTTCTCCGGCCACCCGGACGACGCGGTCGACTTCACCGCGTTCCCGGCCGCCGACCCCACGGCCCTCGGCCGTCACCCGGACGACCAAGCGGCCTTCGGCGGCCACCGGGAAGACCCGACCGCCGCGAGTGCGACCAACCAGCAGCCGGCCCACGCTGAGGCCGACGACGAGGGGGACCTCAAGTGATCTCGCAGCGAGCCAACTTCGACTGGATGCTCAAGGAGCTCGCCGACGGCGTACCCGGCATCCAGCAGATCGTGGTGCTCTCCGCCGACGGCCTGCGCATCGCGCGCTACGGCGGCGACCCCGACGCCGCCGACCGTGTCGCCGCCGCCTGTGCGGGGCTGCAGAGCCTCGCCGGCGCCGTCGCGCACGAGATCCCGGACAGCGACGGCACGATGCGCATGGTCATCATCGAGGTCACCGGCGGCTACTTCTACCTGATGGCCGCCGGCCCCAACGCCTATCTCGCGGTCCTCGCCAACGTGGTCGCCGAACCCGGCAACATGAGCAACCACATGCGCGACCTCGTCGTCCGCATCGGCGCCCACCTCACCAGTCCGCCCCGGCGGAACGGGCAGACCGTATGACTCCTCCGCAGCGCCGACGGCGCTACCCCGTCAAGCAGGAACCTCCGCCCGAGCTGCTTCAGCAGAGCACGGTCGCCGCGGAGGGCGCAGCAGGCCAAGAGGGCGCGGCGGGCAAGGAAGGGGAGCCCAAGGAAGGGGAGCGCAAGAACCCCGAACGGCTCTATGTGCTCACCGGCGCGGCCCAGGGCGGCGAGCGAGCCTCCCTCGACCTCGTCACGTTAATCGTGGCGTGCGCCGAGCCCCCGCCCGCCGCTCCGCCGGAGCAGTCGGCGCTGCTCCGCCTCTGCAAGGACCCTCTGTCCGTGGCCGAGCTCTCGGCATACCTCAACCTGCCGTTCAGCGTGGTGACCGTCCTGCTCACCGAGCTGCTGACGGCCGAACTGGTCCAGGCGCGCTACCCGCTCATCCGCGAGTCGCTCGCCGACCGTTCCCTCCTCGAAGCGGTGATGCATGGACTTCAAAAGCTCTGACACCATCCCGGGCCCACGGACCGAGGACCGCCTGCCGTCGAGCACCCAGGCCGCGGTGAAGATCGTGATCGTGGGCGGATTCGGCGTCGGCAAGACGACCATGGTCGGCTCGGTGAGCGAGATCAGGCCGCTGACCACCGAAGAGACCATGACGCAGGCCGGCATCGGCGTCGACGACAACTACGGCTCCGATTCCAAGACGGCCACCACCGTGGCCATGGACTTCGGCCGCATCAGCATCACCGACCAACTGGTCCTTTACCTGTTCGGCACCCCGGGCCAGGAACGCTTCTGGTTCCTGTGGAACGGCCTGTTCGAAGGCGCCCTCGGCGCGGTCGTCCTGATCGACACCCGGCGCCTGGAAGTGAGCTTCGACGTCATAGGGCGACTGGAGGAACGGGGCGTGCCCTTCGTCATCGCCGTCAACTCCTTCCCGGACGCGCCCCGTTACCCGGTCGAGGACCTGCGCTCGGCCCTCGACCTGGCCCCGGAGATCCCCATCGTGGAGTGCGACGCACGCAGGCGGGCCTCCAGCCGGGACACGCTCATGACGCTGATGCGCTTTCTGCACTCGCTGGAGATGACGAAGGCGTCCGTCTGAGCGCGGCCACCGGCAACCCAGCACACCATCAACTCTTCTGACACCGGATCCACTTCATTTCGGAGCGATCACAGTGACGCCTGACCCCCACTCCCTGACCGGCACGGCCGACACCGACCTCAGCCCACCCCCCGGCTGCCCCGCCCACGGCATGGGCACCGGCCCCGGCGGCCTGCGCCGGCTGTACGGCCCCGAGGCCGAGGACCTGGGAGCCGTGTACGAGAAACTCCGCGCCGAACACGGCGCGGTGGCCCCCGCGCTGCTCCATGACGACGTGCCGATCTGGGTGGTGCTGGGGCATGGCGAGAACATGCACATGGTGCGCAGCCCGTCGCAGTACTGCAAGGACAGCCGTCTGTGGACGCCCATGCGGGACGGGACGGTCAAGCCCGACCACCCGCTCATGCCGCACTTCGCACGGCAGCCCATCTGCAGCCACACCGAGGGCGACGAGCACCTGCGGCTGCGCGGCGCGGTCACCGGCGCCATGTCGACCATCGACAACCGAGGCATCCGCCGCTACATCAACCGCGCGACCCAGCACCTCGTCAACAAGTTCTGTACGGAGGGCAGCGCCGACCTGGTCAGCCAGTTCGCCGAGCATCTGCCGATGGCAGTGATGTGCGAGATCCTCGGCATGCCCGAGGAGTACGGCGACCGGATCGTGCAGGCCGCCCGCGACATGCTCAAGGGCACCGAGACCGCGATCGCAAGCAACCAGTACGTCATGGACGCCCTGATGCGGCTCACCGCCCGCCGCCGGGCCGAGCCCGAGGACGACTTCACCAGCCACCTCATCAACCACCCGGCGGGCCTCGACGACGAGGAGATCGGCCAGCACCTGCGCGTCGTCCTGATCGTCGCGTACGAGAGCACCGCCAACCTGCTCGCCAATGTACTGCGGCAAGTGCTCACCAACCCCGGGTTCCGTGCCCGGCTCAACGGCGGCCAGATGACGGTGCCCGAAGCGGTCGAACAGTCCCTGTGGGACGAGCCGCCGTTCAGCACGGTCTTCGCCTACATCGCCAAGCAGGAGACCGAGCTGGGCGGCCAGCGCATCCGCAAGGGTGACGGACTGCTCCTGGGCATCGCACCGGGCAACGTCGACCCGCGGGTCCGCCCCGATCTCGAAGCCAACATGCAGGGCAACCGCTCCCACCTCGCGTTCAGCGGCGGCCCGCACGAGTGCCCGGGCCAGGACATCGGCCGCGCCATCGCCGACGTCGGCGTCGACGCGCTGCTGACCCGCGTTCCCGACATCCAACTCGCCTGTGATGAGGATGAGTTGCGCTGGCGGTCGTCCGTCGCGAATCGCCACCTGGTGGAACTGCCGGTGAAGTTCGCGCCGAGGTCCCCGCAGGAGGTCATGGAGAACCCCGGCGTCAGGCCGGTGCCGTCACAGCGCCCGGACAACTGGCAGGTCGGCACGGAGCAGCCGCAGCACACGGCGTCGGGGCCTGGGGTCCCGGCCGGCGAGCCCGAGTCGACGTCGGCACCCGAACCGGCGCGCCGACCGGGCGTGTTCCGGCGTCTGCTGCGTTGGTGGCGCGGCGACTGAGCCGACCGGGCACCGGGGCTATCCGGCCCACTCGTGGTACGACGACCAGGCCCGCAGCACCCGTGGGCTGACGAACCGGTGCTCGCGGCCCGTGACCGGATCGGTGAACTCAAGGACCCGCGCCAGTAGTTGGAGCGGACGGCGGAAGTCACCTGCCGCCACAGGGCCGGTGACTTCCGGATAGAGGGGATCGCCGAGGATCGGCACCCCCAACGCGCTCATGTGCACCCTTAGTTGGTGCGTCTGCCCGGTACGTGGCATCAGCCGGTACCGGGCACGCCCGTACCCGTGCTCCAGCAACTCGATCCGGCTGACGGCATTGGGCTCGCCCTCGACCTCGCGGGCCGCCATGACCCCGCGCTCCTTGACGATCCGGCTGTGTACGGTGCGGGGCAGGGCCAGCGCGGGATCGTACGGCGCCACGGACTCGTACTCCTTCGTCACCCGCTTGTCCCGGAACAGCGACTGATACGCGCCGCGTTCCTCGGGTCGCACGGTGAACAGCACCACCCCGGCCGTCAGCCGGTCCAGTCGGTGTGCCGCGCCGAGAGTCGGGATGCCCAGCTGCCTTCGCAGCCGGGCCAGGGCCGTCTCGGCGACATGGCTGCCGCGCGGGATGGTGGCCAGAAAATGAGGCTTGTCGGCCACCACCACGTGATCGTCCCGGTACAGGACGTCGACCGGGAAGGGCACCTGTTCCTCATCGGGCAGCTCCCGGTGGAACCAGACGAACATCCCCGGCACATACGCCATGTCCCGCGGCACCGGACGCCCGGCGATGTCCACGATCAGGCCCGCGTCGAGCATTTCGTCGATGACGCCGGCCCCTGCCGCGAGCCGAGCATCGAGATGATCTCGTACGGTCGGCCACGTATCCCCGGCCGGCAGGCGAACGCGCACCGGATCCACTCCGTCGCGCTGCGGCAGGGGAGAGGGCGGGGGCGGGGTGCGGCGTCTCATCACGGTCAAGCATATGAGAAGCGCGGTCTGCCGGGCTCACTCTCTGGCGCCCGGCCGGTGTCGCGCCGCAGGTCAGAGAGCTGCTGGCTGGTCTCCTCCGGGCATCTACGCAACAGCTGTGGCTGAGTGGTGTCGGTCTCCGCAGTGGGGACAGACACCTGCGGCGGACGAGTAGTGCTTGTCGTCCTTGACGCGGTCGTGGGTGGGACCGTCAGGTCCTGTCTTGGGGGTCGGGCGTCCCGCGCGATTGTTGTGTCGTCCTGTGAGGGTGTGCCATTCGAGATTCCCCCGCATCCAGTGCCGCAGTCCGGCGAGATAGCGGGTGAGTTCGGGCGAGGCGTCGCGCGCGACATCGGGTTCCAGACGCAGATAGGCACGCATGAGGTTGTCGTGCAGTTCGCCCGTCGCGCACATGCTCCGTTCGAGAGACCACCCGTGGCGTGCGGAGAGCACTGTGGGCAAGCTGTGGCTGCCGATGTCGGCACTTTCCTTGGCGACCGAATACAAGTCGTTCACCAGCATGATCATCAATGAGGCGGCGAGCGACAGAGATCGGACACCAGGCTCTTCCCAGTCGCGGGCGGGCAGTTCGTAGCCCCCGGCGACATCGATCAGTACCAGGCATGCCATGGCCCCGTTGTACTTGCGATGAGCCAAGTATTCCGCGGGATCGGGAACGTGCCTGGCGATACGCCACGAGTTTTCCGCCGCCATCGCCAAGAACGTAGCGGTTGTCTCGTGGCGCAGACGGCCTACTTGCGTCGGCGTGCCCAAGCGTGTGATGTGTTCCGCTGTCTCGCGGAGGGCATGCGCCACTGGGTCACTGCCGACAAAGCCCTCGATCGAGGGGCAGTCGGGCAGCCGGGCGCCGTTCTCCAGCGCGGTCAACGCCCCCGCGAGCCGTGAGGCACTCATGGCGAGGCGGACGCCTTCTATGCCCTCGTCGCAGTAGTGGTCGTCCGCGGCGAACAGGGCGGTCATGTTGCGGGCCACGAGCATCAGGTGATCGTGGTCGACCGCGTCAGGGTGTGTGAGCGCGGCGAAAGTGCCGAAGCGGTATCCGTTCAGCTCGGCGCGTTGCCCCGGGAAGAGATCAAGGCTCAGCGCCCAAGCGACTATGTCCTCGTCCGCCCTGCGAGCCGCTGGCTCGTTGTACGTGACCGGAAAGGGGCACAACACACTCGGCACTGACCAAATCCGCGTGGAGGTGTCGCTATTCATGCGTCTTATGATGCGGCGCGCGAGCGCTTTGGGGAATGGCTGGTTCTGGCCACACTGACAACGGTTCCCAAGCCCTTTCCCCTCACAGCAGCACCGGCCGCCCCTGTCGCATCGGATTCCGTGCCGGATTGAGGCAGGGTGGCCGGTCTTGAGCGGGTCTGCAGTTTCGACGATGTGGCGGGCCCGATATCGGATCGACTGTGAGGTCATGCCACCGCACGGGCCATCATCGGCCACCTGGAATGCGCCCGTAGATATTATCTGACTGAAACTGGACGTCGGCCCGAGCCAGGTCGCCGTGGCCGGCTGCCGCACCCTCGGGTACTCGGCCGCGGCGAATCACTGTCTGTGCGGCGGCGACCGTCGTGCGGCGGATCAAGTCCTCTCGGCAGACCGCACCCGCCGCGCACGCACAAGCCGGTACAAACCGCCGCCCCCCACGGTGACCACAAGGAACAGCACGGTGAACCACTGGAAGTACCAGTGTCCGCCCGCCGGGTCGTACACCGCCGCGCGGGGCCAGGCCAGGTTGACGGTCATGAAGAGGCCGTAGAGGAGGGCGAGGGCGTTCACCGGGATGCCCCAGCGGCCCAGGGAGAAGAGGGGCTTGCCGGTCTCGTCGGTGCCGTCGGCGGTGAAGGTGCCCTTCAGGCGCTGGGCGAGGAGGGGGCCGGTGACCATCGCGTACGCCAGGTACAGCATCACGATGCAGGTGGTGCCGATGGCCAGGAAGGCCTCCGGGGAGGCGAAGTTGAGGAGGAGCAGGGTCGCCGCCAGAACGCCGACGACCAGGGCGGGGGCGTTCGGCATGCCCGTGCGCGGGTTGACCTTCGCGAGGCGGGCCGAGAACGGCAGTTGGCCGTCGCGGGCCATCGAGAACAGCATCCGGCAGGCCGCCGTCTGGATCGCGAGCGTCGCCACCGCGATGGCCACCACCACGTCGACCAGCAGGGCGCGGCCCACCCCGTCGCCGAGGCTGCTCGTCAGGACGTAGCTCAGGCCCTCGACGCCGAGCCGGCCGTCGGTGAGGCTCGGCGCGGCGAGCAGGCCGGCGAGGATGATCAGCCCGCCCAGCAGGCCGGCCGAGGCGAGCGCGGTGAGGATCGTACGGGGTGCGGTGCGCCGGGGATGGTGTGTCTCCTCGCTCATCTCGCCCGCGCTGTCGAACCCGATCATCACGTACGCCGCCGTGAACGAACCCACCAGCAGCGCCCCGGTCAGGCCGGACTGCAGTGCCGTACCCGTGTGGAAGGTGATGCCGGGGGTGCGCTCGGAGTGGGTGAACAGGAGCACGATGATCAGGAAGGCGCCGATGATCTCGGCGGTCACACCGACCCGGTTGATCAGGGACATCACACGGTTGTCCAGGACGTTCACCAAGGTGGTGAGGGCCAGCAGGAGCACGCCGAGAATCGCCGCGTTGGCCGCGCCGCTCGCCGAGGTCGGGGCCGGGTCGTCGCCGACCAGCTGGAAGCCTGACCAGATGGCCGGCATGACGACCTGGAGCGCGAGCGCCGCCGCCGCGACCACCACGATCTGCCCGATCACCATGATCCAGCCGGCGAACCAGCCGAAGGTGAGGTTCGAGAGCCGCGACGACCACTGGTAGATCGCACCCGAGATCGGATACCGCGCGGCCAGTTCCGCGAAGCACGCGGCGACCAGCAACTGGCCGATCAGTACGGCGGGCCAGGCCCAGAAGAAGACGGGGCCGCCGAACGCGTATCCGAAGGCGAAGAACTGGAAGACCGTCGTCAGGACGGAGATGAAGGAGAACCCGGCGGCGAACGAGGCGTACCGGCCGAGGCTGCGGTGCAGTTCCTGGGGGTAGCCGAACTCGGCCAGGGAGCGGTCGACGGACTGATCCGGCGGATCGGGGCGTACGTCGGGGGAAGCGGTCGTGGTCACGGCGGGACCTGCCTTCGGCGCGTAATTCCTGTCGGGTGACAGAAATTAGGGAGGCGCTGTTTCGCAGGGATGTCGTGGCCGTGTCGGGGCGGGACCCAAGTCCTCACGTACCGGCGGCAGCCGGACGACGTGAGGCGGCTCGGCGGACCGACGCCGGCTCGGCGGTCCTTCCCGCCGGTGGCTTCGAGGTGCGGGGCGGGGAGGCGTGGTGGATTTCCACGCCGCCAACTGGGGAGTGGGGGAGGGGAGTTCGGGGGTGGCCGACAGCTTGCGCCGGGTGTTCGCTCATCTGGCCCGGAGCTCTTCGGACATCCGGCCCGGAGCTGTTCGACCATCCGGGGCCGGGGATGGTCGAACAGCTCCGGGCCGGGGAAAAGCGCTGAGTCGGGGCGCCGAGAGTCAGGAGGCCGTCGGGGCGGCGGCCTCCTGCTCCGCCTCCACCCGTGCGTTCCAGTCCCGCTTGGTCGCCTGCCAGCCGTCCTCGTTGTGGCCGAGGCGCCAGTAGCCGGAGATCGAGAGATCCTCGCGCGGGATCTCGTGCTCCACCCGCAGCAGTCGGCGCAGGTCCTTCACGAAGGACGCCTCGCCGTGCACGAACGCCTGCACCCGGCCCGCGGGGAACTCCAGGCCGCTCACGGCTTCGACGAGGGCCTGGCCGAGGGGGCGTTCGCCGCGGTGCAGCCAGCGGACCTCCACGTCGGAGTCGATCTTCTGCTCCTCCTCGGGGCCGGCGACCTCCACGAAGGCGTAGGCCTTCGCGCCGTCGGGCAGCGCCTCCAGGGCGCAGGCGATCGCCGGCAGCGCGCTCTCGTCGCCGACGAGCAGATGCCAGTCGGCGTCGGGGTCGGGGGCGTACGCCCCGCCGGGGCCGCCGAAGAGGACCGTCTCGCCCGGCTGTACGCGCATCGCCCAGGGGCCGGCGAGAC